>WQSB01000040.1 GCA_009788085.1 Defluviitaleaceae bacterium
GGGTTCAGAACGTCGTGAGACAGTTCGGTCCCTATCCGATGTGGGCGTTGGGAATTTGAGAGGCTCTGTCCTTAGTACGAGAGGACCGGGATGGACGGACCGCTGGTGTACCTGTTGCAGACCTACTGCACCGCAGGGTAGCCAAGTCCGGAACGGATAAACGCTGAAGGCATCTAAGCGTGAAGCCGTCCTCAAGATTAGATTCCCCATCGCTTTAAGCGAGTAAGGACCCTTGTAGACCACAAGGTTGATAGGCGGGAGTTGTACGCATGGTAACATGTTCAGATGACCCGTACTAATAGTCCGAGGGCTTGACCATGACATTGGCTTTTGCCTAGTCGAGCTTCAATTTCAAAAACCGCATGGTTCAAGCGGGTTTTGGAATTGCTAGCCAGAGTTGGCAAAAACAATGAATTACGCTCAAGCCATACGTTCATCCATTTTTCTACACACTACACTTTTTTGAACTATTGTTTCGCTCCTTCTCTATATTGAGTTTTTAATGTTCATATACTTTCCTCGATAGCTCAGCGGTAGAGCACTCGGCTGTTAACCGATAGGTCCCTGGTTCGAATCCTGGTCGGGGAGGAAATGAAAAAGCTTGTAACGATTAAATTCGTTGCAAGCTTTTTTTGAAAGTGCGAGGATTACCGAGCTGAATCAACCATAGGTTGCAAATAAATCAACTAATGCTCTCAAATAGCAACCAGTGATATCTGTAATCCCTAGGTTTTACGCAGTAAAATTGTATTATAAAGCAAAGGGAGGTAATAAGCATGGCAAGTTTAGGAAGCAGAATCAGCGAGTATCGCCGTCAGAGGAATATTACGCAGGAGCAATTGGCGGAAATCATGGGAGTAACGTCCCAAGCGGTAAGTAAATGGGAAAATGACATTTCATGTCCGGACATTGGGGTGATGCCGCAGCTGGCGGATTACTTTGGGGTAAGCCTAGACAGGTTACTTCGCGGGGAGGAATCCGGTGCGGTGCGGATGATGCCTGCCGGGGAGCGGAAGGCATTCGACCAGCTGGTGTTGCGCATAAAGGTTCTTTCGGCGGACGGTGACAAGGTAAAGGTTAATCTGCCGATGCCCCTTCTGAAAGCGGGAATCGAAATAGGCGCGCTGATGAATATGAGCGCGGGTAGCAACGACGCGCTGAAAAACATAGACTTCGCTGCAATCATAAAAATGGTTGAAAGCGGCATGATGGGGAATCTCGTAGAGGTCAACAGTGCTGACGGCCATATCATAACTGTCAGCGTAGAATAGGCGGGGGCTGCAATGCGTATAAAGGTCAGTTCAGAAGACAGCAATTTTAACCTGCGGTTGCCCACCCGATTATTTTTCAACCCGATAACGGCGGCTTTTTGCAGGCTGGCCATCCCCGCCGCTGCAAAACAATATGTACAAATTGATTTAACATACACACAAATGAGAATTCTTTTTAAAGAAATACGCCGCTGCCGGAAGCTTTTAAACGGCGAACCGCTGGTTGAAGTAGCTTCAAGCGACGGGTCTACCGTGAGGGTATGGCTATAGTGAATGAATCGCTTTTTGAAAGGCCAGCCGTTCGTCCCCGTTTTCGAGCCAGATGATTCCACAATAAATAAATCCCAACTGCCCCAATAGCTTTAGCATTGGGGCATTATCTTTGTGGGTGTCGATGCGTAGATTTCCGAAGTTTTTAATGCACCAGTTCAGGCAAAATGCGCCTACGCCCTTCGCGCCGCGCCCGGCAAGCGAATGTCTTGCGATGCGGTGCACAACAGAATAAGGCGCATCATTTTGCCACGCGCCGTCGATTTTTTCATATGTTGGGTCTGGGCCGGGGCTTATCATAAAAACCGCCAGCACCTCGCCGTCCTTTTCGCATACATAGCTTTCGCCGCGGCGAATGTCATCTTCTATCATTGCGCGGGGCGGATGCTCGTCACCCCACTGGCCGGCATTGCCGCTTTCGCGCATGAATTCCCTCGCAGAGGCGTAAATTGCCATTACGGAGGGCAGGTCGGCGGTTGTTGTTCTCCGGATATGCACTAAAACACGCTCTAGTTAGGCTTTGGCGGCTATAAAAGCGTTCATTTCATCAATCAGTACGTCAATGTCAACGCCATGCCCGGAGGCTGCCATTTCCAGCGTTTTCCCCCGTGAACCGGGGCATCCCAGGCAGCCCATGCCGTGTTTGCCAAGGACATCGGCAAGGCCCATGTCCATTTCTAAAGCGTCGGTAATAAGCATTTCTTTGTTGATTCTTTGCATGTGTAAAGCACTCCTTTTAAGTTGTAGTCAGGTTTTGAAAACCCGGGAAGTATCTGAAAATCACCCGCCCGAGAATCTGGCGGCGGTATACAAAGGTATTGTTCCAGTGGCGGGAATCCAGCGAATTTGTGCGGTAGTCGCCCAGCACAAAAAAATGACCCTCCGGCACCTCAAAGGGGCCGAAGTTTCCGATAAAATTCCCTTGAACAAAATCGTCGCGCTGGGGCTGCGGGTCGTCTCCGATGAAAACCCTCCCGTCGCGGATTTCAATAACATCGCCGGACACGGCCACAACACGCTTTACATATAATGTAGACTCATCGTCAGGGCCGCGGAAAACAATAATGTCCAGCGGCTGAGGCTCGGAAAATAAATAACTCAGCCGAAACGCCACGATGCGGTCATTTACCCGAATCGTGCCCTCCATCGAGCCCGTTGGCACAGAGGCGTTCACAATCACGAAATTGGTGATTATCAGCGCGAAAACTACCGCAAAAAGGATAGTCTTTACCCAGCCCCAAGCGTCATTTAGCAGCTCGCCTCTTACGCTTCCGGCCTCTTCCGGTGAAAGGGCTTCCTCTCCCGCCTTGTTTTCAAAATCATTCATACAATACCTCGGACATATTCTTAGAGCCAGTATACCATATCTCCCAAATATTTCAAACATTTAATAAGGGCTTTTCCACGGAAATCAACTTTCATCAGCTTTGCGGCGAAATTGGATGACCGGAAGCCGCCCCCGTCCGGAAGAGCTATAGCATTTTCAACGGAGACGTCTATAGGAGTGGCCCAAGCGCGGCGATAAAGTGAGTGGGCCACTCCCTTTAATTTGTCGCGACTATGCTCCGTATGCTATAATGAAACCCGGAAAGGAGACGTACAGATGGCCACAGAACGTGAAAAGCGAGAGGCGCAAGAGCTCGCCTACTACGAAAACCAGTACGCGCAGGCAATGCTGGACGCCGGAAAATTGGATGAGTACAAGAATTACCTGAAGACCATTCAGCACAGGTTGAAATGCGGAATGACAGCAGACGAAATAGACGCAGTGCAAAAACGAGCAAAAGAGGCAGCGCAAGTGTAGTGGCACAGAACCCACTTGACTTAATTTGCCGCGTATATCACAATACTGTACAGATGGTGATTATTGTAAAGGCGGTGGATTAAGTGGAAATTAAATTGGAAAACACTTTGCCGGAATACCCCGTGTTTCACGAGGGTATTCTTCGTGCACCCAGCCGGGGGTTTCGGCTGACAAAAGCCCAGGCGGAAACTGCGTTGCGGAACGCGCTGCGTTATGTACCGGAAAATTTGCATGAAGCCCTCGCGCCGGAATTTATGGAAGAGCTTGTGACCTACGGGCGGATTTACGCCTATCGTTATCGCCCGGTGGGACGGATTTACGGCAAGCCCGTGGAGGAATACCCGGGGAAATGCCTAGCCGGCAAAGCATTTCAAGTGATGATTGACAATAATTTGGACTTCGCAACGGCTCTGTATCCATATGAGCTTGTGACCTATGGCGAAACGGGCAGTGTCTGCCAGAATTGGATGCAATACCGGCTGATTGTGAAGTATCTGCAAGAACTCACGGAGTTTCAGACGCTGGTGATTTCCAGCGGCCATCCCCTGGGACTGTTTCCGTCAAAGCCCCACGCGCCAAGGGTAATCATCACCAACGCGCTGATGGTGGGCATGTTCGATAATATCCCCGATTGGGAAATAGCCCAGCAAATGGGCGTGTCCAACTACGGCCAAATGACAGCCGGGGGCTGGATGTACATTGGCCCCCAGGGAATCGTACACGGCACGTATAACACGCTGCTTAATGCGGGCAGGTTGAAGCTGGGCCTTTCAAATGACCAGGACTTGAGCGGGATTCTTTTTGTGTCCAGTGGTTTAGGCGGCATGAGCGGTGCGCAGCCGAAAGCCATGGAAATTGCCGGGGGCGTGGCAATCGTTGCCGAAGTAGACGCCTCGCGCATCAAAACCCGTCATGAGCAAGGCTGGGTTAAAATGGTAGTAGATGATTTGGACAAAGCATTTAAAACGGCGGCGGAATTTTTGGCAAAAAAAGAGCCCATGTCCATTGCCTATCATGGGAACATCGTAGATTTGCTGCAATATGCGGTAGATAACAATATTCACATTGATTTACTCTCCGACCAAACATCTTGCCACAATGTATATGAGGGCGGCTATTGCCCGCAAATTCCCTTTGAGGAACGCACACGGCTTTTATCCACCGACCGGGAAAAATTCGCCATGCTGGTGGATGATACTTTGCGCGAGCATATCGGGCTGATACAGGTTTTATCCCAGCGCGGAGCGTATTTTTTCGACTATGGCAACGCCTTTCTCAAGGCGGTTTACGACGCCGGGGCGCGGGAAATTTCCAAAAACGGCATGGACGAAAAGGACGGATTCATTTTCCCGTCATATGTAGAGGATATTCTGGGGCCGGAGCTCTTTGACTATGGCTATGGGCCCTTCCGCTGGGTGTGTCTCTCTGGCAACCCAGAGGATTTGCGCAAAACCGATGCCGCCGCCATGGACTGCATCGACCCAAATCGTCGCGCTCAAGACCGGGACAATTACATTTGGGTGCGGGACGCGGAAAAAAATAAAATGGTGGTGGGCACTTTGGCGCGAATCTTATATCAGGACGCCGAGGGCCGCACAAAAATTGCTTTGCGCTTTAATGAAATGGTCAAAAACGGCGAAGTTGGCCCGATTATGCTGGGCCGCGACCATCATGATGTATCCGGCACGGATTCCCCATTCCGCGAAACTTCCAATATAAAGGACGGCAGCAATGTAATGGCCGACATGGCTACTCAGTGCTTTGCCGGCAACGCCGCCCGGGGAATGTCCCTTGTTGCGTTGCACAATGGCGGGGGCGTGGGCATCGGCAAGTCCATCAACGGCGGCTTTGGAATGATGCTGGACGGCTCAGACGCCGCTGCCGAAATCATAAAATCCGCCATGATGTGGGATGTTATGGGGGGCATAGCCCGCCGCGCCTGGGCCCGGAATGAAAATTCCATTACAATCGCCGCCGAATACAACAAAAACTACAGCGGCCAAGGGCATATCACCTTGCCCCACCTCGCGGACGACGCAATTATCAAATCAGCCATTCTCAAATCTTTATAGAGACTTAACACCAATAACCTTTTCTACCCAAGGCGGATGAAAATTGATTTCCGTGTTTTACTGGGCAGTTTTTGGTTGCCTATGCTTGCGTGTTTGCTTTCCCTTATATACTACTCACCCCAAAACAGACGTTGTGGCAAACTGCTACAGAATTTTTGGCAAAAAAATAACGCTTGGCTTCAAGCGTAAAAAGCTACCGCGATTTTATGGCACGACAGCCTTACAAAAATAAAGGGCAGGGTAACATTTTTTACTTCGCCCCTGTCCTGTTAAGTTTTATCGCCGCGTCTAATTCCCTCTCGATAATGGGTATGTCATTCGTCTACATATAAAATCATCGTTACCGTAAAAATATTTTCGTCATGGGTGATGTCTATATGTCCGTTGTATTTTTCTACGGACTTGCAGATATTTTTCAAGCCGTGACCGTGTTCGCCGCCGCTTTTTCGGGTGGATATTTGCTTATCATCAGTATTATTATCATATTTAACCACGCCGTCAAAAGTATTTTCCACTTGGATAAACAGGCTTTCCCTGCTGTATTCAATATCCAGCTTTATCATCTTATCCTCAACCTTAGAAACTGCGTCAAGGGCATTGTCTAATAAGTTACCTATTATGGTTACAATGTCGGCTACCTTGATATTCAACGCAGGGGGGATTAACAGGCGTATATCCAGTTTGATGTTTTCTTGTTTGACGTTGTTCAGCTTGAAATTGATTATACTGTCAAAAGCGGTGTTGTTTGTGTTGCTGTATACGCCGCTTTCTTCTATATCGCCAAGTAAGCCATTGAGGTAGGCGGCCGCTTCGCCTGTTTTATCGGTAGAAATAAAATCCCTTGCGGTTGCCAAGTGTAATTTCATATCGTGGCGCATGGATTTAATATTTTCCACCGATTCTTGCATTAGTTGGCTTTGTGTAAAATAATATTCCTTTTCCTGAGCATGAAGTGCAGATTTTACGTTATCTTCGATAGATTTTGAAAGGCTATTGTGAAGGTAGAAAATAATGAAGGCAACACCGATTAAAATAATCATATGAAAAATCTCTAAATGATTAGGTATATTTAATGGAAGTAAACTTGTGCTGATTAATTCGACAATCGGAATAAAGCACAAAGGCAGCAAGAATTTGTTAGAATACACTGTGTTTTTCTTTATAAATTTGAAGCGTTGAAACGCCAACAATACTAACAGATACGTTACTGCGTTTGACGAAAAATAAGCACTCATGCTGGAAAACATACCATACGGCAGGATATATATAAAAATCCTAAAAATAGCTGTACTTAAAATTAATATAACATAGCAGCCAGAAAACGCTAAAAATCGTTTTATCATTGAAGCTTCGTAGTTTAGTGTTATGATTATTAAGGCTAAGACAAATACATATACATACAGTGTTATCGGCAATAAATGTTGCGTAATCATTGCGCCCCAAAAAAGAAGATATGAAAAGATGGTAACGGGCAAAGGTGCTCTTCTTTTCTCAAAAAATATGCTCATTACTCTTTCCATTGAAAGTGTTAAAATTCCAATTGAAAAAAGAAATAAAAATACATATATATTCATTATCTCACACCCTCCGCATCATAACAGGTTATCACACGCCCTTTCGGGTTATTTCTTTGCCGTTCAAAAAAATTCTATTGTTTTTTGGTTGTTTCTATCTCTTTCATCGAATCTCTTTATATTTTACCACTATAGCTACATGATAACAATATAGGCGGTGTGTAAATTACTCCCTTGAGTGCGTAAGTTACTCCCTCTTTCGGCACGGTGAAAAATTTTTGATAGACTTATTTTACAATGAGCGATACGGCTTTGCGGCAACGACTGGAAGCGCAAGGGGGTGTCTTATGAATCCAAACTGGCTACAGATTTTATTATCTTTATTACCGTTGCCATTGATGATATACGTTTTGTTTTCTGCCTCAACAAGTATTGAAGAAGAAAACAAAAAGAGAATTGTTGCAGGAAAGCAAGCCATAACGCATGAGGAATTTCAACGAAGAATTAAAAAGGCTCGAATAATTGCTTGCGCTGTCCTTGTGCTATGTTGGGCGGTTGGGTTGATTGTTATTTACATCTGCCGTGATATATGGCACAAAATAAAAGCCCTATGCGTATAGCAGGGTAAATACAGGAGGAAATAAAATGAAAGCAAAAATTTTTATCACCATTATTATTTCAGCAATAATCGTTGGTACAGCAGTCGGTGTCGCTAACCATTTCTTTGAAGTAAATCCTGCTATAACGGGAATTATGACAACCGCTATAGTTGTACCTATGTCCATTGGCATAGTCAAAATTGCAAACGAAAAAGGCAACGACAACAAGTAAGGGAGAGGATATACCATGTATGAGTACAAGAGTGAAGCAGTTATCGCA
The DNA here is from genome assembly GCA_009788085.1 of Defluviitaleaceae bacterium. Lineage (GTDB taxonomy): Bacteria > Bacillota > Clostridia > Lachnospirales > WQUN01 > WRAH01. The sequence continues at coordinate 7,811 of WQSB01000040.1, forward strand.
AATTTCAACATAACCAAAAAAAGAAAAGATGCAGATGTGTGTCAAGCTGGCGTTGTTGATGAAATAATCAATGAAATGGCTTCCGACGGGTGGGAGCTTGTTACCCATTCTATGGCAGTGGCATATGCCGTAGTGGATTCAGCTCATACTGTTTTGTTGACATTCAAAAGATTGAAAGGCTAACGGTTTATTAAACAAAATAAATTAACGGAGGCACGGACAATGTCACGAGTAAGAATCGAAGATGGTCAACTGGTTATCACGGTGCAAGGCGCAAGAAAATTCTTTGCGGTTAAAAGTGAGTTATCTATCCCGCTCACTAATGTACAAGATGTGACAACAGGCTTGGCGTGGAAAGATACGCCTGTAGGTATCGAGAAACGAGTGGGTACAGATTGGTTTGGGTACTTCGGTGGTTCATTTGTACAGGAAGGCAAAAGGGTGTTCTACGATATAAAGAAAAAAGAAGAAGCCGTTGTTATCACATTAAAAGATGAGGACTTCGAGAGTCTTATCATCGGCGTAGATGACCCCGATGCAACAGTTGAATTGATTAAACAATCATTGTAATGGTGCTATGGAGATAACCCCCAAAGTTAGCATAAATCTATAAAGGGTGATTATGTGGACGAAAAGAAAAGAATCTTAATCACAGGAAAAATGGTATTAAAATTTATCGGCGTGTTATCGGGCATTTTAGGTGTCGTATTACTTATTACAAACTTAACAGGGATAACTGCGATAAACTGGCTCATAGTTGGCGCGACATTCGTTGCCCCTGTAGTAACTTTTGTAGCGATTATGAATGATTAAATAAAACATAGCTGTTAAGGAGCGTAAAATCATGTCAAAATTTTTCAGCGTACACAGAGGAAAGCTACCCGTAATCATTTTATCCATTTTACTGTTGTTAATCGCAAGCGGTTGTTCAAGCGATAACGACCCTGTACAAAACGGTGATTCGGATTCATACGTTACAGCAGGGAATGTAAATTGGGACTTGTTAAACGAACGCGCCACTTTATTTATAACGGCGGTTGCAAGCGGGGATTTTGATGTGGCGGCAGCTATGTTTAGTGAAGCAATGACACAGGGAGTCGGAACGGGCGGCTTACAAAACGCATGGAATGAAATCATTGCATTAGCAGGGGAATTTATCGAAATCCACGGAATAGAAAACGCTGTACATGACGGATATTTTATTTGCGGCGTTATCATGCGGCACACAGATTTTGGCTTCGGGTGGAATATTGTTTTTTCCGAGGACGGTATTATACAAGGTTTGCTAACAGGGGGTACGCTAATACTTGCCGAAACAACCTCCCCAACGGCTACACAGCGTAACGGCTTTACCGATTATACGGTGGTCTTGGGAGCAGACACGGACTTTCCCCTTAACGGTATTTTATCCATGCCTGATAATGCGGCAGGGCAAGTGCCCGCCGTTGTAATCGTTCACGGGTCGGGGGCCCATGATATGGACGGCACGATACACGGCAACAAGCCCTATCGTGACATAGCCGATTTTTTGGCTTCACAGGGTATAGCCGTTATCCGTCACGATAAAAGGACTTTCGCCCACGCCCCACGGTTGGCAGAAGAACTCGGCGGCAAAGGTACGGTATGGCATGAAGCCATAGAGGACGCAATTTTAGCCACAGAAAAACTACGCAACCACCCCCGCATTGATGAAAACAGGGTTTTCATTGTCGGGCATAGCTTGGGCGGTGTGCTTGCACCTCGTATACACGAAAACGGCGGTAATTTTGCGGGCTTGATTTTAATGGCGGCTTCCCCCCGCTGTATGCTTGATATGTTTATTGAACAAAGCACGGCTTCCGTTCTTTCGGGCTTAGATGATGGCTTAATTGATGAAGCAACAAAGACAGTTATGCTTGCGGAATTGGCAATACTTTCAGACATATTCGGCTCTATCGCTTATATGACTGCCGAAGAAGCGAGGGAAACCCCAATACCCGCATTGGGTACAATGGCTTACTACTGGAAAGATATACAGCAACACCCCTTTGCCGATTATGCAAAAAAGGTAGCTGTACCGATTTTGGTATTGCAGGGCGGTAGTGATTTCCAAGTGCTTGCGGATATAGACTTCGTACTGTTGCAAGAATTATTTGCCGACCATGATGATGTTACTTTTACGGTATACGAGGGATTAAATCATCTTTTCATGCCGACTACCGCAACCAATTTTGTACAACACGCAATGGGGATAACGCAAGCGGTGGGGAATGTAGATACGCAGGTTTTACAGGATATAGCGGATTGGATTATGGGGGCGACGCAGTAACAGCAGGGGGTATATTGCACCCTAAAACAGACAAGGGGAATGGAAATGTCGCAAAAAGAAATAACCTCTGCCGAAAGTAAGGTGAAAAACCACAATGATGTGATAAGGTGGGGAATTTCTCTTGCCTTGGGTACTTTGGTGGTATTGTGGAGAGTAATGATACCTACAAGGCTTATTGAAATTACTGTTGCTTATGTAGTTTTAGTTATGGCGTTAGACCTTGTACTTACCGTCGTTTTGATTTATATAAACAAAAAGGAGCTAAAAGAAGCGTTTGCGCGGAAAATCACATTAAAAGACATCTTGAAATTTATTGTTTGCTTTGCATTATTCGTCTTTGTACTTCCGTTACTTATGCTTGCCTTAAATCAAATTATACTCTCGTTGTACAGTATGTTTCCTATAATGGCAAATTTGATTGTTCTGCCCGGTTATAGCGTTATTTATCTGCAATCACCCGCTGATTGGGTCGCCACGGAATTTCACAGAATATTTCCGTTAGGGGTATCTATATCTATGGTTATAGCCGCTCCTATATTTGAGGAAATTTCATTTAGAATGGCGGGAAGAAATCTTATAAAAAACGGATTTTTGTATGTAATGATAACCTCTTTATTATTTGGGTTTATTCACACGGGTAGCTTTTTGACATTCAGTATAATATCTTACTTTTTTGTAGGATTGGTATATGCGCTAATGTATTTGAAAACTAAAGATATACGGATAGTTATTGCTGTTCACTTTGCGGCAAATTTAATTGGCAGAATTAGTGCAATTATCGGACAATAACAAATAACAAAACAAGGGGAAATATATATGAGTAAAAAGAATTTAACTTGTATTTTACTTATTTTCGTGATGGCGGTAACACTTGTTGGGTGTTCGGCACAAAGCATTAGAGGTATCGGAAGCATGGTTTCCCAATCTTTCCAAGTGGGGGATTTTACAACCATTAACATCAATGTGCCTTTTATCGTCATTTGGCAAGAACAAGAGCAAACATCTGTGACCGTTGAAATACAAGAGAATTTGCTTGAACATTTACAAATATCTGCACAAGGCAACACTTTGTTGGTTGAATCCGGCAGACCGTTTGAAGCGAGTTCCCCAAACACTCCGCGAATGTATATTACATCACCGCAAATTGTAGGATTATCGTCTACGGTTGCTATTGCTACAGAGAAATGGGATATAGTCAATTCAGAAACATTTGTTATGAATCTAAGCGGAGGTGCAGTGGTTAATATTCCGCTTGATGTTAATTATCTTGAAATAAATATTGATGAAGGTGGGGCATACCTTACACTCAATGGCAATGCCAACACTACGGATATTTTTGTCACAAACGGCGGTATCTCGGTTTCGGCATTGGCTTTGCAAACGAAAGATACCCGTATAGATTTGACAGGTGGCGGCGTGATTGACATTGCCGTTGCTAATACACTCGACATTACAATTAACGGTGCGGGAATTATTCAATACAGAGGCAATCCCATTATTACCCGAAATGTGATAGGGGTTGGGTCGGTAAGTCGTATAGATTAAAAATACTTGCGAAATAGCCGAAAAGAAAATTTATTATTTATAACTTGTCCTGCGGTTTTGATAAATAAAATCAAAACCGCAGTTTTCTTTTGAAAAAATCGGACTTCGGAAGGTATATTAACTGTGCCCTTTTATCAGCAGACGGTGGCGTTAAGGGGTGCACCACCATTGACTTCAACGTAGCATTTGAGCAGTTTTTCAATGCGTTATCCTTCCTTCCATTTAAACATAAAAAGCGTCGTGCTTTACATGCAAAAGAAATTATCGTAGTATTTCCCCATGAAGGAATCATCTGAATATTGACAATTGAGAGGATGTAACTAAATGCATATAAAAATGAGGGAATTGGCCATTAAAGATTGCTTTCGCGCATGGACAATCAAGGACATCTCTATTTTTTTGGCCTCTTTTGCGGACGATGCGCACTACATCGAATCCCATGGGCCGGCGTACCGTGGAATAGAGCAACTTGCGGCGTGGTTTTCCGATTGGATTGAGGACAACGATGTCTTGGAGTTGAGCATCAAAAAGTTTTATCACATAAACGACGTGTGTATCTGCGAGTGGTATTTCGAATACATCTGCGGCGGACATACACTCGAATTCAACGGTGCTTCTATAGTAACCTTCGATGACAGCAAAATAGTGGAATTGAGGGAATTTAAGTCTGAAACGGAAAATAATTACCCTTATATGAGATAGGGTTCAACGCCATTGGAAGCCCTTGTCATCATTTTCTGAAGGTGGCTCTGTTTCCGGTGGCAGCTCCGAAGGTGGCTCTACTGGCCGGAATGCTTCGTTGCGCGATTTTAACTCCCTAATCTTGCCGGCAACCTGCCTTAGCAATCTTTGGCGTTGCTCCTCGCTCATTTCGCTGTTTGAGACTACTGACAAATGCCCTTCCGCAACATATCTCATGATGGTAGACATGGGAACGCCCGTAACATCATGTACTTCCAATGCCGTAATGCCGGGAAGCTCTCTCACCAGCTCACGAACAATTGCAAGCGCGTTTGCTCTCTCGGCCACACACGTCGGACAAATCTCGGGCGGCATACCCTCATATTCAAATTTTTTCTTGCACCGGCTACAACGTATAGAGCGCATAACGGACAACCCCCTTTTCTACTAAATTATATTATCTACAGTAACTTGGCATGTCAAATATATCTTTAAAAAGGAGCGATTTTATGACAAAAATTATCGAATGCATTCCGAATTTCAGCGAAGGGCGGCGGGAGGAAGTCATTGAAGGGTTAGCGGGCGTGGCAAAATCTGTCCCCGGCGTAACGCTGCTGGATTACTCCGCGGACGCCAGCCACAACCGCTCCGTGTTTACGCTGATGGGAGACCCGGCGGGCATCAAGGCCGTTGCTGTCGCGCTGGCAAAGTACGCGGCGGAGAAAATCGACCTGACGACCCATGAGGGCGAGCATCCGCGAATGGGCGCGGTGGACGTAATCCCCTTTGTGCCCATCAAGGGCGTGACCATGGAGGACTGCGTTGAAATCGCCAGGGAAGTGGGCGAGGCCATCGCCGCCAATGCGGGAATCCCTGTATATTTATATGAAGAAGCGGCAACAAAGGACACACGCCGCAACTTGGCCACGATACGTAAGGGCCAATTCGAGGGCATGGCCAAAAAAATGGCCAAGCCCGAATGGAAGCCGGATTTTTGCAGTCCGTCCGGGGAGTCCGCGCCCCATCCCACCGCCGGCGTGGTTGCCGTAGGCGCGAGAATGCCGCTGATTGCCTTTAACGTGAACCTTTCCACCAGTGACGTAAACATCGCCAATAATATTGCCAAGATTGTCCGCGGTTCCTCCGGCGGATTAAAATACTGCAAAGGCATAGGGATTCTGCTGGAAGACCGAAATATCGCCCAAGTTTCCATGAACATGGTGAACTATGAAGGTACGCCGCTGTACCGCGCCGTGGAGCTAATCAAGGCCGAAGCGCGCCGGTACGGCGTCCATGTAACCGGCACGGAGCTAATCGGTCTGGCCCCCGCCAAAGCCTTAATCGACAGCGCAGAATACTATCTGCAACTGGAGGATTTTAACTACGAGCAGCAGGTTCTGGAAAATCATCTGATTTGAGGCTTAATATGTCGGAATATCAAATTATAAACATCGGCCTGCTGGCCACTCCCCAGGGAAGCAGCGCGTTAAGCGGCGAGCCGCAGGGAAAAATCCGCCTTATAAAAAACGCCGCCATCGGCGTGAAAAACGGGAAAATAACCTACGTAGGCGAAATGGAAGACGCCGCCCGAGCCTCCAATGTAATTGATGCCGCTGGTCGATTGGTTACGCCGGGGCTGGTTGACGCGCACACGCACTTGGTTTTCGGGGGCTTTCGCCAGCATGAGCTGGGATTAAAGCTGGCGGGTGCTTCCTATTTGGAAATCCTACAATCCGGCGGCGGAATCCTCTCCACGGTGGAGGCCACCCGCGCTGCCTCCTACGACGAGCTTTACACAAAGGGCGCGGCCTTTTTGGACGAAATGCTAAATCACGGCACAACCACAGTGGAAATAAAATCCGGCTACGGCCTCGACCTTGAAACCGAGCTGAAGCAACTCCGGGTCATAAACGACCTGGCCAAAAGCTATAATGTTGTCCCCACATTTTTGGGGGCACACGCCGTTCCAACGGATTTCAGCAAAAGCCCCGATTCCTTTGTAGACCTCGTAGTCAACGAAATGCTGCCCGTTGTCGCAAGTCAAAAACTCGCGAAGTACTGCGATATTTTCTGTGAAAAGTCCGTTTTTAACATCGGGCAGTCCCGCCGGGTTCTTAAAGCGGCAAAAGCCCTTGGCTTGGGTGTAAAAATCCACGCCGACGAAATCGTGTCCATGGGAGGCGCGGGCCTCGCGGCGGAGCTTGGCGCGGTCTCCGCTGACCATTTGCTCGAATCCGGCGACGAAGACCTCGCCGCCATGGCACAAGCGGGTACAATCGCCGTGCTTCTGCCCGCAACAAGCTTTTATCTTAACAAAGGTTATGCCCGTGCCCGCGATATGATTAACAAAAATGTTCCCGTAGCCGTGGCGTCGGATTTTAACCCCGGCTCAAGCCCAAGCTATAACATGCAGTTTGTGTTAAACCTGGCCTGCCTCAAGCTACGCCTCACCCCCGCCGAAGCCCTGACCGCCGCCACACTAAACGCCGCCGCCGCCATCGGCCTCGCGGATACAAAGGGCAGCCTTGAGGTGGGCAAAGACGCCGACATAGCAGTCTGGGACTGCCCCGACCTGAATTTCCTGTTCTACCGCTACGGAAACAACCAAGCCTACAAAATTTTTGCGCAAGGCGACGACTCACAACGAAGCACCCCATTAAATTAGAAACGGATGTGTAATAATGCTAACCAATTTAAAGGTAAATGAATTCGTGAATTTGGTCGCCTCGGATGCGCCCGCGCCGGGCGGCGGCTCTGTGGCGGCGGTGACGGCGGCAAAGGGAATCGCCCTCACGCGAATGGTAACGCTTTTGACTATCGGCAAGAAAAAATATGCCGAGCACGAGGCTTTGATGCAAGAAATTTCCGCCCGGGCAGAGGCCCTGACGACCAAGCTTCTTGACCTTGTCAACAAGGACACAGAGGTCTATAACGGCGTATCGGCGGTATTCGCCATGCCCAAAACCACAGACGGGGAAAAAGCCGCCCGCGCCGCCGCGATGCAAAACGCCCTCAAGGCCGCCGTCGTCGTCCCCTTTGAAATTATGTCCGCCTGCCTCGAGGCCCTAAAAATCACGGAAAAGGCCGTAGGTAAATCCAACACAAACGCCGTCTCCGACATTGGCGTCGCCGCCTTAAACCTAGGGGCTGGCGCAATGGGTGCATGGCTTAACGTAAAAATCAACCTCTCCGGCATAAAAGACGAAGCTTTCGTAGAAGAATATACCGAAAAAGGCACATCAATCCACGAAGAGGCCCTTGAACTTTCCTCCCGCATATATGAGGCGGTATTGGAGGCTGTCGGCTGAAATAGGAGGCTTACGTGATGAAAGGTCTGCACACCCATGTAACAATCACTCCGGACGAGACTTTGACATTGGAGGAGCTAATTGCGGTGGCGCGGCGCAGCTCGAAGGTGGAGCTTCACGAACGCACAAAAGCCGTGGTGGAAAAATCCCGTGAGTCCGTGGAGAAGATGCTGGCAGAGGGCCGTATTGTTTACGGAATCACCACGGGATTCGGCAGCTTTTACAATAAAACAATCGACCCGGACGAAACCCATGAATTGCAGCGCAATTTAATCGAAAGCCATGCCGTGGGGGTGGGTAATCCGCTTCCTGAGGATGTTGTGCGGGCGATGATGCTTTTGCGGGTGAAATCCCTGTCGCAGGGCTATTCGGGCATTCGCCTGTCCACACTGGAAAAGCTGCTGGAAATGTTAAATAAAAACGTCACCCCTGTGGTGCCGGAGAAGGGCTCCTTAGGAGCAAGCGGGGATTTGTGCCCTCTTTCGCATATGATTCTGCCGCTTTTGGGCAAGGGGGAGGCGTACTACGGGGGCGAGCTTCTGGACGGGAAAACGGCCATGGCCCGGGCCAAAATCGAAACAATCGAGCTGGAGGCCAAGGAGGGCCTTGCCCTAAACAATGGCACCCAATGTATGACGGCAATCGGCGCGCTGGCCGTCTACGACGCGCTTAACCTGCTGGAAACGGCGGAGCTTTCCGCCGCATTGTCGCTGGAGGCCTTAAACGGGCGTATTGACGCTTTTGATGAGCAAATCCACGAACTGCGACGCCAAAGCGGCCAGAAAGTCAGCGCGGCAAAAATGCGCGAAAACACGGCGGGTTCGACATTTTTGTATGATTTAAACACGGAAATGAAATACTCCCGGGTGCAGGACGCCTATGCCTTGCGGTGCGTCGCCCAGGTTCACGGGGCAAGCCGTGACGCAATCGAATATGTAACCGGAATCATTGAGCGCGAAATGAACGCCGTCACAGATAATCCTCTAATCGTGAGAGACCGCGCCATTTCCGGCGGAAATTTCCACGGTCAGCCTGTGGCTTTGGCGATGGACTTTCTCGGAATCGCGCTGGCCGAGCTTGCCAACATATCCGAACGCCGCCTTGAGCGCATGGTCAACATGGATTTGTCAAACGGCCTCACGCCATATCTTACGGATGCGGGAAAGGGAGGCCTGCACTCGGGCTTTATGCTGGTGCAATACGCCGCCGCCGCGCTGGTTTCGGAGAACAAGGTCCTCGCCCACCCGGCCAGTGTGGACTCTATTTCCAGCTCCAATAATCAGGAGGACCATGTTTCCATGGGGACAATCGCGGCGCGAAAAGCCGCGCAAATTCTGGAAAATGTTTTGCAGGTAATCGCCATGGAATTATTAACCGCCGCTCAAGCCATTGACCTGCGCCGAAAAGGCGTAGAGCGCGGCGGCCTTGAGATAAAGGAACTCCCCAAATGGCAAGACGGCGCGAATTTGCCCACGGCTCTCGGGGCCGCAACGGAAAAAGTGTATAAAAAAATCCGGGAGAAAGTCCCGGCCATGATGGAAGACAGGGTAATCGCCCCGGATATCAACAAGGTGGCGGCAATGATAAAGCAACGCCTGTTGTTTGTTCATGATTATTAGTGGAAAGGGAGTGGCCCAACCGTGTTGGCAAAAGAGAGGCGGCGCGGGGAGTGGACGCGCTAACGCTTGTCATGCGATGATTGAGCCAGCTTGGGAAGTGCCTGTGCAGGTCTTGCTGCAAAGCAAGCCCAGCGATGGCACTATCCCTCGCTCGTCTCACTAATCCCACGACTGCGCTAGTCGCACGCCTCACTCCCCGCGCCGCCTCTCTTTTACCAACACGGTTGGGCCACTCCCTAATGGCAACAGTCTTTGTTTGTGCTTTCACCTATGAGCTTATCAAGTTCGGCAGATATTTCTTCTTTTGTATCGCTTTTATCAACAATTGTCTTAACCATTTTTATGATTGACTTAAATTGATAATCTGTCATAACAGCCTCCATCTATACCACCTTCCTAAACTCTTGTGGACTATCTTTATTATAATTTATACTGCGAAACAATCAAGCAGTTTTTTTGCTATAATAGTGAAAATACAACAAAAAAAGGAGAAACTTCATGGCTAACTATATCCCCGAACCGTTTCGCATCAAAATGGTAGAGAAAATCAAAATGCTGACAAAGGAAGAGAGGGCGGAAAAAATAAAAGCAACGGACTACAATTTATTCGGCCTGCGGTCGGAGGACGTGTACATTGATTTGCTGACGGACTCGGGCACGGGCGCGATGAGTTCGGAGCAATGGGGCGGGCTTATGAGGGGTGACGAAGCCTACGCAGGCTCAAAAAGTTATTATAATTTAATTGAAGCGGGCAAGGAAATTTTTGGCTATGAATACATCCAACCGGTTCACCAGGGCCGAGCGGGCGAGCAGGTGATTTTCCCGTTATATTTGGACAAGGGAAAGTTCGCGATTTCGAATACATTTTTTGACACAACCCGCGCCCATGTAGAGCTGACCGGTGCGCGCGCAATTGACTGCGTAATTGAAGCCGCGAAAAATCCCGCCGTCCGCGCGCCTTTTAAAGGCAATATGGACATCCCCAAGCTGGAAAAATTAATCAACGACTTGGGCGTAGAGAATGTCGGCCTAATCGTCCTCACAATTACAAACAACTCCGCAGGCGGCCAGCCCGTTTCTATGGAAAATATACGCGCCACCTCGGAAGTCTGCAAAAAATACGGCCTCATTTTAGAGCTGGACTGCGCCCGTTTTGCGGAAAACGCCTATTTTATCAAGCGGGACGAGCCGGGGTATCAAAATAAAAGCATTCACGAAATCGTGCGCGAAATGTTCAGCCACGCCGACATGTTTCATATGTCTTCGAAAAAGGACGCTATCGTCAACATGGGCGGTGTTTTGGGCGTAAAAGACGCAAATCACCCGGCAATCCCGGGAATAAAGGCCAACTGCGTGTCCTACGAGGGTTTTTATACCTACGGGGGACTAAGCGGGCGCGACATGGAAGCCCTTGCCATCGGCCTGTTTGAGGGCACGGACGAGGATTTTCTGCGCTATCGCATCGGACAGGCCGAATATCTGGCCGCCTTGCTTGACGAAGCCGGAATAATTTATCAAAGCCCCGCGGGCGGCCATGGATTATTTATAGACGCCGCCGCCATGCTCCCCCAAATCCCCTACTACGAGTTCCCCGCCCAAGTCCTTGCCATCGAGCTTTACAAGGAGGCCGGAATCCGCACCTGCGACATCGGCAGCTTTATGATGGGCAACAACCCCGACACCGGCGAGCAAATCAAATCCGATTTCGAATTCACACGCTTTGCAATCCCGCGCCGGGTGTATACCCAAGCCCATTTCGACATCATGGCAGAGGCGTTAATCTCAATAAAAAACCGCGCTCACACAATCAAACGCGGCTTAAAAATCACTTGGGAACCTCCGGTTTTGCGGCATTTTCAGGCAAAGCTGGAGTATATTTAAGTAGGAGTGGCCCAAGCGCGTTGGGAAAGGGGCGGCAAGGCGGGGAGTGGTCGCGCTAACGCTTGCCGTACGATGATTGACTTTGACAGGGCGGTGTCTGTGCCGGTCTTGCTTGCGCAAGCCCGTCGGTGACACTTGCCCTGTCATGCGTCACTAATCGCACGACTTCGCTAATCGCACGACTCACTCCCCGCCTTGCCGCCCCTTTCCCAACGTGCTTGGGCCACTCCCATTTAAGTAAGACTAAAGTGACAGGGATTTTAGCTCTGTCGCGCAGGTCATGGTTAGAAGCACACCGCCATCCCCCTCGGAGCTTAACGCCTCCGATGTTGCGTTTAACCACGCCTGAACCAGTCCGCCGGTTTTCTCCATCAGGGAGGAGTAGGCCTCCAGCGGCAGGCCCTCTTTATCCATATAAGGTTTTAATGCTTTTTGAATGGTGGGAATATCAAAAACGGTCTTGAGCCGGTCAATCATAACCAGCACCGTCAAATGCTTATGCGTATAAAAACGCTTTCTGACGGGTGGCGGCATCAAACCATCGCGGATATAATTTTGAATCATGGCCCGGGTTATGCCTAGTCCTTTTTTCTCACAAAATTTTAGCACCTGGGAAATAGTCATAGTGGGGCTATAGTGTTGAATGTCGTTTAATGGGTCAGTCATGTGCAACCTCCTTCAATTTCAATGATACCATAAGTTGAGATTGCGGACAATCTGGCTGTAGCGTATAATTAGACAAATTCTGCGGTATTTTCAAGCAAGGATATGGATAGCACGGAAATAAATTTTCATCGGTCTTGGTGGCGAGGCCGGCTTTCAGCGAAGCTGATTCGCGTTGCTGCGTAGCGCATTGGCCCGGCCGAAAGGGCTAGGCGACGCGCTCCAGAAGCGCGGAGTCAGCACTTTCCCGGGACACCAGCGGAGCATAGGCAGCCGCGCAGCGAGCGAAACCGGCCGCGCCACCAAGACAGATGAAAATTGATTTCCTTGTATGGATAGGGTGTAAAATATATGAAACGTGCCATTATATTGGTATTATTGACTGCTATTTTGTTGGTTTCCGGGTGTTCGGGACGGCAGGCCGGACACGGCGTATGGTTTGATTCCTACAGGGACATCCCCGGCGTAACGGAAGAGCATATACAGGCTATCGCGCAGCTGAGGGAGCAACACGAATATTTTATTTACGGGATGCTTCAAAACGACGAGACCTTATACACTCTAGACGGCGAAATAGTTGGCTTTACCGCCCAAATATGCGACTGGCTTACGGAATTGTTTGGCATTCCTTTTGTCCCGGTTATTTTTGAAGAATTGACTGACCTAATGGCGGGGCTT
>WQSB01000041.1 GCA_009788085.1 Defluviitaleaceae bacterium
CAGATTTTGAGGCGATTTTTCGCCAATTGAGGAGGTTTTGACGACGCGCACCCGAAGGTGCGTTAGGAAAACCCGACGAAAAGTGGCGGTAAAGCGGCCAAAAGATAGGCATTTGAGGTAGTGGCAACAGGCCCTAGTTGCGCTACACTTACCAAGTATTAACACGCTTCACTATGTAGCCACTGAAATTGGCGCATCCAAGTAACCATCTGGCCCTTCATGTAACAGAATATCTATTGTGTTACATGTCCAGCAGTTCAGGAAAAATGGGCATAAAAAAAGCGAAGATAAGTTTCATCTTCGCTTGAGAGGGCAATATTATGGGGCAAATCTCTTTGATTTTATGGGCATAAACACAGCCTATGTAACACAATAGATATTATGTTACATGTATCGTCCTAACTTTTCCAATGAGGGGATGACACAATAATTCCAGATTGTGTAGCAACACTTCTTTTACGGGTATGCTTGAATTCCCCACGGTGTCCACTTGAGAGTCCCGCCCAGCTCCTACATCATACCCCGCCCATCCGATTGCTTCTTTTGTTATGAAGCTTTTACCCACAAGCCTTGTTCCATCTTAAACAGACCATTTCTATGGGAACAGTTAATGTATCTTAGGAGGACAAAAATGGCACTTACAGAACCCATCCGCGACCCGATTCAAGTTCAAGCGTTTTTGGCGTATTACCGCAGCAGGGGGAGTTTTCGCAATCAGGTGCTTGCAGCCGTGGCACTACATACGGCGTTGCGAATCAGCGACATCTTGCGTATCCGCTGCGAGGACGTATACGACTTCGCAAGCCGCCGCGTAAAGGAAAGCATCACCATAACCGAAAAGAAAACGGGCAAGAGCAAAATCATTGCCCTGCATAAAACAATTATCAAAGCACTGGAAGCGTATTTTCCGCAAGCCTGGCCCAACGCGCCGTTGATTCTTAATATAAGTACGAACAAGGCAATCAGCCGTGTTCAGGCATATAGAATAATCAGCGAGGCCGCCAATGCAGTTGGTGTTCTTCATAAGGTAGGCTGTCATTCGCTACGAAAAACCTTCGGTTATCATTCATGGACAGGCGGGATATCCCCCGTGGTTCTTATGGAAATCTATAACCACAGCTCCTACGCCGTTACCAAGCGGTATCTTGGCGTGTCACAAGATGACCAAAACGCCGTATACACGAACATGTATTTTGACAAAATCTAAGAAAATGTCATAACTAAATGAAGTTTAGCATCTATTTCTATTTTGTCAATGAATTTATCGCATTACTTATAGCAAACGTCTTTTCAATCCGTGACTGCTGTCGCGGCAAAACCGCCTGAAAAACGCTTATCTCGCGTTTTCGGGTGCCGCTCGGCACTCACGGTTTCAAAGTACGTTTGCTATACAATGCTTGAGTTGAAAACCCTTTCCCCAAATTGTCAACCATAAAACCACAATTAATAGGGGCTAGGGTACAATATTTTCTGGCTTCTAACATATATTATAACAAACGTGTTTTCAATCCGTGACTGTTGTCGCAACAAAACCGCCCGAAAACGCTTATCTCACGTTTTCGGGTGCCGGGCTTGTATGAGTTGCGAGCAACCACACAAGCCCCCCTTCTGCGAAGTGATTCTAACCCGCCACAAGGCTCAGATAAGGCTGTTCGCTTGAAGCGGCGGATGATTCCACGCGGATATTCGCGCTCAGAGCCGCAAGGTCTTTTTCGATGTGCTCGTAGCCGCGTTCTACGTGCTGTGCCTGGGTTACTATGGTCTCACCTTCGGCGGCAAGGGCAGCCAAGACCAGTGCCGCGCCGCAACGCAGGTCGTGGGCTTCCACGGTGGTGCCATAGAGGGTCTTTTTGCCATAAACCGTAAAGAATTGTTTGTTGTCGGACAGCACAATATCGGCACCCATTTTCCGGAGCTCTTCGGCGTGACTGAAGCGTTTTTCAAAAATGGTTTCTCGCAAAGTACTTCGACCGTCGGCTACACTCAGCGCGGCCACGAATTGCGCCTGCATATCCGTGGGAAAGCCCGGGTGTGCCTCTGTTACAAGGCGCGGCAAAGCAAGCAGACGCCCGGGGGCTTGCAAGGCTATTGTGGAGTCCGTGGTGAGGACGCGGCAGCCCATTTTCTTGAGGCCGGATATTACGGCAAGCATATCCCGAGGGCACGCGCCTGTCAGTTTTATCTCGCCAGCGGTTATGGCGGCGGCCACAAGATAAGTTCCGGCGACGATGCGGTCGGGCATGATTCTGTGAGAATCGCGGGGGCACAGCCTTTTCACGCCGTTTATCACAATCGTGGACGTTCCCGCCCCGCGGATATCCGCCCCAAGCCCGTTTAGAAACCGTGCCAGGTCTACGATTTCCGGTTCTTGCGCAGCGTTTTTTAAAACCGTCTCTCCCTTGGCCTTTGCCGCCGCAATCATCAGATTTTCCGTCGCTCCCACACTTACGGTATGCATTTCTATTTCCTCGCCTTTTAACATCGGGGCTTCGCAATAAAGCCGGTTGCCTTCGGCTTTGATTATCGCGCCCATGCTTTCCAGCCCCGAGATGTGCATGTCAATCGCCCGCGCGCCCAGCTTGCACCCACCGGGAAGGGCCAAGTTTACCCGTCCGTTTCGCGCCAGCATCGCACCCATGAATAAGATGGACGAGCGCATTTTTGTCACGCAGTCGTCGGGGATATTGTGTTTCAAGTCTCCGGAAGCGTCTACTGTCAGCGTGTTCCCCACAAAGCTTACCTTGCAGCCGATGTCCCTTAGAATTTCTATCGAAACAAAAGTATCGGCAATGCGCGGGCAATTGTGAATCACGACCTCGCTTTCGTTCAGGCAAAGGGCGGCCAGAATAGGCAAAACGGCGTTCTTTGCCCCGCTCACGCAAAGCTCGCCCTCTATCCGGTTTTGTCCCCGGATGCGGTATTGACGCATAGCCTCTCATCTCCCAAAGTCAGGCATGTCAACAATATATGCTTGGCTTTGGAAACATGTTACGACTCCATTTTTAGTTATAAGACTTTTATATTTCTTTGCGATTTACCTCTCGTTTTTGCAATTTTTAGGCTATAGTGCAAATCGCCAAAGTTTGTTGACATCAAAATTGGATGGTGTTATCATCGTCACATACTTAAGCGTATTGAGCATGGTTTTACTTGGTGGAAAGCATGAAAATATGGCTTGTGGAGGTGATATGTATGGCAAATGTTGCGAACCTGAAAAGCGACAGCTATATAAGACGCAAGAGGCCGCAATGACTTTGGCGGCAAGGCACAAAAGAGACAGCAAGGACGCGACGGGCATAAGTGCCTACGGTGTTTGGCATGATTCATTTGGGTGTTACCCGAAAGGAGAAATTTTATAATGATAATTGAATATAACAGCAAACTGCCTGTTCCAAAAACAATGCTTTTAGGGTTTCAGCACTTGTTCGCGATGTTTGGCGCAACCATCCTCATGCCTTTGATTGTCGGTTTGAGCGTGCAGGTTACGCTGGTGGGTGTGGGTGTAGGTACGCTTTTACTCCACATCCTGGCAAAAGGAAAAGTGCCCGTTTTCCTTGGTTCTTCGTTTGCGTTTATTGCAGGTATTCAGCTGGTAACAGACCCCGTGAACGGAATTTTCGCTGACCGATACACCGGTGATATGGCAGCGTTCCGCGCGGAGGTTCTGCCATACGCGACCGGCGCGATTGCAATAGCAGGTCTCACATATGTGGCTTTGGCCGGTGTGGTCAAGTTAATGGGCCCGGTTAAATTCATGAAGTATTTGCCGCCTATTATTACCGCTCCGACAGTTTTACTTATTGGTGTCATGCTTGCACCGTTCGCCATAGACCAGTCAGCCAACAACTGGATTTTGGCGATTATTACGCTTGCAATTGTTGTTTGTGCTTCCGCCTTTGGTAAGGGCATGGTTAGATTGATGCCGATTCTGATTGGTCTGGTTGGTGCTTACTTGGTTGCGGTGATTATGCACGCGGTCGGTATGACCAACCCCGATGGCAGTGCCGTAATTAACTTTGCCGGTATAGCCGAAGCGCGTGTTGTAGGTCTTGCGCCGTTCATAACTCCTAGATTTAACTGGCTGGCGATTATCTTGATGATTCCGTTTGCTTTCGCTACTATTGCAGAGCATATCGGTGACATGGTTGCGTTGACCACCATTTCCGGCGGCAAGTACAACTATCTTGAAGACCCGGGCTTGCACCGCACCCTTACCGGCGACGGCCTTGCGACGGTTTTCTCCGGCTTGATTGGTGCACCCGCATCCACGACCTACGGCGAAAACGTTGGCGTTGTTGCCCTTACAAGGAACTTCAACACGAGGGTTGTTCAGTTGGCTGCCGTATTTGCCATTATTCTGGGATTCTCCCCGATAGTGGAGGCGATCGTCCGAACGATTCCCGATGCGGTGCTGGGTGGCGCGTCCTTCATGCTGTACGGTATGATTGCAGCGGTCGGTATTCGGAACTTGGTTGATGCCCGTGTTGACATCGGCAAAATCAAGAACCTTGCGGTAATCTCGATTATGTTGGTGCTCGGCTTGGGTATGCGTTATGCAGCTCCGATTGTAATTGACATTGGATATACCCGTGTCCCACTGGCCCGTCTAGGAATCGCTATTGCTGTTGTCGTTGGTGTAATCCTGAACATCGTGCTGCCCGATGAAAACGCCGAACTGGCCGCCGAAGCAGAGAAAGCAAAAGAAAAAGAATCATAAGAAGGGTATTTTTTACCCAACGAGCCAATACTTCAGCCCGTCGAAAAACAAGCCTAGAGTGAAATGGAATCCGCTCTAGGCTTGGGGTTATATGCTCTCAGATTTTTTACGGCGCGAGGCAAAAGCAGGGTTGTTTTCACCCAAACAGGCTATATTTTCACCTTCACCGAGTGAATGGGACATCTTGCCAGATTAGGCAAAAGCTCCTTGTAAAATTCGCAAAAGTATGATACAATGTTGAAATGTGTGGTTTTCCCCGCCTGTGGCGGGACTAAAATAACTAAAATAAATATGTGACAGACAGGAGGGGATACGCATGTATACGTTTCTGTCACCTAAGACCTTAGAAGACGCGAGGGGCTTTTTAAAAAGCTACCCAAATCTCAAAATTATAGCCGGAGGCACGGATTTAATCATTGGCCTGCGCGAAGGACTTTTCGCCCCGGATGCCGTGATGGACATTAAGCAAATTCCCGAGTTGGCTCAGATTAAACAGACAGATGAAGGCCTGGAAATCGGTGCCGCTGTGACCGTGAGCGAACTGTTGTGCTCGGGTCATCTTTCCGGTGCTTATAACGCACTGAAGGAAGCTGGGCTGGAACTTGCCAACAGTTTACTTAGAAATCGTGCCACACTGGCAGGCAACATCTGCAACGCTTCCCCGGGAGGGGACATGCTCTCTGCCAGTCTGGTACTGGATGCTTGGGTGGAAACCGTAACCCCCGAGGGAGGACGGAAGATTTCCCTAAGTGATTTCTTTACGGGGCCTAAGAAGCATGTTTTGAAACCGGACGAAATGGTAATTAAAACCGTTTACCCGAAACATCAAGGCAAGAGTGCTTATCGCAAAAAGAAGCGCATCCGTGGGCATGATTTGGCTCAAGTGGGCGTATCGGGGTTATTAAAAGGGGACGGCGTGTTGACGCTGGCCTTTGGAGCTTGCGGCCCCACGCCGGTTTTAATCGGCGGCTTTAACACAAAAACCCAAAGCAGAGCGGAGATTTTAGATGCGGCCATGAACGGCATCTCCCCAATCGGCGACGTGCGGGCCTCAAAGGAACACAGGCAGGAAATGGCCCGCTACTTAACGGAAGCCGTGCTAGACGCTCTTGAGGAGGTGCGCAAATGAAAGCCATAAATCTTACGGTAAATGGCGAAGCCCACAAGGTATTCTGCCCGGAAAACATCACCTTGCTCACCCTTTTGCGGGAATATCTGCATTTAACCGGCGCGAAAGTAGGCTGTGCCGCCGGGGAGTGCGGAGCTTGCACGGTAATCTATAACGGCAAACCCGTCAACTCCTGTATGGTATTGGCCATGGAAGCCGAAGGCGCGGTGGTGGAAACAATTGAAGGCGAGGCCAAAGACGGCAAGGTTTCTCCCTTGCAGCAGGCCTTTATTGATAATCACGCCCTTCAATGTGGCTTTTGTACGCCGGGGATGATTATGTCTGCCCGCGCATTGCTTGACGAAAACCCCAAGCCAAGCAGGGATGACATCATCCATGCAATGGAAGGGAATCTGTGCCGCTGTACAGGCTACGAGCCGATTATCACAGCCATCGAGCAAGCAGCAGGAGGTGTGCGATGAGTTATATTGGAAAAAGCATCAAACGCCACGACGGAGTACAAAAAGTAACCGGCCGTGCGGAATATGTGTCGGATATCAAGTTAAACGGGATGCTTCATGCAAAAATACTCACCAGTCCGCACGCACATGCGAAAATCGTAAACATCAATACGGAAAAGGCCAAGGCATTGCCGGGCGTGCGTACTGTATTGACGGGCCAAGAAGAAAACACGCTGGTTGGAATTTACATGGTAGACCGCTCGGCTTTGGCATCGGGTAAGGTGCGCCACTGGGGCGAAGCGGTTGCCGCCGTTGCGGCGGATACCGAAGAGATTGCCGAGCAGGCCGTCAAGCTGATTGAGGTGGAATATGAAGTTCTGCCTATCGTGTTTGACGTGAAGGAAGCAATCAAGCCCGGGGCACCCCAAATACACGAAAATGCCGAGGAATACGACTATATCAAAGGTGTTTTCCATCCTGAACCGGGCCGCAATATCGCAAACAGAACCAAAGTACGACGTGGCGATGTGGAAGCCGCTTTTGCACGGGCTGATGTGGTGATTGAGCGTACATACGAGCAGCCACAGGTGTTCCATTTGCCCCTTGAGCCGCATGGTTCCATTGTGCAATGGGGCGTAGATGATAATGTTAAAATTTATTCCAGTACACAGTCGCCTTTCGCTGTTCGGGATTTATTCGCCCACGGTTTTGGGTTGCCACGCAATAAAGTGGAAGTCATCGCACCCTATGTGGGAGGCGGTTTTGGAGTTAAGTCGGGCATCCATATGGAGCCTTTGGTAGGAATGCTTTCTAAGCGTTGCGGCGGCCGGCCGGTTAAATTTATTCCCACCCGCGAGGAGGAATGCACCACGCTTCCCGCACGCCAGGGTATGGTTTCCCGCATAAAAACCGGCGCGACGAAAGATGGCAAAATCATTGCGGAAGAGGCAGAATACCTATGGGTGGGCGGTGCTTATGCCGACTACGGCGTAAACATCAGCCGCGCCGGGGCAATGACCGGTTGTGGGCCCTATGATATTGAAAACGTGAAGGTGGATTCCGTCACCGTGTACACTAACCATGTATTCGGAACGGCCTACCGCGGCTTCGGACATCCGGAGGTCTTCCACGGCATCGAACGCCAACGCGATTTGCTGGCTAAAGAGCTTGGGATGTGTCCGGTGGAACTGCGCCTGAAAAACCTTCTCATGCCCGGCAGAAAAACCATCACCGGTGAGTTGATTACCGAAAACACCGGCAGAGTGGATAAGTGCCTGAAATTGGTATCAGATAAGCTGAAGGTTGGTGAAGGTTACACTTCTCAACAGCTTGCCGAGATGAAAAAAACAGGCAAATATCGCGGCAAAGCAGCGACTGTTTTGCAAAAATCTCCCGCTATGCCCACATCAAGCGCATCATCCGCAATTATTCATATGAATGAAGACGGCACCGTGCATATCAATGTAGGCGGCGTGGACTTCGGCCAAGGCACTTATACCGTTTTACAGCAAATCGCGGCGGAGCGTTTGCGTATCCCTATCGAAAAAATCAGTGTGGCACCTGGTGTGAATACGGATATGTCACCCTACGATTGGCAAACGGTAGCCAGCCGTATGACAGTGTTGTGCGGTGAGGCTGTATGTATTGCCTGCGATGATGTGACCAGACAATTGCTTGAAATGGGTGCTATCGCTCTGCGGGCGTCCAAGCATGATTTGGCTCTTGAGGACGAACACGTATACGTCAAACAGAATCCGCATCAACGGGTACATTATTCCAAAATTTGTATGGGTTACACATACGAAAACGGCAATGCTATTGGTGGGCCTATAATTGGCCGCGGCAAATACATTGCACAAGGACTATCGTTTATTTGCCCGGAAACCGGCCAAGGGAAAACCGCTTTAGATTGGACTTACGGCGCGCACGCGGTGGAAGTAGAAGTGGATACGAACACCGGCGACATAGAAGTGTTGCAAATGGCCAGTTGTCTGGACGTAGGCCGTGTAATGAACGAAGCCATGTTAAAAGGTCAAGTTGTAGGCGGAGTATTACAAGGCCTGGGAACCGCTCTGTCCGAAGTCGTACGTTATGACGACAAGGGCAGGCCGCTCACCCGCAACTTAACAGACTATAAAATCCCCACATTCAAGGACATGCCGGGTAATCTGGATGTGTCCTACGTCGAAACGCCTCAGCTAGACGGACCTTACGGGGCACGTGGGGTAGGAGAGCATCCTTTAATTTCTATAACGGCTGTAATCGCAAACGCACTGGCAAACGCCACCGGAGTGGAAATGTTTGATTTGCCTCTGTCCGCAGATAAAGTACGGGCAGCTTTGAGGCAAGCTAAGTAATACTTGGGGGTTTTTGCTAAAGAATATGCGTAAAAATTTTACAGAAGGAGATGATTATGGGCAGAGCAGAAGCTAACAAAGAAGCGGTCAGACGCTTGCAGGAGTCTGAAGTATTTCTCGTCGGAGCCGCTATCGCAAAAGACACATTACCCGGCATGACAGACAAAATGCTCCTACATGCCGGCCCGCCCATCACTTGGGACAGAATGTGCGGCCCCATGCGAGGTGCCATAACCGGTGCAATCATGTACGAGGGCTGGGCGAAAACAGAGGAAGAGGCAGAAAAACTGGCCGCCAGCGGTGAAGTGAAATTTGACCCCAACCATCACCATAGGGCTATAGGGCCAATGGCTGGAGTTATATCGCCTTCCATGCCGGTGTTCATCATGGAAAACAAGAAGTTTGGCAATTTCTCGTATACCAATATGAACGAAGGGCTGGGCAAATGCCTGCGTTTCGGCGCGAATTCAGAAGCGGTAATTACGCGTCTGCATTGGATGAAAAAAGTGCTGTACCCCGTAATGAGGGACTCGCTGAAATTATCCGGACCCATTGACTGGCGCACTATGGTGGTGCAGTCCATTCAATCCGGTGACGACTGCCATAACCGCAATCGCAACTGTACGGCTCTGTTTGCCAAAGCGATTGCGCCTTATGTCGCGCTTTGCGATTTCCCCAAAGAAGACCTGAGTGAAGTGCTTAAGTTCATCGACAACACCGAGCATTTTACAATCAATCTTACCATGGCCATGTGTAAAGCCGCAGCGGATGCCGCTGCCGGGATTGAGGGCTCTACCATTCTTACGGCAATGTGCCGCAACGGCACAGATTTTGGTATTCGTGTCAGCGGAACAGGTGACGAATGGTTTGTGGCACCCGCCAACACACCAATTGGCCTCTTCTTCCCCGGCTTTACCCAAGAAGATGCAAATCCGGACCTCGGTGACAGCACGATTACCGAAACTTGCGGCATCGGGGGCTTTGTAATGGCCGCTGCACCCGCCATTGTAAAATTTGTTGGTGGCACAGTAAAGGATTCCGTAAACTTTACGCTGGAAATGTATGAAATCACCGAAACTGAGCATGAATATTTTAAAATCCCCACGCTTGACTTCAGAGGCTCTCCTACGGGCATTGATGTAATCAAAGTGCTGGAAACTGGTATCACACCGCGTATTAACACCGGAATGGCTCACAAAAAACCCGGCATCGGGCAGGTGGGTGCAGGTTTAGTGCGGGCACCAATGGACTGCTTTATCAAAGCGGCCGAGTATATGCAGTCACATTAATAACACACGCACCAAAAAATAAAAGGAGGCTTTTAACAATGGCAAAAAAACTGTATGACCTGTCCCAAGGGCTGAGCGCGAACACGTCATTTTGGCCCTACTACCCGCCGTTTGAAGTGAAATACTTCAAACGCAAAGTGGAGCATGGCGTAAATGCGCAATACATCGCCACTTCCAACCACATCGGTACCCACTTGGATGCCCCCCGTCACTTCGTAACAAACGGAATCACAATTGACAAAATTCCCCTTGAGTGGGTCTACGGCCCCGGCGTTATTGTTGACCTGACCGCCGAAATGACCGACCTTGCCGTCTACACCCCGGAAATGATTGAAAGCAAAGTAAAAGTAGAAAAAGGTGACATCCTTATTCTGCACACGGGTTGGCATAAATACCAATTCGGCGAAAGCGACCAAGCTGACGAAGAGCGTTATATCCATATGCATCCCGGTGCACACCCCGATATGTGTGACTGGCTGATTAAAAAAGAAATCAAGCTTTGGGGTATGGACTGCGTATCCACTGACCATCCGATGAATCTGCCCATCGGCCGTTTCCTCGGCAAAGGCACCTTTGCCCAATGCGACAAAGTCCGCAAAGCCGCAGTGAAGCACTTTGGCAGCGAAGAAGCCGTGGATAAACTCTTCCCGCAAGACCATTATCAGCTTACTCACAACGCACTGTTTAAGCACAACTGCTTCCACGTAGAAAACTTGGGCGGCGAAATCAGCGCACCAGAGCTACAAAACAAACGTTGCACAATCAGCTGTGTGCCGTGGAAATTTGTTGACGGAGAAGCTGCTTTCTGCCGCGCAATGGCAATTTTGGACTAAATACAACCTATAGACGATTCCGTTGAAAATGGATTCGGCCATTGTGGCAAAACTGCCGGAAATTGCTTATCACGCAATTTCCGGCCGCCCCTTGGCTTAATCGTTTTCAACGAAAATCGCTATATTCAAGCCCTGAATCGCGCGAATGCGCGATTTTTACTAAAAAATTTTGAGAAAGTATCAAGTTGGATAGGAGTGGTTTTCGGATGAAAGAATGTATCGTTGCCGGCGTGCAAATCGCCATACAACCGAACAAGCCAGAAGAAAACACACGCAAGGTTATTGAATGGATTGAAAAGGCTGTGGAATTTTGCAAGCCGCAGTTGATTGTTTTTCCGGAGACGATTACCACCGGCTTTGTGACAAAGCTCTCCCGGGAGGAGCTTTGGGATTTGGTGGATACTATTCCCGGAAAATATACGGATATGGTTGCCGAGGCATGTAAGAAGTTTGGTGTGTATGTATGCTTTCCGACCTACGAACGCGGCGAAAAACGCGGCGAGGTATACAATGCCGCACCCATAATCGCGCCGGACGGCTCTATTGCGGGATGTTATCGGAAGACGCATCTTTTCCCGCCTGAAAAGGGCTGGTGCGACCCCGGGACTAAAGTTGAGATTATTGAAACTCCCTTTGCCAAAATCGGTACAATTATTTGCTTCGACGGCGACTACCCCGAGCTGAGCCGTTCATTGGGAATGCAGGGGGCCGAGATTATTTTGAGACCATCCGCGCTTTTGCGCAGTTTTGATATTTGGGATTTGACCACACGGGCTCGTGCGTATGATAATCACGTGTATATGCTTGCCGTCAACGCTGTTGGTTCTGACGGTGGTGGAACCAACTATTTCGGCAATAGCATGATTGTCAGCCCCGTCGCGCAGCACTTGGCTCTGGGAAATGCCGCGGAATGCATCGTTTACGCAAAGCTTGACCCAGACCCCTTGCGCTATATTAGCTACGGATGTAGCACGCCCATGATTTTCCACCATATGGAAGACCGTAATATAGATGTTTACCAAGATATTCTCAAGATGAGTCAAGCTCAATTCCCCAAGTTTGGGTCATAATTTCAAATGAAGGAGCTAGAAATGCCTATATTTTGCGATGTGAAACGAAATTCATATTTTGATTCTGTTACCCTGATGATTATTAGCAATCAGCTCAAGGAAATCGGAGGCGTAACAGAAGCCCTTGCCGGTATGGCAACGGACTTGAACAAGGAGCTGGCTGAAAACCTGGGCCTGATGACCCCCGAAGTTGAGGCACTGGAAGCAAACGATTTCTTCCTTGCCGTAAAAACGGAAGATGAGAAGGTCTTTAATGAGGCCACGCAAACCCTTGAAACCCTGCTTAAGAAAAAAAGCAGCAGCGCGAGCAACGACTACCGCCCGCCTACTCTGGCGTCGGCAGTCAGGAATCTTCCGCAGGCGAACATTGCCGTTATCTCTCTGCCCGGCCAGTATGCCGCGGCCGAAACGGAAAAAGCTCTGGACGAGGGCTTGCATGTTATGCTCTTTAGTGACGGCGTAAGCCTTGCCGACGAAGCGCGCCTCAAGCAAAAGGCCCACGAAAAAGGTCTGCTGGTCATGGGCCCGGATTGCGGCACGGCTATGATAGGTGGCACGGCACTCTGTTTTGCCAATGTAGTAAGACGAGGCAAAATAGGGATTGTGGGCGCGTCCGGCACGGGTATTCAGGAACTGTCAACTTTGATTGACAAATTCGGCGGCGGGGTTTCCCACGCAATCGGTACCGGCGGCCGGGATTTAAAAGTAGAAATTGGCGGAATAATGATGCTGGACGCAATCGACGCGCTTGGCAAGGACGAAAGCACAGAGGTTCTGGCCATCATCTCCAAACCTCCCCCGGCGGAAATCGCAGCGAAAATTTTTGAAAAGCTGCGTACCGTTCCGAAAAAAATCATCGTCCATTTCTTGGGCAGTGACCCGACGCAATACAAAGATACCGGTTTTGCCTTTGGTAAGTCGCTGGAAGACGCCGCTTACAAGGCTGTTATGCTGGAAACCGGCAAAGAGCCCACGGATTTCACCGGCTTTACCGCCCCTGCTTCTGAAATCGAAAAGGCCGTAGAGACCGAGGCCAAAAAACTCGGCGAAACAGCCTATATACGCGGGCTGTACTCCGGTGGAACGCTGGCATATGAAGCATTGCTGATGCTGGAGGCAGAAGGTATGGGCTGCTATTCCAATATTCCGCTAAAGCCTGAGTTTAAGTTAAAAGACGTCTTTATCAGCCAAGAGAATACAATCATCGACTTCGGAGACGATGACTTTACAGTCGGAAAGCCGCACCCGATGATTGACCCCACCAGCCGTCAGGACGCAATCCTAAAAGAAGCCGCCGACCCGAATGTTGGTATCATTTTATTTGACCTTGTTCTGGGGTATGGCGCGCACGAAGATATTGCGGGCGAAATCATAAGCGCGATTAAAAAAGCCCAAGTGAAGCTCTCGGAGGAAAAGCGGCAAGTTGTATTCATCGGCTTTGCTTGCGGCACAGAGGGCGATATACAAGGTTTGGAAAAAAGCGAGGCCCTGTTGCGGGAAAACGGCGTAGTTGTGTTGCCCTCCAATGCGCAGGCGATACGCTTTGTACAAAAATTACTCACGGCAAAGGCGGGGGGTAAAGTGTGAAAATTCGCTTGCGAATTTTTGCGCCAACCTTTTGTGACGCCGACGAAGGAGGCATAGAATAAAGCATGAGTAAAATTTCCGAATTGTTGAATCAGGATATAGCGGCAATTAATCTTGGGCTGGAGCGTTTTTACGAGGATTTAAAAGCTCAGGACAAAGAGGTCATACAGGTAGACTGGAAACCCCCGGCGGCCAATCAAGACAAAATCGCAAGCCTACTGGCGGGATTAAAGAATCGCTAGGAGGAGAGCTATGTCAGAAAAAGCATTAAAGGGCATCAAGGTGCTGGATTTTACCAGCGTTCTTGCTGGCCCGTATTGCTCCATGATGTTGGGCAATATGGGTGCGGAAATTTACAAGGTGGAAAAGCCCCAAGGGGATGACAGCCGCGCCTTTGGCCCACATGTCAACGGTGTAAGCACCTATTTTCTAAGCTTAAACCGCGGGAAAAAAAGTATCGTATGCGATACCAGAACCGACCAAGGTAAAGAGATGTTCAAACGCTTGGTTGCCGAAGTAGACGTTCTGGTGGAAAACCTCAAGCCGGGCGCGATGGAGCGGATGGGTTTAGGTTATGAAACCTTAAAGGAAATCAACCCAAAGCTCATCTATGTGGCGGTATCCGGCTTCGGGCACAGCGGGCCGTATTCCCCCCGGGCGTCCTATGACCTGATTGTGCAAGCCATGGGCGGCATTATCAGCATCACCGGCAAACCGGGAGAGCCACCGGTTCGGGTGGGTGCTTCCATCGGAGACATTATGGCGGGGATGTTTGCCGCGTTTGGTACGGTTTCCGCGATTTATCAACGGGAAATCAGCGGCAAGGGGCAAAAAGTCGATGTGGCCATGCTTGACAGCCAAGTCGCAATGCTGGAAAACGCGGTGGCAAAATATTCCGCAAACGGTATAGTTCCGCAGCCGATGGGTCTTCGTCATCCGGTTATTACCCCCTTTGACGGCTTTGAAACCCAAGACGGCCATATAATTATCGCTTGCGGAAATGACCGCCTGTTCCAAGCCCTTTGTGAAGTGCTGGAATTGGGAGAGCTGCTTCAGGACGAGCGGTTTTTGACAAACCCCAAACGCACCGAGCATGTTGACGAGCTTACCCCTTTAATCGCGCAAAAATTGAAGATGAACACTACCGCCCATTGGACGGAGAAGCTCTTGGCCAAAAATGTGCCATGCGCCCCAATCAATACGATAGACAAGCTCTTTGAAGACCCGCAGATTGCCGCACGCAATATGCTGGTTGAAGTAGAGCAGCTGAATGCCGGCAAATTCAAAATTGCGGGCAATCCGGTAAAAATGAGCTTAGTAGACGCCGCCGATGAAGTATCCCACGACCCGGCACCGGAAATTGGCGTCCATACGCAGGAAGTGCTCACCGACTTGTTGGGCTACAGCGCGGAAGAGGCTGAGGCATATATACGCAGTGTTCAGTCCTAGTGGAGATATGGGAATTGAGAATTGAGAATTGCGGAAGGAACAAAATGCATGTCAAAAAATAAGCAACTTGAAACATTAGCCACCAAGCGGGCGAAGGTGCTTGCGGGCGGTGGCCCAAAGAGGGTAGAAAAGCAGCATGAATCAGGCAAAATGACCGCTCGTGAGCGTATTGCCGCATTAACAGACGAGGGTAGCTTTGTTGAGCTGGACCAATTTGTCACCCATCGCGGTACGGAGTTTGGCATGGACAAAACCGAAGCCCCCGGCGACGGTGTTGTAAGTGGTTACGGCACTATTGATGGCCGTATGGTTTATCTGTTCGCGCAGGATTTTACGGTGCTGGGCGGTTCCTTGGGTGAAATGCACGCCGCAAAAATTTGCAAAGTAATGGATTTGGCCATGAAATCGGGCACGCCCTTTATCGGCATCAATGACAGCGGCGGCGCGCGCATCCAAGAGGGTGTGGACGCGCTGAACGGCTTTGGTGAAATTTTCAAGCGAAACACATGGGCTTCAGGCGTAATCCCGCAGATTTCTGTAATTATGGGCCCCTGTGCCGGCGGCGCGGTTTATTCTCCCGCTTTGACGGATTTTGTGTTTATGACCAATGGGGCGCATATGTTTATCACCGGGCCCCAAGTCATTCAGGCCGTTACAGGGGAGGAAGTAAGCTCCGAGGCTTTGGGCGGTGCGGCAGCCCATAACAGCATCAGCGGCAATGCTCATTTTTTCGCAAGCAACGAAAAAGACTGCTTTGCCCAAATAAGAACCTTGCTCAGTTATATTCCGTCCAACAATAGGGAGGCTCCCCCGCTGGCCCCTTGCACCGACCCAGCTCAGCGAGCCGATGAAATTCTGCGTGATGTAGTCCCGGAAAGCCCGAGCAAGGCTTATGATATGCGCGATGTGATCAACGCGATTGCCGACCATCGTGTATTCTTTGAAACACACGCATATTACTCGCAAAATATATTAACCGGCTTTATCCGTCTAAACGGCGTAAGTGTGGGCGTGATTGCCAACCAGCCCAAGGTCATGGCCGGTTGCCTTGATATCGACTGCTCTGACAAAGCCAGCCGCTTTATACGATTTTGTGATGCCTTTGGCATTCCCCTGCTGACCTTTGTTGATACGCCCGGCTATTTGCCCGGCGTGGCACAGGAACACGGCGGCATTATCCGTCACGGGGCGAAGCTGCTCTACGCCTATTCGGAAGCGTCGGTTCCCAAGCTGACGGTAATTACACGAAAGGCTTACGGTGGTGCGTACTTGGCCATGTGCTCCAAGTCGCTGGGGGCGGATATGACCATTGCTTGGCCCACGGCGCAAATCGCCGTAATGGGTGCGCAGGGCGCGGCCAACATTGTCTTCCGCAGGGATATTGACGCCGCCGAAGACCCCGAGGCAAAACGCCAAGAAAAGATAAACGAGTACGAAGAGAAGTTTTCCAATCCTTATTGTGCGGCGGCCCGCGGCTTGGTGGATATGGTCATTGAACCGGAGCAGACACGTCCTTATTTAATCAAATCTTTGAATGCGTTAATTGGCAAAAAGGAAGCCCGTCCCGTCAAAAAGCATGGCAATGTGCCGCTATAGTAAGGAGGATGCGCTATGCCCAATTTGGAAACCGGTGATGTATCAACGGGCGGCCTAAGCCCGAAAACCGTTGCCGCCATCATGGCGGCAGAAAATGCTAGGAGACCAGTAATGAAACAATATCAAGTTACGGTAAACGGAGAAGTCTTTCAAGTGGACGTCGTAGAGGTTGCTTCAACTGTGGCGCGTTCCGTGCCTGTTGTGCCCCCTAATCCTCCGGCTCTCCCGATGCCCGCAGGGCTAGGAGACAACAGCGCGATAAGAAGCCCCTTGCCCGGCACGGTGACAAGCGTCAACGTGAAGGTGAATCAGGCTGTAAAGGCCGGCGATGTATTGCTGGTGCTGGAGGCCATGAAAATGGAAAATGACCTCACCATATCCCGCGACGGTACGGTCAGCGCGGTTCATGTGAAAGCCGGCACCGCAGTAAAAAGCGGCGAAGTCTTGATTTCCATAGAGTGACCATTAAGCGTTCAGGGGCTTAGCCCCCTCCCGCCACTCACTTTTTGAAAAAAGCGGGGTTCATGTCTATACACAAAACAGCCGCTGGTGGATGGATTCCCATATCCCTGGCGGCTGCTTTAAAAAATTGTTTAAAATCCTACTTCCCGTAGAACATTCTCTTGCTGCCCAGATAATCCCTTACATAGTTCAATGCTTCACCGAAGCGTTGCATATGCACAACTTCCCGCTCACGCAGAAATCTTATCGGGTCGGCTACGTCGGGGTCATCAATTAAATCCAAAAGATATTCGTAGGTGCTCCTGGCTTTCTGCTCTGCCGCCATGTTTTCATATAAGTCAGTGATGGGGTCTCCCTTGGATTGTATGCCGGCTGCAGTCCAAGGAATGCCACCCGCCCCTTCGGGATATATGCCCAACCCGTGGTTTACATATTGAACATCCATTCCCGCTTCTCGCATTTGCTCCGGTGTAGCGTTGTTGATTAGTTGATGGCAGATAGAGCCAATCATTTCCAGGTGAGCGAGTTCTTCTGTGCCCACATCGTTTAGAGTTGCTATGGCTTGGGGGGTGACCATTACAAAACGCTGGCTTAGATAACGCAATGCCGCGCCGAGCTCGCCATCAGGCCCGCCTGATACCGTTAGGTATCGAGCACCTAACGCAGTATGTAACCTTATGCCTTTAGGTATTGAAAACCCTTTAGCAGTGTATTTTATTTGCGCGCTGGCCATGAGCCATGCGAAAAAATGCTTGCATTTTTTCATTTGGCGAATGCCCGCGAAGTGAACCGCAGGTTCACTTATATTCAATTTCCAAAAGCTGTTGCGGTTTGTCGAACACAATTTTATTGATTAGGAAATGCGCCGTTTTATATTTTATATCCATGTCGGTTTCTGTATCGGTTAGAAAATTGTAAACGGTTTCCATTCTTTCAATAATATGCTCTTGCCCGCTCGGATGAATTAGGTTGGCTTTCATGCTGTCTAATTCGGACCTTATTTTTTTGCGTTCGTCCTCTAGTGATTCCCGCCGTTCCTTGTATTCATCAAGGGTATATACGCCGTCCTCGTATGCTTCCCTTATGCGGTTTTGTCGTGCTTCTATTTTAATAATCCGCTCATTAAGAAAATCATACTCGGTATTTAATGCGGTATCTTGCGAATTTGGAACAATGGAGATTTCAAGGTTGTTTGTAAATGTTTCTTTTAGTTGGGTTAGCACTAACCCCTCTAAATTTTTGGCAAGTATCGCATGGCTTACCTTGCAAGCACCTTTTGCGTATGAATTGCACTGTAAATACTGATAGCCACTCCATACAAGGGTATTGCCGCAATTCCCACAACGTACTAAACCTTTTAACCACGTTTTACGGCTTGCGGTTGATTTTTGCCGTTTGCCGTATAATTCCTTTTGTGTTTTCATCACATCATGCGCCTTTTCCCATGTTTCCATGTCAATTATTGGCTCATGTGTTCCGTCTGCAATGATACTATCGGGATTATGATAGTTGCGCCGTGTCCGTCCTGTTGGTGTCCAACGAACTTTACCAATGTAAACAGGATTATGCAAAATATATTCAACCGTTCTGTTTTCAAAGGGGTTGCCCCGCTTGGAACGAAAACCTAATTCATTGGCGTGTTTTGCTAACTGCCTAAGCCCCATTTGCTTATTGGCAAATTCTGAAAACAGATATTTAATAAATCCCGCTTCGGTCGGCTCGATAACAAGTTGCTTATCTACCAACACATACCCAAACGGCGGCGTTGATTGATACCCGCCTTTTATCGCCTTTTCAGTCATTCCTTTTTTTACTTCTTCCGCAAGGTTTAGGCTGTAATATTCTGCCATTGCTTCAAGCATTGCCTCAAGGATAACCGCAAATTTATCATCTTCTATGGTTTCCGTTATAGAAACAACTCGAATATCAGCCTCCCTTTTTAACAGCGACTTGTAAACAACGCTGTCCTCTCTCGAACGCGCAAACCTATCAAATTTGTGTACTAAAATTACGTCAAAGGGTTTTGGCTTGGTTTTGGCGGTTGCAATCATTCTCATAAATTCGGGTCGTTTTTCGGCTTTTCTGCCGCTTATGCCCTCGTCAATGAAAATATATTGCTTTGATAGGATTATGTTGTTTTTCTTGGCGTACTCTTTTAACGCTCTTAATTGCGCGTCCGGTGAGAATTCCAGTTGGTCATCTGTGGAAACGCGAATGTAACACGCTCCGTTTTGCCACATGGTAAACACTCCCTTTTCCACTGCTGAAAAAGGAATGTTTCACAATTACCCATTCATTATCTATAGAATGGGGCTTGTTTTCTACTTGTTAAACATTCCCTTTGTGAATCTCTATGCGGGGAATGGGGTATTTAACACAGATACAGAAACGGCGGCTAATCATAAAGATACACCGCCGCTTTGTGTTGTTGCCTATATTTGAGTAACCTTTGCGGATTTGTACGCAAGAGCCTTGTTTTTAATAGAAACGCGCCTTTGGTTTGGTCTTTATTCCTACTGAAAACTGCTTATTTTTGCTTGCAGTTGTCAGACGCTACCGCGCCAAAACCCTGTAATAATGCGGGTTTGTTGGGTTTGGTATGAAGTGCCGCAATCAATCACCTATACACCGGCAGAGCGGTGCAATGGCCTTGCAGGGGCTTCCGTGCCTATCGGTACGGAAATAAGACCAAATCTGTAACCCGATTCAACTGAAGATAATTCCTATTAACTTACATCATCTGTGACCTCTTCCAAATCGTTTCTTTCGCGTGTTATTTCATTAAACTTTGGCATTCTTACTTGTGGTCTTGAAGTAAATGCTTTTGGAATTTTAGAAAAACATTTTTGATATATTTTCAAATACATCAACTGTTTATAATATTCAAAAAATAAATGCCTTGTAAGCATATACAAACTTCATTTTTTTCACAAGTGCTATCAAAATTAGGTGCGCCACTTTCTATGAGCGAAAATGCAACACTATCATGATAATCACAAAAACAAGTTTCTACAGTAGCATTGTTAGCACTCGTTTTACATACCTCAACAATTGTTTCTACAACTCCATTTTCAATAGGAATAATCAATGGTTGTCTTTTGGTGTCAAGCATATATATAGGGCGGTCACTACCTGCAAGCAAAGAAATAATTTTGTTATTTTGTAATGCGTGTGCTTTTTTAATCTTTCCTTTACATTTCGCTGTATCTGGGTGAAGACAACATTTTTCTAAAGATTTTCGCATATTTTCCATTATTTGTACCTTAAGAGGCTTTTTTGTTTCTTCCATAGATATTTCTTTATTTTTACAACAATTAACG
The DNA here is from genome assembly GCA_009788085.1 of Defluviitaleaceae bacterium. GTDB lineage: Bacteria > Bacillota > Clostridia > Lachnospirales > WQUN01 > WRAH01. Next base: position 20,250 of record WQSB01000041.1, read on the forward strand.
TAGCGCATAGTGCTTTGTCTCTCTGAATGAGTATTTTTACCAGCAAACTCTTTGCACCTATTATATTTCACCTTGTCCTGTCTTACAATCCTAAAACGGCAAAGGCTTACCCCTGCCACGCTGTACATACTCGCAAATTTTAGAGATATTCCCGCAAAAAAAAGAAACACATAAGCTCCCGCCGTTGTGACGAGTGCGGCATGGTTTCCGGTTGCAACAAAAAAGGCGGTTGGAG
>WQSB01000042.1 GCA_009788085.1 Defluviitaleaceae bacterium
CTTTAGCGTTGTTGTACGCATGGGGTTTTAACGGAAACGTGCCTTTGTTTTGGTCTTTGATTGGTCTTTATAGTTACTTGAAACTGCGTAAATTTGCTTGCCAGTGCGTTGTGTTCCTATAACGAAACCCTGTAATAATGCGAGTTCGTGGCACTTGCTAAATGTTAAAGAACGATAACACTTTTTTACCATACCAAATGACAGAGTTAAGCACTTGCCGCCACCGCAACAGATATGATATTATGTTTTCAACATAACAGAAGGGTGGGTGTAATCATGCTTAAGAGTATGAAGATTAAAGCAAAATTAGCCCTTGGCTTTGCCCTAGTACTTATAATAACCATATTTATCGCCGTATTTGCCATACTTGATTTGCGGACAATTGCCGGTGACTATGATTACATACTACGTTATCCCAATGAGCGTGTCAGCATCATGCAAAGTATGTCCTCACAAATTGTGAACTTGCGGCGGCTTTCCATGTCCATGGCCTACCAGCACGGTGCTGAGAATATGCCGGCCGTGCGTTCGTTGCATACGGAGTCACAAGCTTCTCAAGAATTACTAATGGATTATATAGACCGCTTCCGGGGCAGCGTACTGGCGGACCCCAACTTTGACGACTACACTCGTACAAGCCGCCTGGAGGATGCCGACAATCTTGAAGTGCTCGTTAATCGCTACTTTGATATAATTATCGACCCCATATTCGCCGCGGCCACGGATAATAACCCGACTGCTATCGCCAATGTGCTGGGCATGTCTGCGGCTTTCCATGGGAACATAACCGCCCAATACACCCTTATGCGGGACCAAGCCATGGAGGTAATTTACGGCGTAGCCGACGAATTGGCCACCACCGCCAATAACACCATGATTCTTCTTATTGTGCTTGCCGTTGTCGGTGTAATTCTGGGCATCGTTATCGCAATGATTATTTCCCAAGTAATTACCAAGCCTATCCAAGATATAGTTACCGTACTGGACGAGGTTTCTAACGGCAACTTTAACGTTAATATCCGCACCGATGCCAAGGATGAAACAGGAGTGCTCGCCCAAAGCACAAAGAAGCTTGTGGGTAATTTAACGACCTTAATAAATGATATGGACCAAATGTCCCAAGAGCATGAAAATGGGGATATTGAAGCTTTCATCAATGAAAACAGCTACATAGGCCAGTACAAGCTGGTAGCGGAAAAAATCAACCGCATGGTGTCCGCCCATATCGACACGATGAGGGAAGTTGTAGGAGTCTTCTCCGACATCGCAAGCGGTAGCTTTGACGCTGATATAGCCCAACTTCCCGGCAAAAAGGCTTTCCTTAACGAGGCTATTAACTCCATGCGGGCTCAAATCAAAAATGTTGCCGGTGAAATTGATGGCATGATAGAAGCGGCTGCGATAAAAGGCAATTTGGCTTTCCACATCGACAAAAGCCGTTACAGCGGCGATTGGAGTAAAATCATGGACGGCCTGAACAAGATTGCAGAAGCCGTTAATGCGCCCGTTGTGGAAATTCGTAATGTAATGGACCGCCTGTCCGAGGGGCTTTTTGACTTGAAAGTAAACGGAAACTACGCCGGCGATTTTGCAGCCATTCGCGATTCGGTCAACGAAACCATTGATACCCTGTCGGGTTATGTCATTGAAATGTCGCAGGCTTTATCGACAGTATCAAGCGGTGACCTAACCCGCTCCATCCACCGGGAATACGTTGGTGAGTTTGCGTTAATTAAAGATTCAATTAATAACATAGTTTCCACCCTTAATAAAACCATGTCGGAGATTTCAGCGGCGTCCGCCCAAGTGATGTCGGGTTCCAGACAAATTGCAAACAGCAGCATGGAGCTGGCCAACGGTGCTCAAACTCAGGCTTCCTCTGTCCAAGAGCTTAATGCCTCAATTGATATAATCAGCACGCAAACCCGTCAAAACGCCGAAAACGCCACCGAGGCAAACGGCCTTTCCTCAAGGTCAACGGAAAACGCCAAGAGCGGCAACGAGGCCATGAAGCAGATGTTGGACGCAATGTTGCAGATAAAGGAATCCTCAAGCAATATTTCCCGTATAATCAAGGTCATTCAAGATATTGCTTTCCAAACCAACTTGCTTTCCCTTAACGCAGCCGTGGAAGCGGCCCGTGCTGGCGAACACGGGAGGGGCTTCAGTGTTGTTGCCGAAGAAGTACGCAATTTAGCGAACCGTAGCCAAATGGCCGCCACCGAAACCACAGCTTTAATAGAAAGCTCCATAACCCGCGTAGAAACAGGCTCCGGTATCGCCGAAACTACTTCCGAATCCTTGGATACCATAGTCAAAAACGCAGGTGAGGTATCTGCCATAATAAACAACATCTCAAGAGCCTCGCTGGAGCAAGCAGAAGCCGTTTCACAGGTAAGCGACGGGCTTGCGCAAATTTCCAAAATAGTGCAAAGCAACTCGGCTGTATCGGAAGAGGCCGCCGCCGCCGCGGAGGAGCTTAGCTCGCAGGCAGAGCTGTTACAGCAGCTTGTATCGGTGTTTAAGCTATAAAAGGGGAGTGGCCCAAGCGCGTTGGTGAGGGGGCCACTCTCTGCAAAAAATTTAGGGGATATCCAACACAATCTTACGCAATACAGATAAAATTTCACTAACGGCGTTATTCATGTCTGTAAAAGACTTTTCCAGCACATAGTCCGCGTAATGCCGCACGCGCACATGACTTGGCGGCAGATGGATATTATCGCGGATGCGCACGGGCGGGAGTTTTTTCATGTTGTCGCCATCCGGTGTTTTAAGCTCCTCGCGGAGCTTTTTTATTTTGCCCAGCAAGTCATACTCAAGGCACATGGGCACCATGTTTTCGTGAAATTCTATGGCGATAATATCTTGCTCGTGGCGTTCGCCTAGGATTATAAAGCGCAGGTATGTGTTGATGTCCGGTGGATTTTTGTCAAACTGTGCCAGCACATGCTCGCGACTTTCGCGGATGTGAGGCAGGCTTTCCGCAATCCAAGTGGCTTTGTCCTTTTCACCGGTTTTAAAATACATAAAACTCAGCGCGGCGCGGGCTGTGTGACGCAGCTTTTCGCCGGGACTGCCCGCAAGGGCCTTTTCGCATAGGCTTATGGCTTGGCGCAGCTTGGCCGGGTCATCGCTTAGGGCCAGGGCCATTCCCAGCTCTGTCATAAAGCTTTCGTCATTGGGATAGGTTTTCAACGATTCTGAGAAAACCGTCTCGGCGGCGGCGTAATCCTCCAGCCTCAAAAATTCATGCCCTTTTTTGAATATGGCGGTTCGCACCTGCGCGTCGTTGATTTTGTCCATCCCGATGATTTCGTCTACGCTGACCTTGTACAAATTCGCAAGGACAGGCAGCAGCGTGATATCCGGATAGGTGTCGCCGCGCTCCCATTTGCTTACGCTTTGCGGCGATACGTTTAAGATTTCCGCCGCTTCCTCTTGGGTAAAGCCCTTGCCTTTTCGCAACGCTTTTAAATTTTCCGCAATGTACATAGTAATGCCCTCCTTTATATAGCAATTGTATCAGCAGTTTACCGGCCTCGCCATAACGCATTATGTGAGATATTTTCAACCCTTGGGCGAATTTATAGCGTGAGGAGTATGCCACAAACAGCTATTGTACATAGTCTTCAATCGCGGTATAATCAGTGACGGCGTCGAGTGTGGCTACAAATGGCGCGAAAGAAAAAGGAGACTTTTATGCTGGGAACAGATATTGGCATTGATTTAGGTACGGCATCTGTATTAGTATATATACGCGGTCAGGGCACGGTTCTGAAAGAGCCCTCCGTAGTGGCCATAGACAAGAATACCGACAAGATTCTTGCGGTGGGAGAGGAAGCGCGCAGTATGCTGGGGCGTACCCCCGGGAACATCGTGGCTATCCGTCCTATGCGCGAGGGAGTCATTTCCGACTATCACATAACGGAAAAAATGCTAAAATATTTTATAAATAAAGCGGTGGGCCGTCCGCTGATGAGGAAGCCACGGATAGCGATTTGCGTCCCCTCCAATGTTACGGAGGTGGAACGCCGTGCGGTAAAAGACGCCGCCGACAGAGCCGGGGCGCGACAGGTCTTTGTAATTGAGGAGCCGATTGCCGCCGCTATAGGCGCGGGGATTGACATTGCGCGGGCATGTGGCAGCATGGTTGTGGATATTGGTGGAGGCACAACGGACGTTGCTGTAATTTCTCTTGGCGGAACGGTGGTAAGTAATTCCATAAAAACCGCAGGGGACAATTTTGACGAGGCAATCATCCGGTACATGAGAAAGAAGCACAACGTTTTAATCGGGGAGCGTACGGCGGAAGACCTGAAAATCAATGTGGGCACAGCCTACCCCCGCCCGGCATCTGTGAGCATGGACGTGCGCGGCCGAAACTTGGTAACGGGTCTGCCCAAGAACATCTCGATTACGTCCGAGGAAATGCAGGAAGCCTTGTACGAGTCCGTGGCCACGGTGGTGGAAGCCGTCCACACCGTTCTGGAAAAAACCCCGCCGGAGCTGGCCTCCGACATTGCCGACCGGGGCATAGTAATGACCGGCGGCGGTTCGCTTTTATACGGGCTGGACAAGTTGCTGCGCGAACGCACGGGAATCAACACAATTATCGCCGAAGAAGCGGTATCCTGCGTGGCCATAGGCACTGGAAAATATATAGAATATATATCCATGGGAAAAATTAATCCATTAGACTATAGGAATTCGAGATAATAGCCGATAATAATCAGAGGGGGAATTTTACAATGATAAGAGGCCTATACACCTCCGCACTGGGAATGATTACCCAAATGCAAAGAATGGACATTGTAACCAACAACATAGCAAACGTAAACACTACGGCGTACAAGCGTGACCACGTTGTATCCCACGCCTTTTCCGACCAATTTCTTTACCGGTTAAACGACCCGGGAATAAGAATGTTTCGCAACCAGCTTCAATGGCCGGTGGGGCGAATCAATCCCGGCGTTTTTGTGGACGATGTATTTACGGCGTTCACCCAAGGTGCGCTTGAGCAAACGGTCAATAGCTTAGACATCGCAATCTTCGGCCAAGGATTCTTTACCGTCAACGTAAACGGCGAGGAGCTCTTCACCAGAGACGGCTCATTCACTCTTTTCGAAGGAATTTTAATGACCGCAACGGGTGGCCGTGTGCAGGGACAAAACGGAGACATTATTCTGCCAAATGGCTACATAGTAATCGACGAGCAGGGGCGAATCTTTGTCAACGACGAGTATCAGGACACTTTGCGCATGACCATGTTTACCGACCTGCACAGCCTGAGAAAGCTACACGACAACTTCTTTAGAATTACCGAGCACTCCGAGGTAATGCCCTTTACGGGCACGCTTCAGCAAGGCTTTCTGGAGGGCTCTAATGTAAATATAGTAGCAGAAATGGTACAAATGATTACCCTGTCCCGGGCTTATGAAACAAACGCCCGCATGATAACCATTCAAGACGGCACGTTGCAGCACGCTGTAAACGACATCGCCCGCCGCTAACGCGGAGTAGCACCGATTAAATGTATTTCAATGCCATATGTACGTCTCGCGGCCGGATTGGCTGCGTAAAACTTCCTATGTAGAAAGTAGTGTGATTTATATGATGAGGTCACTCTGGACTTCCGCCTCCGGCATGTCTGCTCAAATGCTTAAAATTGATACCGTTACTAATAACATGGCCAACGTAAACACCACGGGCTTCAAGCGCGAACGACTGGAATTCAAGACCCTTTTGTATGAAACTATGCAGCGCGCCAATATGGACCCGGTCAACCAAACGGGCCGCCCCGTTAATTTGCAAGTGGGGCACGGTGTGCGCTCTGCCGGAACAACCCGCATATTCACCCAAGGCGCGTTCCAGCGCACAGACAGGCAGATGGATTTTGCCATTGAGGGCTCGGGATTCTTCCAAATCCGCCGCGATTTTGATGAGTATTTCTACACCCGCGACGGGTCTTTCCAGCTTATGCCCCTTGATGACGGCACTTTGATGATCACCACCTCTGCCGGCTTTCCGGTAATTGATGTTGACGGCGGGGAAATCATCATCCCGGAAGGTTTTACAATGCAGGATATTACCGTAAGCGATATGGGTATGATTTTTGCCAGAACCCCTGACGGCTTAATCGAAGATTTAGGCTTCCAAATCCGTCTTGTGCAATTCCCCAACCCCAACGGCATGGAAGCTATCGGCGGCAACCTTTTTGCGGAAACCGTTGCCTCTGGCGCGCCTCTTTTTGAGGCCGATGGGGAAGTAGGCTCGTTAAGCCGCTTGGTTCAAAGCCATCTTGAAATGTCCAATGTGCAAATCGCCGAGGAAATGATAGGCCTTATCCTTGCCCAGCGCGCATTCGATACCAACTCACGGGGCATCACAACCTCCGATGAAATGCTACAAACCGCAAATCAGCTTAAGAGATAGGGGGTAATTATATATGGATGTTTCAGGTATAATTTCAACCGCCGGGACTCAGCTCACCGCGTTGCAACATGCGCAGCGTGACGGAGAGCTGGCACATTTCCAAGGCATTATGGAATCCATATTAAACGAAAGGGATAACCCCGACGGCCCGGACCGCGCGCAGATTCGCCAAGCCGCGGAAATGTTTGAGGCATACTTCCTTCAAATGATGTTCCGTGAAATGCGCCGCACCAATTTTAATGAAAACGGCATCATCCCCAGAAGCAACGCCGAGCAAATTTTTACAGACATGATGGACGAAACCATTTCTGACCAAGCCGCCGCACAGGGGGGCTTCGGGCTGGCCGATATGATTTACAAGCAAATGACACGCCGTTTATATGAAAATTAATAAAATAAAGTTTAACGAAAAAAATGTGCCCTCTGAGGGCACATTTTAATGGGTAGGCGCGTCATCAATATCGCCTGTTTCTAAAAGAGGTGTTTAAATTTCACCGAACAAGTTATAAATAAGCATTAGCCTTTCTTTGTCTTTACTTTCGTACAGTGCGACTAAACTTAGCCCGTCACCATTGTCAGGAAATTGCCGGCCAATGCCTGAATATCCATGGGAAACCTCAAAGTCCAAATCAGCTTTTTCAAGTAAAAGGGCTTTTATTTTTTCATCAGACAGCAAATTTATTTTAATCTTTCATAGTCGCTACATCCGTAAGATTTTTTACGCCATCATCAGATATAAATAATAATCAACCCAACCGCCCTTGCGCTTTCGTCTTTGCCGCAAAGACGTATAGCTCGTTGCAAAATAAGTCTATCAAAAATTTTTCATCGTGCCGTTTGTTGTAGCAACTTACGCATCAGACCATATTGTCATTATATGGTGATAGTGGTAAAATATAAAGAGATTTGATGAATGAGCGAGGAATACCCTGAAAAACAAAAAATTCGCATTGAATGGCAAAGAGAGAACCCGAAAAGGCGCGTGAAAAGGATTATGCTTTCCAGTTATTTGAAATACGCCCGCTAAACTTCCTTATTAAACCATTGAAGCATGTCGCGATAGAAAAGACCGTAAAAACCTATTTTAAAATTGCGGGGCTTTGGTCGGGGGAGTTTTCCTATACCGTTGGGCGTGATACGTTCAAGGTAAAGGTTAAGGATATTTTGTATATTGAAATCCGCGACAGGAAATGTATTCTTTATCCTGTTAATGGCGGTGCGGTTGAATTTTACGGGTCGTTAAAAGAGATATATCACGAGCAGTTAAGAAGATACGATTTTCTTTTTATCCATGCGTCCTATGTAGTCAACTTTGATTATATTTCTGCGATAAGCTATAGCCAACTTTTTTTGGCGGAGAGCGCGACACCCCTACCCATCAGTCAAGGCAGAAGAAATGAAATACGAGAAAGATACTATACGATAATGAAGCGGCGGAGGGTATGAAATTATGAGCAGTATAGTTATAACGGTTATTACAATATTGCTGCTACTTCTATACACAGAAAGAATGACGGGCGTATTTTTCAATGAACGGCAAACTACTCTACCTATCATGTTGCTTACATTCGCTATTGTTTTCACATTGTTGATGCTTCCATTTTTGATTTTTAGCCACCATACGCCCGAACCGCATATTGCCGTTACAACGGATATAGTCATCACGTTTGCAGGTTTCTATATAATCTTACTCAATTACAAATCCTCTATTGTGAAAAGAATTGTTGCGGCACTATCCATTTATGCAATATTTGCTTTGGCGAGTTTGGCGGCAGGGGTTTTTAGCGGGTTTATTTACGTAAGCAATCTCACCGTTGCTGAAGATTTTAAGGCAGTTATGGTTTTTTTGCTAACGCCGCTATTTGCAATTTTGGCGGCAGCGTTGTTGCGGGGTTTCATAAATATTAAAAGAAATACAGTTACCAAGCCTACGGTGATAATCACCATTGCAATGGTATTGCTTGCAATATTTTTTAGCTTCTTTTTCCTGTTATTGGCTTACGCGGATAGGGCAGATTTAATACAGGCTTATATGCTGATATATGCCCTTGCTACACCTATAGGCTTTATCGTTTTATTCTTCTTTTTGTTTGACACGCTAACAAAAAAGCATGAGGATAATCTAAAATCGGCACGGCAAGCGCAAGAAAAGGAATATTATTTTAACCAATGCCAACTCATGCAAGAATCGGTAGAAAACATAAAATCCATGCGCCATGATATGAAATTACACTTAGCAACCGCGAGGGATTTTATTTCAACCGACAAGACAGGTGAAGCGACCGCCTACCTCAACGGTTTACTTGGCGATATAGAAGAAAGCGGAGCATACAGCAACACAAAAAACACAGCCTTTGACAGCATTATCAATTTTAAGCTGAACAACGCCAAACAAGAAAACATCAAATTAGATATACGCCTCTTAATCCCCCCGTCGTTAAATATCGAAGTAGCCGACATTATAACAATTATCGGCAACCTCTTAGACAACGCCCTTGACGGGGTTTCAAAAGTCGAGGATAAGAAAATAAAATTGGATATTGAATACAGCAGGGAAAGCCTGTTTATTCAACTGGAGAATACCTTTGACGGCGTGGTTAAGTATGATAACAAACGCATAGCTACGCGGAAAAACGGCGGCGAACACGGTCACGGCTTAAAAAATATCCGCAAATCTGTGGAAAAGTACAACGGACATATAGACATCACCCATGATGAAAATGTTTTCTCGGTGGGGGTGCTTCTGTATGTGGACGATATGTAAACACTTAACCATAACAAAAAAGAGGCATGAGAATGATTTTTCATACACTACCATGAACGCTTGCTATGTGATATACTATGTCTTAGATTTTATCAGAGTTGATTTCGGAAGGGGATATATCAATGGTTGTGAGCACCAAAATAACCAAGAATCAGATAAAAGAAGGCGTTATTGAGAATTTGAGGACGGCATACCGCAAAACAATAGCCACAGCAAGCAACACGCAGATATACAACGCGCTGGCGATGACGATAAAAGACGTGGTGTCGGACAACTGGATTGCGACCCATGACTATTTTGAAAAATCCGACGTAAAAACGGTTTACTACTTATCAATGGAATTTCTGATGGGAAGGTTTATGGGCAATGCGATTTTGAACTTATCCCTTACGGAAACTGTCTCGGAAGCATTGGATGAGCTGGGAATAGATATGAACCTGGCGGAAAATTCCGAGCCGGACCCGGGCCTTGGCAACGGCGGCCTGGGGCGTCTGGCGGCATGTTTTTTAGATTCGCTTTCGACGATGGGATATCCGGCATACGGCTGCGGGATTCGCTATCACTACGGGATTTTCGAGCAGCATATAGAGGACGGCTACCAGGTGGAAAAGCCGGACAACTGGCTTCAGCATGGCGACCCATGGGGAGTGCGCCGGGATGAGTACGCCAAGGAAATTAAATTCGGCGGGCGCGTGACCGCCATTAAGGACGAAAGCGGCGAATACCATTTTGACATTGAGGATTATCAAAGCGTAATGGCCGTGCCCTACGATTATCCCGTGGTGGGCTATAATACAAAAATGGTGAACACTCTGCGCCTGTGGGACGCGGAGCCCGTAAACCGTTTTGATTTGCAGTCATTTAACCAAGGACAATACGAACGCGCCGTGGAAGAGCAAAACCTTGCGCGGCAGCTGGCTTCGGTGCTTTATCCGGCGGATGAACATGTCTCCGGTAAGGAGCTGCGCCTGCGCCAGCAATATTTCTTCATTTCCGCGACTATTCAGCGTGTTTTGCAGCAGTTCGAGGACAGGCACGGCCGAAATTTTGAAAAACTGCCTGACTATGTGCAGTTCCAGCTTAATGACACCCATCCGTCTTTGACCATTGCGGAGCTTATGCGGGTTTTACTTGATGTATACTTTTTGCCTTGGGATAAGGCTTGGGAAATCACCCGCGCCACCTGTGCCTACACAAACCATACGATTATGAGCGAGGCACTGGAAAAATGGCCGGTAGAGCTGTTTAGCCGCCTGCTGCCCCGGGTATATATGATTGTGGATGAAATTAACCGCCGCTTCTGCGGCAACTTGGTGGAATGGTACGGCAACGACCCGGAGCGCATCCGAAGTATGGCAATCTGTGCCGATGGGCAGGTGCGTATGGCGCATTTGGCCATTGTAGGAAGCCATAGCGTCAACGGCGTGGCGGCCATTCACACCAATATTCTCAAGAAAATCGAATTGAAAAATTTTAATGAAATTTATCCAGAGAAATTTAACAATAAAACCAACGGCATCACACCCCGCCGCTGGCTGGCAAAATGCAATCCCGGCTTGGCGAAGCTAATCACATCAAAAATCGGCAATGAGTGGGTTGTGGATTTGGGCCAGCTGGCAAAGCTTAAGCCCATGGCAAAGGACCCGACTTTCCAAGAGGATTTTATGGCCGTGAAGCGGCAGAACAAGGTTCTGCTGTCTAACCAGTTCCGCGCGGAACAGGGCATCGGCATTGACCCGGATTCTATTTTTGACATTCAGGTCAAGCGTCTGCATGAATACAAGCGGCAGCTGCTGAACGTCTTCCATATTATTAATCTGTATAATACAATCAAAATGAACCCCGGCTTGGATATTTGGCCGCGGACATTTATATTTGCGGCCAAAGCGGCGGCCAGCTATCACCGCGCCAAGCTGATTATCAAATTAATCAATTCCGTAGCCAATTTGGTGAATAACGACCCGCAAATCGACGGACGCCTCAAGGTGCTATTCCTTCCGAATTATAGGGTGAGTATGGCTGAGCAGCTGATTCCCGCCTGCGACGTCAGCGAGCAGATTTCCACCGCAGGCAAGGAGGCCAGCGGCACCGGCAACATGAAATTTATGCTAAACGGCGCGGTAACAATCGGCACCCTCGACGGCGCGAATGTGGAAATGCTTGAGGAAGTGGGCAAGGAGAATATTTTCATTTTCGGCATGACCGCCGAGCAGGTTCATTCCCTGACGGTTTCCGGCAATTACGCGCCATGGGATTTGTATAACATGGATTTTAACATCCGCAATGTGCTGACCACTCTGATTAACGGCTCTCTTGACACAAATCACGACCTCTTCCGTGAGCTTTACGACGCCATGCTTAACGGCTATGGCGGCACGCGGCCGGACGAATATTACGTTTTACGGGATTTTGCCGCATATAAGGCCGCTCAGGCCGATGTGGACAAAGCCTACAAGGACCCAAAACGCTGGGCTGAAATGGCTATCTTAAACACCGCCTGCGCGGGCAAATTCTCCAGCGACCGCACCATTGCTGAATATGCAAATGAAATTTGGCGGCTTAAGCCAGTTGAAATCAGATGAACAGGCAGCTTAAAGCGGTTTTGGTGGGGTTTATTGCCACGCTGCTGGTGATTACCGGGCTTGTTTTGCTGGTATGGCTGGTGGTTTTGCCCCGGGTGCGCGATATTTCCCTTCCGGGTCTGGATAGAATCGGCACCAGTCGCCAAATTGTGGATTTTCACACACATTTTAACCTTGACCCAACCATTCCCCAATCAATTCTGGACGGTCAGCGTATTAGGTATATGCCGCCCCCGCGGGTGGAATATCGCGGCGGGACATTTAATGTCTACCTTCGTTTGGACTTTCTGCGGGAGCATATCGACCCGTTTATGTTCTGGGATGCGGGTGCGGAGGTGCTTTTCGTATCTACCCGCTACGAAATGCTGGAGTTTACACCAGACAGTTACCGTTTTCTCATAAATGAGGGTTCGCACCTTCTGGACACGCCTATCCGGCGCGCAAATGAAATGGTTTACGTCCCGGCGGATTTGTTGCATCAGCTTTCCCCCCTGACCATAGAGTTTTTTGAGGAATACAATATGGTGGTTATTACCTCCGCCGATAAGCAGCAAACCGTGGCCACCGTCGCCGTTAGTCGTGCCGACGTGCGCTATTGGGCCGGGGGGCGGGCTCCCATCACAGCCCAGCCGACTCAGGGAACGCAGCTTCTGTTGTTCCCCAGCGATGACGACGGCGAATTTGTGCGAGTGCGCACCCCCCTTGGCCTGCTGGGATATGTGCTGCGCTCTGATTTGGAAAACATAACCACCGGATACCCCCGCCTGAATCGCGCCCCTGTTTTGGACGATTGGATAGATAACTGGCAGCCCCATCCGCCGAACTGGCCCGAGGGCGTGGCAATTAACATGGTGTGGGAAATGATTTACTTCGTGGAAGCTCATCCCCATCGTATGCAACACCCGCTTCATCCTGGCCTGACGGTTATTTCGCCTCAGTGGTTTCGTATTAACCCCGAGGGCACTCATTTGGATTCCGTCGCCAGCCGCGAATTTGTGGATTGGGCCCATGAGCAAAACACGCTGGTTTGGCCGCTGGTTTTTGACGTGAACAACGACCGTGCCCGCGAATTCCTGTTTAACCGGGAGCACCGCCGCTACGCCATAAATCAGCTTCTGCGCTACGCGGATATTTTAAACTTTGACGGAATCAACATCGACTTCGAACATCTGACAGCCTCACAAGGGCCGTATAAAATTCAGTTTCTGCGGGAGCTGGCTATTCCGGCGCGGGAGCGCGGCTTGGTTCTTTCCGCCGCCGTGAAGATCCCCCTGCCTGACACCACGTTTTATCGCCGTGATTTAATTGCCCTCACCCTCGATTTCGTACAGGTCATGACCTATGACGAGCATTGGGGGCCCGCCGCCGGAGTCGGCCCAAATGCCTCCTTACCTTGGGTTCAGTGGGGGGTAAATAATACGCTAAACGGCATTTACCCCGAACGCGGGGTTCCTGCCAGCCAGCTGATTATGGGCCTGCCGTTTTATAATCGTAAGTGGCGGGTGGTGCAAAGCGACGGTTCCATAACTCAACGAGCTTTGCCCATGGCCTACACCCGGCAGTTTTTCGAAAACCGCAACGTCGATTGGGTATGGGACCCCAACTACGGCTCTTATTTCGGGGAAGTGGGCGACATTGAGGACGGCGAAGCAGTGTTTTACCGCGTATGGCTGGAATGTCCGCGTTCGATTCGCGCCAAAATGCAAATCGTCCTCGCACACGATTTAGCCGGCGTCGCAAGCTGGAGCAGAGGCTTTGAAGTGCCCGAGGTTTGGGATGTTATTAGTCACTATTTAAGTTAAGAATTGAGAACAAAGAAAGGTGATTTGCATGAAAATCGACTCTAAGATGAAGTACTTGGTATTCCTTGGTTTGGCCGTGGCCGTGGCCGCCGCTGTGATTCCGCTTATTGTGCTGTTCGTGCGGGGTATCGACGGAGGCGATTTTGGTCTGGGATTAGGAATTGCCGCTGCGGTGGTAGTTGCCGGATTTATTATTCTGGCGGCGCGAAGGTCGAATTACGCCCAAGAGATTGCCAAGGACGCGCGTTATTTAAGCGCGGCGGCTTCGGCCATGGCAGAGGGTAATTTTAATGCGAATTTGCGCGCATCCGTTGACGCAGACGAGCTGGGACTGATTGAGTCTTCGCTGGCACAGCTGGCGCAGGTTCAGAAGGAATTGATAATGGACGTGGAGGCCCTGGCCAAGCACCATACTCAGGGTGACACGGGTGTTTTTATTGACGAGAATCTATACCAGGGCGATTATCGCAACCTGGTAGAGCGCGTCAACACAACGATAACCGAGCATGTGAAAAAGGCTAAATCAGGCGTGGACTCTGACGAGCTTCGCGAGGGGCTGAGTGCTTTCGGCGAGGAGCTTCGATTGGCAAGCGAGGCGGCGCGACGCGGGGAATTTTCCCATGGAGTGGACATGTCCGCCCATACAGGCCACTGGCGCGCGCTGGCGGAAGAGCTGAACGCATTATTTGCGGCGATGATAAAGACGATGGAGCAAAACGCAAAAAATCAAGCCGCCCGGGCCGAGGAAAACGCAAAGGCTGCCGCTCAAGCCGCGTTTAAAGCAGATACCCCAAATACACAGAGCTCATCAAAGGATACGGAACGCCTCCAATTAATTGAGAGCGAGCTGCGCCATATCACCTCGTCAATCGACGGCAGCACCACGCAGATTATAGGAAGCAGCAGTCGTGTTTTTCAAGACGTAGGCCAATTACAAAGCTTGGCCTCCGATTTGAATGTGGCTTTGGCAGAAGTCAGCGGCCAAGCAGAGCAAGCCGCTGACGGCGCGGACCGTGCCGCCGGCCTGGCTTCGGATGCCGTTGAAAACGCCGGAGTCGGCCAAAAAGAAATGGGCAACATGTTGGAGGCCATAGAGGGTATTCGCGAATCATCCGAAAACATTTCTCGCATAATCAAAGTCATAGACGATATTGCCATGCAGACAAATCTGCTGGCCCTTAACGCCGCCGTTGAAGCGGCCCGGGCCGGGGTTCACGGCAAGGGCTTCGCGGTTGTGGCCGAAGAGGTGCGCAGCTTGGCTACCAAGAGCAAGCAGGCCGCCAACCAGACCACCGAGCTGATTGTCGAATCCATGGAAAAAGTAACCCGGGGTACCGCCACCGCAAAAAATACCGCTTCCGCGCTGGAGCGTGTGGTAAGCGACGTACGTGAAATCAACCAAATAGTGGGCGGAATAGCCCAAGTGGCCGGAGGCCAGCACACCGCAATCGCCAAGGCCGCCGAAAGCACAAGCCGAATGGCCGGACAAGATTCCATAGCTGCTATAGACGACATAACCGCCGCCGCCGAAGCACTGGAAGACCAAACCGGCGCATTAAGAAAGCTCGCTTCCGGCGACGGAACATACACCAGGCCAATCTCAAAACAGATTGCGTCTAAGCCGCTTGCCCCGAAACCTGTTGTGAAACCAACTCCACCGCCCGCGCCTCCGAAACCCCTTGCAAAATCAACTCCACCACCTGCGCCTCCGAAACCCCTTGCAAAATCAACTCCACCACCTGCGCCTCCGAAACCCCTTGCAAAATCAACTCCACCACCTGTGCCCTCGAAACCTCTTGCAAAACCAATTCCTTCCGCTCCGGTTCCGGAGACGCCCAAGTCTGCGATGCCCACTTACACACCGCCGCCATTGCCAAAAGCCGTTGAACCCGCAGCCACGCAGCCCACGCAACCAAAACCGGCACCGCTTCCGACATCTAAACCCGCACTGGCCCAACCTGCGGCAAAACCAGCCGCCACACCTCCGCCAAAACCAACTCTGGCTCCAAAACCAGTCACTACACCTACTCCGAAGCCGGCAGCAACACCTATGCCAAAACCAACCCCGGCCCCTACTCCGAAGCCGGTCACTGCCCCCACTCCGAAGCCGGCAGCAACACCTACGCCAAAACCAACCCCGGCTACTACGGTAACGCCCAAGCCCGCATCAAACCCAACACCGCCACTTGCATCTCCGGGGCTTGCACAAAGGGCAAAACCAAAACCCGCGCCTGACCTCATATCAAAATCAATAAAAGTGAATGCTCCCTCCGGCGCGCACGAATACGACCGCAACGACCTAGGCAAGTATTAACAGGAAGAAGAGACTGTCTCGCTAAGAGAACCGGGTATCAGCGGTGCGCTGGGCCCGGTTCTCTTAGCGAGACAGCCCCTTTTTTAGCACTTGTGTTATCAAGGTAATTTCTAAAAAGTGTATTAACATACCACCGACACAATATTTTTACTAAACATTGAAATATTTCCATGCTTATGACATAATACTAGTACAGAGCAGAGATGCTCCCGAACTCGCTTACCGTTAGCGAATATAAATTTACGGTTTGATTGGATACGCTTACCGCTATGCGTTATAAATTGGCGGTTTGACTGAATACGCCTACCGCAAGCGTGATAAATGTGCGGTTTGAAGAAAAGCCTCTTTGCTTTGTAGCAAGGGGCTTTTTTCGGGAAAAGGGATGTTTACAATGAAGCAATCGGGATTCTACAAGATGATACAGGTTTTCACTCTGTTTCTAAGGAACGGCATGAAAAATGGGCAACAGAGATAGACTGTCCAATATTGCGTGCTGATGGCACAAAGCCCATTTCTGAAAATGCAAAATGGATTTCGGAACAATATTTGCTAATGACCAAAAGTAATGAAGATTGAGGTGCAAAATGGATTACATAACAGCCGTCCAATTCGGCAAGGACACAATACTGACAGGCGTAAGCCACTTCGATTTAGCCCAAACCCTGGACAACGGCCAAGCCTTTCGCTGGAGTCGTTGCGAAGCGGAAAATGAAACCACAGCCGTCACTTACACGGGCATAGCCCACGGCCGCCGCCTCGATTTAACTTTTGCAGACTCTGCCCTAATCTTAAAAAATGTCCCATTGGACGAATTCGAATCCACTTGGAAAATCTATTTCGATTTCAGCCGAAGTTATGCCCAGCTACGCAACCATTTGTCCGAAAACGCTGCCATGACCCAGGCTCTGGAATTCTCCCCCGGCCTGCGCCTGATGCGGCAAGACCCATGGGAAACGCTGATTTCATTTATTCTAAGCCAAAACAGCAACATTCCGCGCATAAAAAAAATGATTTCCGCGCTGTGCGAAAACTTCGGCAAAACTTTGCCCTGCGGCGGACACGCTTTCCCGCCCCCGGAAATTTTGGCCACTCTCACCCCAAGCGACCTTGACCCGATAAAATCCGGCTACCGGGCCGCCTATGTAATAGACGCCGCCCGCCGCGCAACGGACGGCAGCGTCAACCCGTATACCCTTTGTGAAAAAACCTCCGACGAAATCCACGCCGCTCTGCTGCAAATCCACGGCGTAGGCCCAAAAGTGGCCGAATGCGTCCTTCTCTATGGCTTCGGCCGTATCGAACGCTTTCCGCTGGATATTTGGATGAAGCGCGTTATGTCAGCACTCTATCCCCACGGCTTCCCAAACGAAATCCTCCCCTACAGCGGAATCGCGCAGCAATTCCTGTTTCACTACGCTCGAACGAACAAGCTTTTTTAGGGAGTGGCCCAAGCGCGTTGGTAAAGGGGCGGAAAGGCGGGGAGTGAGTCGTGCGATTAGCGAAGTCGTGCGATTAGTGGCGCATGACAGGGCAAGTGTCACCGCTGGGCTTGTGAAGCAAGACCGGCACAGACACTGCCTTGTCAAAGTCAATCATCGTACGGCAAGCGTTAGCGCGACCACTCCCCGCCTCGTCACCCCTTTACCAAAGTGCTTGAACCACTCCTCTTTTTTATAGCAGTTTTGCTGTCGGTACGGAAAATTGGCTATGCATTGTAAGAGGTTCACTCATCGCTGTTGCTGCGCAACACGCTCATTCGTTCACCACAATGCATGTACGCCAATTTTCCGCACTGTTTCAAAAACTGCTTTAGCACAAAAAGAGCCATCTTCATGAGACGGCCCTTTTTTTGTGTTTTCATTAGTTTAAAGCATTACTTATTGAGATTTTTGTTGTTTTTGGTGCTGGTAGTGTTGTTCATGTCATCCGCAAAATCGGTTCTGTTAGTCGTATTGTTATTTGTATTTGCGTTTGTGGTGTTGGTTTTTTTATTGTCCATACCGTTTAACCTCCCTTCGCTCCCCGCCAGGGTTCGGCGGCGATGGTAAGTAACCGTAGATTTTGTCTACGATATCAGTATGGTTTGCAATTGAGATAATTATACATAAATAGAAAAAAATTTTTTTACCGCGCCGGAGGAAGCTCCGCAATCACGTCGGCCAGGGTTTGGGCGATGAGCCTTTGGGTGTCGGGGTCGGCAAGCCTTGTCGCCTCCTGAGGGTTGCTTATGAAGAGCAGCTCCAGCAGAGCCACGGGAATTTGAGAGCCGTTTAGTATACGAAACTGGCCGCCGTAATGAATTCCTCTGTCTTGGCTTTCCAGCGTATCCACGAGAGCTGTTTGCAAAGTGTACGCCAGCTCGCGGCTTCCGGGAGCTTGACCGTAAAGGGTTAGTGTTCCCCGGGAAAGACGGCTGGCAATATCCGCATTGCAATGAATGGATATAAAATAATCGCCTATTTTATTGGCCAGACGGTATCTGTAACTATTACCTATAAAAACGTCCGTTGTTCTGATGGGGAAAAGTAATACGCCGGGTTCGTCAAAAATCTCCAATAGAGTAAGGGTGATGGCAAGGTTTATTTCCGACTCGCTGGGCGCGCCGGGATTGGCCGAGGGCGCGCCCGTGTCGATGCCACCGTGGCCGGGGTCGATTACCACAATTGTATGATAGGCCTCGCGGGGGTCGATTATCTGTACATATCCCGGCCCGTAGCGGGCAAAGGCCCCCCGCCTGGTGCGTATAATTATTCTGTCGCCGTCTTGGGTAATTCCCATGGGTAAAATTCCCATCGTCATCAAAGGGAAGGGCCGTGGCGGCAGGTCGATGCCCTCAAGGGTGATTTCAAATATGTACCGGAAAAAATTATATGAAATATCTGTGACGCGCACCCCCTCCGGCAGAATAATTTTGTATTTAGCCGGGTCAAAAAACACCCCCGCGCCCCAATACATAGGAATCAGCGGCGGCAGAGCTTCCACCCGCTCATGAGAATCGCGCGAAAAAACGCCGTCCGCCTCGGGCGCGGTGAGTTCATCCTCAGCCACGGCCAAAGCGGGCACGGCGTACGCATTGTCAAAATTGCGGTCATAAAAAAACATCGCTGCGGCCAAAGCCACCGCAATGACACATAATATCGCCATTGCGGCCGCAATTTTCCCAAGCCTGCACATTATCCGGCCAGCGCGTCCTTGGCGGATTGCAGCCTTTGATTCCCCGGAAAGGCACTGAGGCCGATATCCAGCACACGTCTGGCGTCGTCTGTAAGGCCGTTGTAAAAGGAATTAAGCGACATCAGCAAATATTTTTCTGGCTCGTTAATTGGAAGCTCAAACAGCTTGGCTATTTTATCCGTGGCGATGGCGGCGTTGTTTGTAACCAGTGCCATCCGGGCTTCCTCCTCCAGCTTGAAGTATTGCAAAAGTCTTGCGTCAACCTCGCCGGGATATTTTTCGCAGAAAATTTTATAAAAGGTAAGCCCCAAACGTAGCGGATTTGTGGCATCAATAAGAGTCGCGCTTAAGCCCGCAGCCCGAACTGCCAGCGGTGCCTCATGCAAAATCAGCGAGTCTATAAAGGTTGCGACAATATGCTCTTTTTTGCTGTCACGGGTTTTTAGCTCCGAGGGTTTGCCCAAGGCTTCCTTGCACAGGTTCAGGAGATTCTTTTCCGTTTCGGCACGACGGCCGGTAAGCAACGCGCACTCAATAACTACGTCATCAAAAAACGACACGAATAAATCCACCACCTCCACATAGGATGGCATCGCGTCGATATCCTTTGGCGTAACAGAAGCCAAGGCTTTAAACATCTCGTCCAAACGGTCGTTGGCAATTTTTTTCAAATCAAGCGCGTTGGCTTTGGCGGAAACATAGACCTCGTTCTGCACGTCGTGGGACATTTGTAATCCTGCAATATTCATGTTATCTTCTCCTTTTAGATGGGGACTCTGCCCTTCGGGCGCGTAAATGCCCGGCGATAAGCAGCCCGGCGGATACCACGGCGAACAGAACCGCCGTTATTTGATTAAGAGGGATGCCGGTGTTTGCGAAAATCATTTGGTCGGTACGCAGGGCCTCTACGAAGAAGCGGATTACACCGTATCCCAAGAAATACAGCAGAAGAATTTCACCGCTAAATTTCTTATGAGGGCGATAGAAAATCAGCGCGACCATCAGAACAAAGTTGAAAGCGGCTTCGTACAAAAATGTGGGATGCACTTGAAGATAATCCACACCATAAGCGGTGACGACGGCGGTTTCCAGAAGCTCGGTGGTGATGTAATGGGCTTGGTCGAGGCGGATTCGCATGGCAAAAAGGCCATCGGAATAGCTTCCGAAAGCCTCGCGGTTAAAGAAATTTCCCCAGCGTCCGATGACCTGCCCAAGAAGCATACTGGGCGCGCCGGTGTCGGCGAGAACGGTGAAGGGGATGTTTTTGCGCACTCCGATAATTGTAGCCGCCAGAGCCGCGCCGATAATCCCGCCGTAAATGGCCAGCCCGCCACCGCGAATGTCAAAAAAAACGCGGATAAAATTCTGGCCGCTG
>WQSB01000043.1 GCA_009788085.1 Defluviitaleaceae bacterium
GATTTTTTACGACCTTAACAAGCCGGTCGATAAAGGTTTGATATCCCAGCGTAAACAGCAAAACAAGCCGCTCTATATCATCTTTTTTGGCCACCAGCCGACATGTGGACAGCAAAATTTCCGTGCGGAGCTCGCCTAAATCCGCCAGCCGGTGCGTCACTACATCGTGAGTCACATACTCTGCAACCAGCCGCCGCGCACCCTCGGTTTTTACAACCTGCTCAATCCCATACAATATGTAGAGATTCGTCCTGTCAACCGCCACATATGCATCAGAAAAATCCCCCTCAAGGGTCATATCCGTATGCACCGCAAACAACAAATCCTTCACGGGGATATCATTGGCGGCAAAGGCGGACTTCATATACTCGGGAATACTTATAGCTTGCATAAAATGCTAAATCCTCTCGAAACAGAAATTCGTTTTCGTAACCAATATATTATACGCGACTCTTAGAATGTATCAATGGTAAAATTCATTTATAGTGGAAAATTATCAAACAACGTACTGTGCCGACCGCGTTAAAATTCAGGGGCCGCATGTGGGGTGGAATGGCCGCACATACGGCCCCTGAATTTTAACGCGGTCGGCACAGCAGTAATAATATAAAATAACAGCATCTTTCTTTGGACAATTCTGCCAAAAAAAGATGCTGTTATAAAAACGATGGTGAAAATATATTATTACCCGTCGATTTTTTTCATATGGCGGCAGAGGTCAACGAGTTTGCAGGAATAACCCCACTCGTTGTCGTACCATGCGACGAGTTTTACAAAGTTGTCGTTTAAGCCGATACCCGCGCCGGCATCAAAAACGGAGGTGCAGCTTTCGCCGATGAAGTCACTGGAAACGACGGAGTCCTCTGTGTAGCCAAGGATTCCCTTCATGGGGCCGGCGGCGGCTTCTTTTACAGCGGCTTTGATGTCTGCGTATGAGGCGGGTTTTGACAGACGGATTGTCAGGTCAACCACGGAAACATTAATCGTGGGCACGCGGAAAGCCATGCCTGTGAGTTTTCCGTTAAGCTCGGGAATGACTAGGCCAACTGCTTTGGCCGCGCCTGTGGACGACGGGATAATATTGGCCGCAGCAGCGCGTCCGCCACGCCAGTCTTTGCCTGATGGGCCGTCTACGGTTTTTTGGGTGGCCGTTGTTGCGTGAACGGTTGTCATGAGGCCCTCGGATATGCCAAATTTGTCGTTAATAACCTTGGCCAGAGGCGCGAGGCAGTTGGTTGTACAGGACGCATTGGAAACGATTTTCATATCTGAAGTATATTTGTCGTGGTTTACGCCCATTACAAATGTTGGCGTGTTAGAGTCCTTCGCCGGGGCGGAGAGGACAACTTTTTTCGCGCCGCCATCCAAATATGCCTGGGCGGATTCCTGTGTCAGGAAAACCCCCGTGCATTCGAGTACATATTCCGCGCCGCTGGTTCCCCAGGGTGCATCCTTGGGGTCACGCGCCGCCGAGGTTGCAATTGTTTTGCCGTTTACAACCAGCTTGCCATCTTTTACGCAAACGTCTCCGTCAAAGCGTCCGTGCACACTGTCGTACTTTAACATGTACTCCATGTAGTCCAAATCAATGAAGGGGTCGTTAATAAGCACCACTTCCACGTCGCTGAGAGTCATCGCGTAACGAAACGCCAGACGGCCTATCCGGCCGAATCCGTTAATACCTACTTTTACCATGGGTATCGCCTGCTTCCTATAAAATAATTTTTTTGTACATTTTTAGTGTACCATGCCTTTGAACATTTTTCCACACCTTGTCATAGATTATAGCAAACGGCCAAAAATGGAGGTGCGGCAGTGCTTAGAAAAAAGAGACTTATGGGGCTTATTTTTTTCTTCTTGGGCGTTGGCATGATAATCCAGTTCATGATGCCGGGCTGGGGCTTTCTTATTGCGTCGGCCTTGGTGATTATGGGATTTTGGCATGTATTTGCGAGGTGAACACACGAGAAAGGAGACGTTAACATGAGAACTAACATGAAAATTCGAGTGGTAAAACCGCCCAAGCCCATTGGTGCTTTGCTTAAAATAATACTTGGCGTCAAGTAATGGCCGTTATCTTTGCGGCCGCCAACAGCGATAAAATTGTTATCGCTGTTGTTATTATAAGCATAATAACAAAACCGTCGGGGAATTCCCCCAAGGTAAGCGAAATGGGGCTTGATGCCATAAGATTCCCCGGTGAAAGCCTTCCGATACGCGGTATAACAGAGGTAAAACCAAAAAACACAAAGGCTGCCAGCCCCAGCACCGCGCTGATGGCGGTACTTTTGGCCAAGGCCGAGCAGAGCAAAACGATAGCCAGCATCATCATCAGAAAAATCCCAAAGGCCAGCCCACCCAGCAGAACATTTCCGATGCTTCCGCCGTATTCGAATAAAATAAGCGTGTAGATATAACCAACCAGTGTGCTAACAAGAGTCATGGCCAGAGTCAAAGCCCCGGCAGCGGTGAATTTCGCCAGCACAAAGGCGGTGGGCCCAAGCCCTTTTGTGAACACCAAATCCGCAGAGCCGCTACGCTTTTCACGCAGAATGCTTCCCATAAACAAAAGCAGAACCGTCAATGCGCCAATCTGCCCTAAATTCCCATAAAGCTGTATATAACTGTCCTCCCATGTGGGTGTGCCCATGGCCGCAATCACTGCCGCTCCCATCTCATCACCTGCGGGCATTATCATCGCGAAGAATTCTCCCATGTAGCGGGTCAGCAGCGGGCTAGTCATAGCGAAAAACAAAAACACGCAGGCCAGCACCAAAAGCCTCTTTGTGCGCAGATTCTCCATAAATTCTTTAACTAGGAAGACGCGGAAATTACTCATATTCCTCACCCAATTCTCAATTTTTTATAGTCTCGTAGAAAATATCCTCCAGCGTGGGAGTGTGATTTCCCAAGGATTCGAAAGCCAGCCCGTGGCTGTGAACTAGCCCGGCGGCGGCGCGGCTTACATCGAGGGTATCTTCCGCGCCCATGTTTTCACCCGTGCGCAAAAGAAGCTCCATGGGGTTAATCTGCTCGACAGAAAACCCGGCCGTTAAAGCTTTTTGGGAAAACGCCGCCGCGTCGCTTTCTTGCAAAAATCGGACTTTGGCTGTATCGGAGGCGTATTTCTGCTTCAAATTGGATAAATAATCCTGTGCGAGGATTTTGCCCTTTTCGATGATGAGTACATAGTCGCAAATAAACTCCACGTCGGTCAGAATATGCGTGGACAGAATTACCGTCGTGCCCTTCAGCGAGCGGATGATTTCCGCCACGTCGCGGCGGCCGATGGGGTCTAGCGCGGAAATCGGCTCGTCCATAAATATCACCGGCGGATTGTTTATCATGGCCTGCGCGATACCCAGCCGCTGTTTCATCCCGCGGGAATACCCGGCGATGCGGGTGCGGGTTTTCTCCAGCCCCACCTGCTGCAATAGAGATTTTATCCGCGCCTCCCGCTCGGCCTTTGGGATTTCGCACAGCTTCCCGCACAAATCCAAGAACTCCGCGCCCGTCATGTATCCATAGAAATTTGGCACGTCCGGCAGATATCCAAAGGGCTGTGTGTTTTGCCGCCCGTATATCTGCTTTTCCCCCATTATGGAAATCTGCCCCGACGTCGGCTTGTTCAGGCCCACCAGCATTTTGATTGTGGTGGTTTTGCCCGCCCCGTTCTTGCCTAAAAATCCGCAACAACAGCCCTCCGGCACAGACAGATTCACATTATCCACCGCCAGAGTATTCTTGTACCGCTTTGTTAGCCCTTGCGTTACTACCGCGTATGTCATTGCTCGCGCCCCTCACATTCTTTTTCATCCGCCAGTCTTGCGGCTTTTTCGTCCAGCTGGTTCGAGCCGATGACAAAATATAAAATCGGCCCGATTAACCCCAGCAATATAATCAGCAACAGCCATAAGATTTTGTCACTGTCGGGCACCGGTGGCTTGCGCACAAGGCTTACAATGGCGGCAATCATCAGCCCAAATTGCAGCAGGGCAATGGGTAATACTATCAGAAGTACCGTGCGCGTCAAATCAAACGCGAACTCAAAAGAGTCAATATACATTTATAAATCCTCCTATCTCCAGCTAATCACTGAGCGGACGCCTCGCGCGTCCCGCATTTCAAGGGTCATTCGTAAGCGTCCCGGCTGGAAGCCCATTTCTTGCAGGTCAATATATCCGAAAAGATTTCCAATGTCCACGCGCTGAATAATCGACCCCTGCTCCAGCCGCAGATATATACTGCCGCTTTCAATTGCGGCATCTACATGGAAGTTTTCAAAATCCGCGCCTTGAAGATTCCGGGTGCGACTGCGTTCCGCGTTGGCACTTCGCGCGGTAAATGTCCAGCGGCTGCTTGTGGATATGTCAGATGACATAAACGTCGTACCGGAAAAGCCCGCGCCGGAGCCCTCAAAAAACGCAATCCGCACTATGCCTGTTATAAACACCACAAAGCTTATCACGGTTAGCACAGCCATAATGATGCACATCCACTTGAATTTTCCCGGCGCGGGTACATCTTTTTTCGTGCGGCCCACCAGCAAGTACACTACGAACCCCAAAAAATTTGGTACAAGCAAAACCACCAGCACCCACAGCCACGGGGATTGTGTGCTTTTTACTTTGGCGTCATGATATGTCCACGCGCACAGAAAAAATACCATCGCAAGAATACATACAACGAACGCCACTATGCTACTAATCGTCATAAATGTTGTCATATATATAACCTCCTCCTGTCTGTATGACTAAAAAAATTACTGCCGCCCCGCCCATCAGCGAGAACATGTAAAACGCCCCGCCCAACAGAAACGCACCATGCCCAAACACCGCCCACACCAGAAGCAGAAGCATCACGGAAAAAACCATGGAAATAGGCGCGATTGTCAGCACGAGACCTATCGGCGCGTCGGAAACTGTTTGCGTTGCGCACGCCTCTTGCGTTTCCAGAAGAAGCCTTTGGTGCAGCCCGGCCCGGAGTGCCTGGGGCACGTCTTCCCGGGGGGCGAAATAGGCCTTTAGCAGTTGCTCATCCATAAGTGATGCCCTCCCTTTCCAGTGCTTTTTTTAATAAGGCGCGGCCTTTGTATAACCGGCTTTTTACCGTACCCTCAGGGATTTGTAATATTTTCGCTATGGCTTCCAGCGGGCTTTCGTCGAAATAGTGCAGTATCAGCGGCACACGGAATTTATCCTTGATTTGCCCGAGGGCTTTTTGGATGATTTCCCGCTGCTGGTTCGACAGCGCGGCCTCCTCCGGGGGGTTGGCGCGGTCGGGATTTGCCGGCAATTCCTCCAGCGGACTTTCCGGCGCGATGCCTTGCCTCCTTACAGCTTTCCGGCGAATGTTCTTCCATTTTCCCACTGCGATGGAAAATAAAAACGACTTAGGGTTCTGCGACGGGTCGAGCCGCCCAATCATTTCAAATGCCGCCAACGCCGTTTCCTGATACAGGTCGTCCCGGGCCTCCCCCGCCAAATACCCGCAGAAGGAATACACATCCCGCCCGTTGACCTCAAGAAACCGCTCGAATTCCAAGACGTTCAATATGCACCCCTCCCTTTCAATATTGTCGTAGGGTTTGCGACGGTTCATTTTTTATGACATAATCTTAGAAAACATGGAGGCCGCTATGGAGTATCGTGAATTAGGCAAAACAGGAAAGCGTGTAAGCGTAATCGGCTTGGGGTGCGAGTATCTGGACTACCGCCCATATGCGCAAATTAAGGAAACAATTGACGCGGCCTTAGCACAGGGGATGAATCTTCTTGATGTATTTATGCCGGGCACGGAGGTTCGTGAAAACATAGCCAAGGCCCTGGGTGCGCGACGCAAGGATGTTTTGATTCAGGGTCATATCGGTTCAACGGATGTTAATCAGAAATACGACATCAGCCGGGACATGCCCACGGTGAAAAAATATTTCGAAGAGTTGTTAAAATTATACGGCTATATCGACTTTGGAATGCTGTTCTTTATAGATTCCGAGGAGGATTATAAAAGCGTTTTCGAAACGGAGTTTATCACTTACACGGAAAAATTAAAGCGGCAAGGGGATATTTTGCATATCGGCTTCAGCTCTCACAATCCGATAATTGCAAAAAAGGTCATTGAAACCGGAGTGCCCGAAATGGTTATGTTCAGCATAAATCCTGCCTTTGACATGCTGCCGATAGAATGTGATGTACGGCAGGAGCGGGATAATTCCTTCAGAAGCGACCTGTACCACGGTATCAATCCCGCCCGCGCCGAGCTGTATAAAATATGTACGCAAAGGAATGTCGGCATTACCGCAATGAAAGCCTTTGGCTCCGGAAAGCTGCTGTCTCCCGACCACACACCCTATGCAAAGCCGCTGACGATAAGCCAATGCATTCAATACGCGCTGGACAGGCCGGCTGTGGCAAGTGTTTTGCCTGGAAGCCAAACTGCCGCAGAAGTCCACCAAGTAATGGGCTATTTCTCCGCCACCGACGAGGAAAAGGCCTACGCAGAAATAATCCGTGGCCCACGCAACGATTTTACCGGAAGCTGTGTATATTGTAGCCATTGCCAGCCCTGCCCCGTGGGAATAGACATCGCCACCGTGCATAAATATCTCGATATCGCCCGGCTGGATGAAAACAATGTGCCCCCGTCCATCCGCTCCCACTACGCCGCCATGAACAACGCAGATTGCATCGCCTGCGGCCACTGTGAAAACCGCTGCCCTTTTGGCGTGCAGGTTATTGAAAATATAAAAGACGCGGTACGTTTGCTGGTGGATTAGCCTTGAAATGGCTTGAAAAAGAGTTGCTTATCAGGGGCCCAAGTGATTGGTATAAAATAATTTCATCGGCTGTACTCTTCATAACCGTGGCCTTGATTTCGTGGAATTGGTTTCATGCAGAGGCGGCGGCGCGTTTTCATTGGCTTGTTCTGACCATTCCGCCAACCTGGGTAGCTGCGGGATTTGGGGCGGCTGTAGTATTGTCACGTATTCAATCCAAAACGTACAAGGTTTTGATAAACGTGGCTTTCATTATTCTTTTAATGCTACCCGCACCTGCGTTTATTTCGCAATTAAGAATCAGACCGTTGCAACTCTCGAATGATGATGTTATCCCTATTCTCGTCACATCTTTTATTCTGATGACGGCGGGGTTAGTTGTAGTAATTGCAAAGAGGCGAAAAAAAGGACTGTTTATTTGTATTCTTGTTTTAGCCGGTATGGATTTATGGTGGATTGTATACAGCCGCGCAACAGCCCTCAGCCCAACAATGCTTTTTAGTCATCGCGATTATGCTTGGCTTTTTAATATGTACTCAGTGGTAATTCTCATGGGCTTCATCGCAACAGCTAATATTGTAAGGCTTTTTATTTTAAAATTAACTGGTGATTTTCATACACTGCAAAAATTAATTTCATTGACTGTGATTTCATCTGCTTTGATTCTTGCTTTGTGGAACTGGCTCCAATTCGAAATAATGGGAGGCTTTAACAATGTTTTGTTATCACTACCATATACCTTTACAGTTGTTGCATTCGGGGCAGTTTATGTAGGGCTATCTTTTCGCTTTCCAAAGATACACAAGCTTCTAGTACATGGGATTCTTATTGTCCTTTTGATGATACCCATGCCCAATCTGCTTTCAACCGCCACTTTTACCGGATGGATTATACCTATCACTAGAAGAGGGGAAATGCTCACCACAGATGATGGACTGTTTGAATATCGTTTGGACGTAATTAACTCTGGGCAAAGAAACACTCATTTCAAGCTCTTTGTAGGTAACATGCAAACCAATAGAACCGTTTTCATAACCATTAATCATCACCACTTTATCACCCCCGAAAGAATGCGGAATACATCCCATATCCCTGTAATAAACCCGATAGCAACTCCAACCGACAGACCTGGGGTGTACACCATAAGATTTTATACGATGAGCGTGGCAATACCAACACGATTTGGTATGCGCTCCGTAAGCACAGCCAATGCTTGGATATTTGAAGCGGATTTCCTTACTGGAAGAACTTATAATCCACGGCAAGAACATGTTTCTCGGCTACCATTACCTTGGCAAGAGTGGTATCATCTTCCTTAAAAATGGATAAACATTCTTTAAGGATTGATTTTAGGTCTCGGACATTATCGGGAAGCGGAATTTTTCAGGTAGATTCCAGTTCCCTTTTATGAAAAACGGCTCCTTGGCCATGTCGGAGGGAACCCATATGGGGGATACGCCAAGATGGTCTGGGCAGAAACCAAATTCAACGATGTCCACATTTTCAAAAGGCAGCTCGGCCCTGAGCGCGTCAAAGGTTATGGGCTTTTGCGTGATTACATCCGCCAGAAATAGCCTGCTTTCCTTTTGCTTGGCCACAACAAGCGCGCCGCAGTTTGGCAAAAAATAAATATCCTCGTCATAGCCTATCATCATATGAAATATACGGACAGTGTCGGTGTTTAGGCAGTCAACCATATTGGAGTACGCGCCTCGTGAGGCCAAGGCTTCCATCACTTCATCGTCGTCATATTCGTACTGCACAGCTTTTGAAGGGTCGTTGTTTATCCGCACCGCGATTTCCGGCTTATGGAATTGCACCTGACGAAATCCAAAACGGGGATAAAAGTCAACGACTGTCGGGTTGGCCGCCAAATGCGCGGGCGTGTCGGGATATTGCGACAACACATGCTCCATCAGGCGGCGGGATAGGCCCTTGCCGCGTTCACTTTTGCGCGTGGCCACAGCCCCAAATTGAATCGACTTCGCCGCCTGCCCATTTACCAGAATATCTATTTTAAAAATACACGCGCTTGATAACATTTTGCCGTCCTGCACTATGCCATAGGTTTCATAGCGTTCGTCCCACAGCTTCATTTCAAACCACGGCGCGAAGGAAAATCCAAACACCTCTTGGGTTAAATCATTAAACATGGCTTCGAAAGCCTCGTCATTGCGACGGCATACTATGATTTCCATATTTTCGCAATCCTTTCAACGTCATTGCTTTCAACTGAAATTGCTATACATAATAGAACGGAGGCAACTAATGCGCAACCGGGGAATTAAAATTTTATGCGGGCTTGTGTGCGTGGCGTCGGTGGTTTTGATTATCGTGATGTTGCGCTCGTCGTGGCCGGGGACGACGGGCGGGCTTGAGTCCGCGACGGTATACGCGGACGAGCCTACTCTTCCCATGCCTGTGGAGGAAGTTTTAAAGTTGTTTTTCGCCCATGCGGAAAACGGGCGTTTTGGCGAGATGTATGACAAAATAACCGAGATAAGTCGGCGTCAAATTACAAGGGTGGATTTTATCGAGCGCAACCGCAATATATATCAAGGTATCGGCGCACGGGATTTTATTGTGTCGGATGTGCGTGTCCACGAGGTGTATGACCGGCCGGGGCGGCGAATCGTTGACTATACTTTGCAAATTTCCACGGTTGCGGGATATATAATCCACGACCATCAGGCCGTTTTCGAGCTGGATGCAAGCGGCGAATATCGAAAACATTGGTCATCGGCAACAATTTTCCCGGAGCTTGGCGAAAACGACCGGGTGCGGGTAATTATCCTCCCGGCGCAGCGGGGCAACATTTATGACCGTCATGGGCAAATGCTGGCCGGCCCGGGCCCGGCTTCCCAGGTGGGATTTGTGCCGGGCAGAATGCGGGAGGACGCTTACGATGTCGCCGAGGACATTGAAAGAATCGCCGCCTTGCTGGAAATGACACCCGAAAACATTATCCGGCGGCTGGGGGCGTCCTATGTGCGGGAGGACACCTTTGTTTTGCTGCGCACAATCTCCCGGGACGCCCAGGAGCTAATTGACGAATTGCTGACGGTGCAGGGCATAATGGTCAGCACAACCACGGTGCGATACTATCCGCTGGGGCGGGCGGCGGCACACTTGGTGGGATATATTCAAAATATCAATGCCGAAGAATTGGAGCTTCTGCGGGATTACGGCTACCATATGAACAGCGTAATCGGGCGAACCGGGCTGGAGAGCATCTATGAAAGCCGCCTCCGCGCACGGGACGGACGGGAAATTTTTATAATTGACAGCGCGGGAAACCGGGGCATAACCTTGGCGCGGAGGTCGCCGGTGGATGGCGAGAATTTATATCTAACTATCGACACGGAGATTCAGCTTCAATTATATGAAACCTTCGCCGGGGACATGTCCGCCTCCGTGGCTATGAATCCTCAAACCGGGGAAGTGCTGGCATTGGTAAGCACCCCGTCCTACGACCCGAATTACTTTGTGCGCGGGCTGACTCAAAGCCAATGGGATGCCATCATCGAAAATGAAAACCTTCCGCTGCTTAACCGCTTCCGCTCCACATTCAGCCCCGGCTCCACGATGAAAGCCATTACCGCCGCCATCGGCGTGGATGCGGGAATCATCGACCCACTTGAGGATTTTGGCCGCCATATGCGCTGGCAACAAGATTCAAGCTGGGGCGGCTTTTTTGTAACAACCGTGACAGACTACAGCGGCCCGGCGAATCTGAACAATGCCATGGCTTGGTCGGACAATATTTATTTTGCTCAAGCCGCCTTGCGAATCGGTGCGGACGCTTTCGCCGCCGGGCTTCGTGACTTCGGTTTTGGCGCGCGCATACCCTTTGAATATGGCATGTTTTCCTCCAGTATTTCCCGAACCGGGGGCTTTACATCGGATATTCAGCTCGCCGACAGCGGTTATGGACAGGGAGAAATTTTAATAAATCCCCTCCACATGGCCGTGATTTACGCCGCCTTTGTAAACGATGGCAATATCCTTGAGCCACGCCTGATTTACAGCGGGCAGAATACATCCCACTGGCTCCCGAATGCTTTCTCACCGGAAACCGCACAAACAGTGCTGGACAGCCTGATTTTCTCTGTAGAATACGGCACAGGCCGCCCTGCAAGAATTCCCGGCCGAACCCTTGCCGGCAAAACCGGCACCGCCGAACTAAAAGACGCCCAGGGCGACGACACCGGGCGCGAGCTGGGCTGGTTTGTACTTCTCACCGCAGATGAAACCGCGGAAAATCCACTACTGGTGGTTTCCATGGTGGAGGACGTCCAAGGCCGCGGCGGCAGCGGTTATGTAGTGCCCAAAGTTGCAGGGCTGTTTGGATGATTCTACTCCGCTTTCATTTTAAAATTTATTGTCAGTTTTCCATTATGCCATGAAAATATGTCACTCTGCTTAGTTGAGGGGATGACATTTTTGTCTACAAAGGCGTCGCCGGTTCGGAAAACTGAAAGCATAAAGCCTATAAGCCCCATATTGATTACCATTGCAAAATTGCCGGGTGATATAAGCGGCAATGAGATGTGAGTGATAGTAAAGCCCAAGTTAAAAATAACATACATGAATATTTGCACAAAAAATGTTAGGGCAATGGCAATTGAAGCAAAGAATCCCAACCCGCTCTTTTGTTTGGTGCAACGTGAAATCACTATACCCATGAACAGTAGCAATACACCCATAAATATCGCAAAAGCCAGCCAGCCGAAGCGGTTTATTACTGTTGCCAAAATAAAGTCTGAATAAAACCAAGCTTGTGGGAAAACTACGGGCGCAGCCCCTTCCCCAAATAATACCGCGTTATTTAGCAATTCCCTCACTTGGATTGCAACAAACCCAAAACCCATCGGGTCACTATGCGGATTAAGTACCGCGGATATCCGCGTTGCAATCCAGCTGCCCTGCGCATAAACAACTATCATGAACGCAAGGATAATTACATAGGGAACAAAAACCAGCAAAATGCCTATTGCCCTGTTCACCCCAAACCAATTCTTTAAAACAGCAATTATCAACAGCACCATTCCGATTATCGCAAAATGCACAAATCCGGATAACGCGGGGGCGGAAAAGGCAATAAGGCATAGCAGCCCATATGCCAACAAGCTTGATATTAGCCCCCAATATTTTTTATTTTTTGCGATATAAATAACGGGGACAAAAGCTATTGGTAATATTAGAGCCAAAACCTGTGTGGTATGGAGAGGCTGACTTTCAAAAAGACGGGGAAGGTGCACAGTTATCGGCCCTATATCAAACCAGGGATAAAAGAAAAATACCGCCCATACAGTTAAAGCAGCACCAAAAAATACACGCTTCGGATATTTGCCCAATAATGTGAAATCGGCAAAGTACGCACCCAGCATTACTGCCGCGCCTATTGCCGTCCAAAGTAATCTTCTGGAAATATCCGTGCCGTCAAAAACCAGCACACTTATAAAAATACCAAGCAATAAAAACCCGGCTACCCAAGCAAACATACTCCATTGCGGTTTAGGCCTGTGGACGCGGTCAAATTCCGTGCCAACAATCATTGCATCCCCGGTGTCGGCAATGGCTTTTTCGGTTGCGGCCTGCTCATCTAAGCCCCGGGCGATATAGGAATCCCGTCCGTCGGTAATATGGTTGAGCATTTCCTCCGAAATTCGGTTATGTGCTTTTTTCCATCGTATCTGACGGCACACCAAATTTACATAATCGTTAATTCTATCAAGCGAACGCATAGCTCTCACCCTCTTCCAACACGAGGTTTACAGCTTTGGTGTATTGCGTCCATTCAAGCTGCTTTTTCTCCAATAAGCCTTTTCCCTTGCCGGTCAATTGATAATATTTTCTAACGCGCTGATTATCGGCGTTCTCGTCATAGGAATTTACCATGCCGTCATTTTCCAATCCGTGCAGTAATGGATACAGCGTCCCTGTTTTCAAATGAAAAACATCCTCTGATTTATTGGAAAGCTCCTCGATAATTTGATACCCATACATATTCTTGGTTTCAAGCAATTTAAGAACCAGCATTGTGGTGTTGCCCGAAATTATGTTTTTTTCGGATGCCATGACCGTCCTCCTTGATAAGTAGATTGTCTATCTATGATTATATGTAGGTAATCTACCTATGTCAAATAAGAATTTTTTAGCCCTAATTTGCTTTCACGTCTGAGAGACCTTCCATACTCATAATAATTTTCTCCTATCCGACAAATCCTAACGGATATGTTCATTGATAACCACACAGATATCTATTATCATGTAGAGCATAGACAAACGCAACAAGTGCCGTGTTAAGTAAAATAATTGGAGGGGTTATATGCCATACCGTAAATTACTTAATGTGTTAAGTGTATTTCATGCAATAGTAAACACATTGTACTTAGTCAGATTTTTTGGGGTGCTTCCGCCTGAAGCAGTCGTTTATGGATATGTGCCGTGGTTTATGTCATTCGCATTGCCCAATACTGCTTTCACCTTGTTATCATGGCTCCTGGTGTATTCTTTATTGAAAAAATGTGACAGATTAGCCGTATTCGTAGGGCTGTTAAATGCAGGGGGCTTGATTTTTCACGCATTAAACGGTTTTATGTTCGGTTTTTATTCAGGCTCGCTGAAAGAGATGACAACATTTAACGCAGTATTTGAAATCGTAGTTTACGCATATGGTTTAGCTCTCGCCGCATTTTACATCACACAATTTTGGAAAGTTATTTCAAAAAACATCAAGTAGATAAAAGGTGTTGACACAGTTGTTAAAGTCGGGCGGTTTCAATTGCTTGCAATAGCTTTTTGGACGGCAAGGGAGGTGTGAAAATGGATTTTAACAAAGAAGATGATGTTTCTATACGTCCAATAGAAGAAAAAGACATTAATACAATTTTGCGTAATTATGCCGAACAGGGATGGTCTAAACCAAGAGAAGTCATTGAAAAATATTTAGATGGCCAGAAAAATAACTGTTTATATGTATTTATTGCAGAGTACATGAACGATATAGCAGGTTATACAGTTCTTTATCCGGATACAGATGTTGGCCCATTTGCTTTCAAAAAAATACCAGTAATAAGCGATTTTGTTGTCTTTGAAAAATATCAGCGCAAAGGAATAGGAAATAAAATACTTGATGAAGTGGAAAAGAAAGCGTGTGAATTAAGCGATAGGGTGCAACTTGGGGTTGGATTACATTCGGGTTATGGCGCGGCTCAAAGGATTTACATTAAAAGAGGTTATATGCCGGATGGTACGGGGGTTTGGTATAACAATGCTCAATTAGAACCATATGCCAACTGTAAAAACGATGACGATTTAGTTTTGTTTTTAGTAAAGAATTTCTAAGGCCGCATAGTTCGCAAACGAATGGTGCGGCCATTTGTTTGCATTAAAACCGCGCCGTGGTAATTGGTGGAATAGGTTGCGGCCGGGGTTATTACATAGGAATTTTGTATGGTAAGGGTTGGGGAGTCGAGCGGAGCAGGGGTTTCGGTTATGGCGATGGATATGCTACGGAAGTTTATCAGCAGGCCAAGCCGTCCGCGCTCTAGGGCGGTGATTTGTTTCTCTACGCGCCCGGTGATGCGCATGTCTCCGTCGTGGAGAAAAATGATTTCCGGTGAATTTTCGGCCATATCAGTCAGGGCTTGGGGCAGTATTATCATAAAATGACCGGGCAAATATATTGTGTTAAAGCGTTCCGCCAGCCGGGTCAAGCGAGCACCATCTTGCGGGCGCGGGGGTTCTGTTAGAATCAGGCTGGCATTCCTTACGCCATGTCTGTCCAAATATCGCAGAAGTGCATCCTCGCCGCCCCGGGCAGTCCCGACGACCAGCACATCTGTGCGATGGCGCATCACAATATAATTGCCATGGGTATCCAGCACCGTCACATGAAGCCCCATCGGATGCGCCCGGAAAAAAACCGCCCCAATAAGCACCATCCCCGCCAGCAATAGCAAAATCCCCCGTCGCCGAAAATCCGCCCCGTATCCGTGAAAAGTGTACGCAAAAAGCACCAGCACCACTGCCCCAAGCCCGGCAATTATTATGCTGCCGCCACCGGTTTGAATCATGGCAAAGGGCAAAGTCGAAAAGAGCCGCGCCGCCAGTTCGTAAAACCGCAAAATATAATATACCGCGCCAGACAAAATCAGCGCGGCCGGCATCCACACCAGACCCACCAATCCCACAACGATTCCTAGCACCAGAATCATCGTGGCCGTGGGCATAATCACAAGATTGCCCAGCACACTGTACAGCGGAATTTCATAAAAATGAAATGCGAAAATAATATAAGTAGAAACCACAGCCGCGATTCCCACGGCCAGCTCCTTTCGCAGGGCAATGTTAAATTTTTTTGACATAGGCGTTGGCGGGAGGAATTTTTTTATTTTCATAAAAAACCGCTCAATCGGCGTGGTCAGCACCCCCATGCCAAAAACCGCGCCAAAAGACAGCTGAAAACCGGCGTTAAACAAATACAGCGGCTCATAAATCAACAGCACGACACAGGCCCAGGCCACAGACGCCAGCAAGTCGTATTCCCGGTGCAGGATTTTTGCGGCAACCAGCACGCCACCCATGGTTACTGCGCGAACGGTTGCCACGGCCGCGCCTGTCAGCAGGCAGTACAGCACCATCGTAACCAGCACAAGCAGCCCGGCGCGGCGTTCCTCCATAAAAAGACCCATAAGCTTGTTGGCGGCAACCATTAAAATCGTAATATGCAGGCCGGAAATGGACAGGATATGAAAAATCCCCATTATGCGATACAGGTCGGCCAGCTCCCTATCCATGTCCAGGCGGTCGCCCAAAATCATGGACTTTATTACGGCGGCCTCCCGGGGAGGCAACAGCTCGTCATAGACAGCGGCCATTCTGTCCCGGAATTCTCGCAGGCGCACCATAAATGTTCTGTGTACTTCTCCGGGGGAGACAGCTTCCGGCCACATTACAGAATCTATTTTTTGGGAACGCAGATGCTGAAACTGGCTGTATCCGCCGGGGTTGGTTGGAGTGCCAAGGGGACGAAGTTCCCCTGTCAAAGTTGCTTCCTGTCCAAGTCGTAAGTTGGGCTGAAATGGCCTGATAAAGGCCATAATCCGCACATTCGCACCGGTTTCCGGGTGAATGCCACGCAACATTACGCGCTGATTCTGCCCGGCGGTGTAGCCCAAGTCCAGCACCACCCCCGTAAATTCCGTGTGAAAAGCCTCCGTCGTATGATTATGTAAGCTGTGCCCCGTGCGCCACATTCCCAGCAGAAGGAACAGCACAAAAACAAACACCGGCTTGTACCTATAAATCCGGTACAAAACCGTACACAAAAAAAGCCCTGCCGCAAGAACAAGTCCCGCCGCAAGGCTCGAAAGGCCATCAACAGACCCTATTGCAATACCGCAAATCAAAAATCCCAACGCCCACAAAATGGGTCTGTTTATTCCGATGGCCGGACTATTCATCCTCGTATTCGTACTCATCCTCGCCGTAGCCCAGCACCAAGGTTTCGTCGAAGGTGAAATAAAGGTGAAAATCGCTGACGCCGTGGAATTCCTCATACCGGATGGAGTCTATGAAGAAGAAAACCCTGCGTGCGCGTCCGCCGCCGGGAATGATGCTTTCGATGAGGGTATTTACAATGGAGGCGATAAGCAATTCAGCCTGAGCGGCGGTGCCGCCGAAGCGGTTGAATTCGGCGGACAGGTCCACGTAGATATCACCACCGGCGGCAACCTCTATGACATTGCGTACACGGGTGCCTGTGGGAATTGAAACTGCCGGCAAAAAGTCCGGGTCGGAGGGGCCTTCAATAAGCCGCTCCAGCGAGGCCAGCGCGCGCTGCCGAACATTCACACCTTCCGCGAAATATGTCTCCACCACAAGACCCTCGCCTGCTTCGTCCACAAAGAACAGCCCAAAAGTTGCGTTGGAAATCCTCATCGGCGAAATGGACGGGTCATTGGCAATGGTCCCGGCGGATTCGAACCATTCGTCCCAGCCTATTTCTCCATCCTCGTTGCCGTAAGCCACACGTATTTTCACCTCTTCAATATGGGGAAGCCCAACCATGGTCAGCGTAAACGCCGAACGGAACAAGGCCTCCTCCAGCGCGCCCATTTTCCGGTAAGCCTCGGAAAACGTGACTACAAGCGTGTTCCCTTGCATCTCCAGGCCCGTAATAAGCTCACGCAGCTCAATATCCTCCGGCCACACCCTCGACAAAGCCGTGCGGTCCGGTTCGTTTATCATATTAACCAACGCCATATCAACCATGCTAAGTGTGCCCCCCGGCAGCGGATAGGGCAGAAAACGAAACTCCGGCTCAAGCCGGCCCTCTCCCACGTTAAAAAAATATATCGCCTGCTCATCCTCCCCGGAAAAATCCCAATCGGAGTTAGCAAGCACCAGAGTGGCAACCACCACAAGCACCGCCACAAGCACAACAGACCCCACCTGCACTCGCGTCAAATTGCGCAAAAAGCCTAGTAATTTATACATAATCTCACCTCGTTTATTTCCGAATCGGCAGCCTTAAAATAAACACGGACCCCTCCTCCGGCTTGGAGGTGAGGCGGATGCTTCCGTTGTGAAGAAGAACGGTGGAGCGGGCGATGGCCAGCCCCAAGCCGGTGCCGCCTGTGTCGCGGTCGCGGGTTTTGTCCACACGATAGAAACGGTTGAAGATTTTATCCTGCTCCTCTTCGGGCACACCTATTCCCGTATCCTGAATTGTAATATAGGCGAACTGATGGTCGGAATCCACTACGACTTTTACCGTACCCCCGCGAGGGGTATATTTTATGCCATTCTCGACGATATTGGAGATAGCCAACGCCAGTTTCACATCGTCGGCGTCGATTTCTACGAGCCTAACCTCCTCGTAGAGTAATACTACTTTCTTCTTCTCGGCCAAGGGGGACAGCCGCTTCAGGATATCCTCCACCAGCTCATTGATGTTGACGGGGGCAAGATGAAGCGTCTGCTCCCTCTGGTCAACTTTTACCAAAGCCAGTAAATCGTTGTTGATATTGGTCATACGGTCAACCTCGGAGTTGATGTCCTCAAAGAATTCCCGGTACACCTCTTCGGGGACGGACTCCAAAGTGAGAATCGACTCGCTGAGAACCTTGATGGCCGAAAGCGGCGTTTTCATCTCGTGGGATACATTGGAGACAAATTCGTCCCGGGTTTTCTCCTGTTGCTCAAGCTTTTCGGCCATATTGTTAAAGGCCTTGGAAAGCACGGAGTATTCGTCCCGGCTGCTTATGGGAATACGCACATTAAGCTTTCCCATAGACATACGCTGAACCACCCGCATAATTTGCCGCAGGGCCGCGATAAGCCGGTGGGACATCACAAACACCAGCACAATAACCAGCAGGCCAACGGCCACGCTGTATAAAATCAAAGTATTACGAATCTCGGCCACGGTATCAAAAATGTCCGAAACATCGGCTATAAGCAAAATCGCGCCGACGCGCCCGCTGATTTCATCATGAACAGCAACGGCCACATTCAGCGCGTAATCATTGCGACGCAAAACCGTCGTATCCTGACGGTTAAGCGCGTTTAGCACCTCCGGGCGCAACAAGGTCTGCCCGGCATATGAATCCAAAACATCATGGTTGGAATCCCTTAAAACCCGTGCACGGTCGTTAATAACCAGAATGCGCACGTCCCATTCCTCACTGTATCTGTTAATCGCGCTTTGCACAATAGCAAGACTGGGCGTGTCGGGCCGCTCCAAGTCGTCAAAGGTACGGCGTGCCACGGCGTCCGCTACCCTAAAGGCGTTAAGCCGCATTTCATTGGTGCGCACGGTCAGATGATATTGCTGAATCTCGGCCATAATCGTCCAGTTAAACACCAAAAGAGGCACAATACTCAGCGCGATAAAGCTTAAAGCCAGCTTCCATCTGAGGCTGTGATACCAAGGCAATTTATCGGAAATAGTAACCCACTCCCCATTTGGTGTAGATATATTTCGGGTCGGAAGGATTTTCTTCTATTTTCTCACGCAGGCGGCGCACATGAACATCCACCGTGCGCACGTCGCCGGTGTTGTCTGCCCCCCAAAGCTCCAAAAGCAAAGCCTCCCGGGTGTAAACCTTGCCCGCGTTGTTCATCAAAAACTCCAAAAGGTCGTATTCCTTGGCCGTAAGGTAAATTTCGCCGTCCGACACAAAAACCCGCCGCGCCTCCGTATCAATTGATACCCCCCGCACCGAGACAACATGAGCCTTAGTCGCCTGGGGCACCTTGGCGGCCCGCCTCAAAATCGCTTTAATCCGCGCCTTAAGCTCCAGAATATTAAATGGCTTTGTTATATAGTCGTCCGCCCCATACTCCAGCCCCATAATCTTATCCATATCGTCGCCCTTGGCCGTCACCATTACCACGGGCACCGCGCTGAATTCCCGAATCTCCCGGCACACATCCGTACCTTCCAACTTCGGCAGCATTACGTCCAAAATCACCAAATCATACACGTTGTCCCGCACCAGCTGCAACGCCTCTTCACCGTCATAGGCTGTATCAACCTTCATTCCGTCCTGCTCCAGGCTGAATTTTATACCCTTTACGATGTTTCTCTCATCGTCCACTACCAAAATATGTGCCATATGCCACCTCAGTTAGAAAGGAATTGCTACTTATGAAACTTATCTCTGCAATTTTCTTAATATTATACCTATTGACTGTACAAAATACCAGTGTTTACGCCGAAGAATTCGAGCCAGAAATCGAAACCGCCGGGGATGCGCGCCCGTCGCCGCAATTTTCCGCAGAGGCAGTGGTTTTGATGGACGCGAAAACGGGACTTGTGCTGTATGGGCATGGGGCCAATACGCCTATGTATCCGGCCAGCATAACCAAGGTGATGACGGCCCTGATTGTGCTGGAGCAAAGCAGCGACCTGAATGAGAGAATCGAATTCTCTCACAATTCCATCCACTCGATACCGCGCAGCTCCGCGCACATATCCATGGACGTGGGGGAAACCCTTACTATTTATGAGGCCTTGTACGGACTGATGCTGCGCTCTGCCAATGAGGTTGCCGTCGCACTGGCGGAGCATGTTGCCGGTAGTGTGGAGGATTTTGTGGATTTGATGAACCGGCGCGCTGTGGCCTTGGGTGCGAATAATACGCACTTTGCAAACGCTTGCGGCCTTCCCAGAGCGGGGCATGTTACAACGGCCTACGATATGTCGCTAATTATGCGTGAGGCCGTGGAGCATCCCATTTTCAATGAGATTATATCCACGGTGCGTTTTGACATTCCGCCCACGGAGCGTCAGCCCGACGTGCGCCATCTTTTGAACACAAACCAGATGATTCGC
The DNA here is from genome assembly GCA_009788085.1 of Defluviitaleaceae bacterium. Lineage (GTDB taxonomy): Bacteria > Bacillota > Clostridia > Lachnospirales > WQUN01 > WRAH01. The sequence goes on from WQSB01000043.1 coordinate 20,124, forward strand.
CCCGGCCCGTATTTTAACGAAAACGTAGTAGGCGGAAAAACCGGCTGGACGACCCCCGCCGGTAACACTCTCGTAACCTATGCC
>WQSB01000044.1 GCA_009788085.1 Defluviitaleaceae bacterium
AATAACCGTGTGGAAAGTGGGTCAAGCATTGCGGAAGCAACAGCGAAAGCCTTAGATGCCATTGTTAGAAATGCCGCCGAAGTGTCGGAACTTATAAACAATATTTCGGTATCGTCAAGGGAACAAGCGGAGGCGATTTCGCAAGTAAGCACCGGGCTTTCGCAAATATCGCAAGTAGTACAAAGCAACTCGGCTGTTTCGGAAGAAACGGCGGCGGCTTCCGAGGAATTAAACTCACAAGCCGAAATGCTACAACAGCTTGTGGCATACTTCAAACTGTAACAAGTGTTATCGCACCACAACAGCGAACCCGAACGGCATCACAAGCCTTTCGGGTTCTTTTATTGAAAATATTGTAAGCCAGTAAACTTCAGTAAACTTTTCTCCACACGTCAATCTAATTTGTCCTGATGCCTAAAGAAGTCCAAGAACAAGGCAACCTTATCCAAATCGAAAAGATTTTCTTTTAATACACTGGTCAAAGGAAGCCTTTGAGATACGTATCACTGCTTGACCAATTTTGTCAAATTTTATTTTAAAATTTCGCAAAGCAGTCTCGAAATATTAGTTATTTACTCGATTTGTGACATGAACAGCATTTAGGTACATACTACCTTCAGATTTGTTGTGAAAAAATAATTTATCAGCTACAATCCTATATGGTTTATAACAAACAAAAGCATACCTGCGTATGTTGATATATAAATCATGAAACGTGGATAGGAGTGGTACTATGTGTGGAATAATTGGTTATGCCGGAAGCGGAAATGCGGTTCCTATTATTGTGGAAGGGCTTAAGAAGCTGGAATACCGGGGTTATGATTCGGCGGGAATAGCGATTCGTGGTGCGGCTGGTTTTGAGGTTGTAAAGCAAAAAGGGCGGCTTGCGGCACTTGAGGGGCGTATTAAGGACAGCCCGTTAAAAGGCAGCTTGGGCATCGGCCACACCCGCTGGGCAACCCATGGCGAGCCCTCGGATGTAAATTCTCACCCGCATCTTGGAAGCGGAAGCAGAATCGCCGTGGTTCACAACGGCATCATAGAAAACTACAAACAGCTTAAGGAGCGGCTGGAACGCAGGGGAATAGTATTCGCGTCCCAAACCGACAGCGAGGTTATAGCCCAGCTTGCCGAATATTACTACGACGGAAATTTACTGGATACGGTAATTAAAACCGCCAACGCGCTGGAGGGTTCCTATGCCTTGGGCATCATGTGCCTTGAAGAGCCGGATACTTTGGTTGCGGTCAAAAAGGATAACCCCTTGATTGTGGGCGTGTCCGACACCGGCAATTTCATAGCGTCGGACATCCCTGCGATTCTGGAGCATACCAACAAGGTCTATTATTTAAACGACAAGGAAATTGCCGTAATTACAGAAAAAGATGTGCGCTTTTTCAATATGGACAAAGAGCCCTTTGGCAAAGAGCTGGAAACAATAACATGGAGCGTGGACAGCGCGGAAAAAGGCGGCTTTGCTCATTTTATGCTTAAAGAAATCATGGAGCAGCCAAAGGTCGTAAAGGAAACGATTAATTCCGCAAACATCGAACTTCCCGATATTTCACAGTTTAACAAGCTTGTTATTACGGCCTGCGGTTCGGCATATAATGCAGGGGTTGTTTCAAAATATGTATTCGAGCGGCTGTGCAGGCTTCCGTCAATCGAGGTGGAGCTTGCCAGCGAGTTCCGATACAAGGATGCCGTCGTGGATGATAAGACGCTGGTTATTCTAATCAGCCAGTCAGGGGAAACCGCCGACACCATAGCCGCCATGCGCGAGGCCAAAAACAAAGGCGCGGTAACGCTTTCCATTGTAAATGTAGTGGGAAGCACCATCGCAAAGGAAGCCGACCATACAATTTATACCGCCGCCGGGCCTGAAATCGCCGTAGCGACCACTAAGGCGTTTTCCACGCAGCTTATAGTATTATACATGCTGGCCATAAAATTTGCGGCAAGGCTAAACAGGCTTTCCCCGGAGGGTGAAGCGGAATTATTGGCTGAAATTGCAACCTTGCCGGGCAAAATCGCCGAAATATTGGAATCCGTGGATTTCATCCAAAAATATGCGTCGGAATGCGTCGGCTATAAGAGCATCTTTTTCATCGGCAGAAATATAGACTATGCAATCGCGCTGGAGGGTTCCCTTAAACTGAAGGAAATATCATATATCCACTCCGAAGCCTACGCCGGGGGCGAGCTAAAGCACGGGACAATATCCCTTGTGGAAGAAAACACTCTGGTGGTTACGATTTCCTGTTGCAAAAGGCTTCACAGTAAAATCCTAAGTAATGCAGAGCAGGTAATCAGCCGGGGCGCGAAGGTTTTGCTGGTGGCCAATACCAACGAGGTCGAGTCAACCGATAAGCTTTCACAAATCAGGCTGCCCGAAATACACGAGCTGTTTTCGCCGTCGCTGTCCGTGGTGGTTTTGCAGCTTTTCAGCTATTATGTGGCCGCAAATAAGGGGCTGGATATAGACAAACCCCGCAATCTGGCTAAAAGCGTGACAGTCGAATGAAAATTGAATTTACAAAGATGCAGGGTTGCGGCAATGATTATATTTATATCAACTGCCGTGACTTTACGTTGCTTTCGCCGGAATCGCTGGCGGTACGACTTGCCGACAGGTATTTCGGCATAGGCGGCGACGGACTTGTTTTAATTGAGCGTTCGGACGCCGCCCATGCCAAAATGAGGATGTTTAACGCGGACGGCAGCGAAGGTAAAATGTGCGGAAACGCCATTCGATGCATCGGGAAATTTTTGTATGATAATCGTATTGTCCAAAGTACGGAAATGAGCATCGAAACATTAAGCGGAATAAAGACGCTGAACCTGACCGTCGAAAACGAACAAGTTTCATCTGTTAAAGTTGATATGGGCCGCGCCGTTTTCGAGCCGGAAAAAAATTCGGTAAGCATCGCCGGCGTAGAGTATGCCATAACATGCGTTTCTATGGGGAATCCTCACGCAGTGGTGTTTTGCCAAAATATCGACGACTTAAATCTTTTGGAAATAGGCCCGTTGTTTGAAAAACACGCCCTATTCCCAGACGGAGTGAACACCGAATTTGTGGAACTTATGGGCGATAACCTGCTAAAAATGCGTGTGTGGGAGCGCGGAAGCGGCGAAACGCTGGCCTGTGGCACGGGAGCCTGTGCGGCGGCAGTGGCGGCAGTCAAAAACGGGCACTGCAACAAAAACACAGATATAATTGTAAAGCTTTCCGGCGGGGAGTTGACAATAAACTATAACGGCGATAAGGTTTTCATGACGGGCGGATGCAAAAAAGTATTTGACGGAACGGTGGAAATATGAACGAGACCAAGTATATTTTTATCACGGGCGGAGTGGTTTCCGGATTGGGCAAAGGAATCACCGCCGCAAGTTTGGGCAGATTGTTAAAGCAGCGGGGCCTAAAGGTGGCTGCGCAAAAGCTGGACCCCTACATGAACATCGACCCGGGCACAATGAGCCCACTTCAGCACGGCGAGGTATTTGTCACGGATGACGGCGCGGAAACCGACCTGGACTTGGGTCATTACGAGCGTTTCATAGACGAAAATTTAACAAAGTTCAGCAATCTGACCTCGGGCAAGGTATATTCCGGCGTGCTTGAGCGGGAACGCGCGGGGGGATACTTGGGTGGCACGGTTCAGGTTATTCCCCATGTTACGGAGGAGATAAAAAATTTTATCTATTCCGGGTCCGTTTCCGGAACGGAAAAAACAGACGTGCTGATTACGGAAATAGGCGGCACGGTAGGTGATATCGAAAGTCAGCCGTTCTTGGAGGCCATTAGGCAAATCTCCCTTGAAAGAAGCGGCTGTTTGTTCATACATGTGACGCTAATTCCCTATATGAAAGCATCGGGAGAACGCAAATCAAAACCTACCCAGCATTCCGTCAAGGCATTGCGTTCCGCCGGCATCGCACCCGATATCATTGTAACGCGGGTAGACGAGCCTTTAACCACCGTCATCAAGGAAAAAATTTCCCTTTTCTGCAATGTGAAGCCGGACTGCGTTATCGAAAACATCACAATTCCGTCGCTGTACGAGGCCCCGGTGATGCTGCATGAAAACAGGCTGGATGAAATTGTCTGCCGCGAGCTTGGACTGAACATTCCCGGGCCGGATTTAACCGAGTGGAAAGCCATGCTTACAAAAATAAAGACCCGGCAAAAATCCCTGAACATTGCCATAGTCGGAAAATATGTAAAGCTGCATGACGCATATCTTTCAATTGTAGAAAGCCTGAACCACGCCGGGTTTGAAACCTCGGCAAATGTAAATATCCGCTGGATAAACAGCGAAGACGTATTGGAAAATTTCAGCATTTTTGAAGGAATCGACGGCATGATTATCCCCGGCGGGTTCGGCGACAGGGGCATCGAGGGGAAAATCGCCGCCTGCAAATACGCCCGTGAAAACAACATACCTTTTTTGGGAATCTGCCTGGGTATGCAAATTGCCGTAATTGAGTTTGCGCGGCATGTTTGCGGGCTTGACGGCGCGAATTCCGCCGAATTTGACGAGAACGCAAATCACCGTGTAATTGATATCCTGCCCGGCCAAGAGGGAATGCTTGGCAGCGGCGGCACGATGCGGCTGGGCGCGTATCCGTGCAAAATCATTGGTGGCTCATTGCTACATAAGTTATATGAGGCGGACGAAATAAGCGAAAGGCATCGTCATCGCTTCGAGTTTAATAATGATTACAGGGAAATCCTAACAAGCAACGGTCTGCTGATATGCGGCACATCTCCGGACGGCAAGCTTGTTGAAGCGGTGGAATTACCCAGCAATGGGTTTTTCACGGGTGTTCAGTTCCATCCGGAATTCAAAAGCCGCCCCAACAAACCGCATCCGCTGTTTACAGGGCTTCTTAATGCCGCCTTAACGCGGAAAAACGGAGGCTGATATGACCATTAATTCAAATTATAACAATTTAAACAAAAGCTATTTATTCTCCACAATTGCAAAAAAGGTAAAAGAATATGCCGGGGCAAACCCCGAAAAAAAAATAATCCGTTTGGGCATAGGCGATGTGACATTGCCCCTCGCACCTGCAATTGTTGACGCAATGCACCGGGCAGTTTCGGAGATGGGGGACGCCACCACCTTTCGCGGATACGGCGACGAGCAGGGTTATTTATTTTTGCGGCAGGCCCTTTGCGGCTATTATTCCAAAAAATCCGTAAAACTTCACGAGGACGAAATCTTTATAAGCGACGGGGCAAAAAGCGATATCGGCAATATTTTGGATATTTTCTCGAAGGAAAACACCGTGCTAATCCCCGACCCGGTGTATCCGGTTTACGTGGACACGAATATAATGGATGGGCGCGATATTATTTATATGAACGGAAACGAGCAGAATAATTTTCTGCCCCTGCCTGATAAAAATATATCGGCGGATATTATTTATCTATGCTCCCCGAATAATCCGACGGGGGCGGTGTACACAAAGGAGCAGCTGCAACTGTGGGTAGATTACGCCCTTGAAAACGACGCGGTTATTCTGTTCGACAGCGCGTATGAAGTATTTGTGCAAGACAAAGAGCTGCCCACCAGCATTTATCAAATAAACGGCGCGAAGGAATGCGCAATTGAATTCGGCTCGCTTTCTAAAACGGCGGGTTTCACAGGCACAAGATGCGGATACGCCATTGTACCGCAAGAGCTTAAACGCGGCGGCGTTCCCCTGCGGGAGCTGTGGTTGCGGCGACAAACGACTAAATTTAACGGAGTGTCATATATTGTTCAGCGCGGGGCGGAGGCCGTTTTTACGGAGGCGGGGCAACAGCAAATCAGCAGTAATATAGGTTATTACAAGCAAAACGCAAAACATATAACCGATACCTTGTCAGCACTTGGCATCTGGTATACCGGCGGCCAGAATTCCCCCTATATTTGGCTAAAATGCCCCGATGGCATGTCATCTTGGGAATTTTTCGATTATCTCCTAAACAACGCTAACATTGTGGGCACACCCGGCGCGGGCTTTGGCGCGAACGGCGAAGGATTTTTCCGCCTAAGTGCCTTTGGGAGCTGTGAAAACGTACATGAAGCCATGAAAATGTTAAAAAGGAGCGTTTAAATGAAAAATGTGCCAGAATTATTCGGAAGTTTGGTTTTTAACGATACGGTAATGAAAGCGCGTCTGCCAAGGGATATTTACAAGGCTTTGCAAAAAACCATGTTACAAGGGACTCATTTGGAATTGGACATTGCAAACGCGGTGGCCAACGCAATGAAGGATTGGGCCATAGAAAAAGGCGCGACACATTTTACGCATTGGTTTCAGCCCATGACCGGAATCACCGCCGAAAAACACGACAGCTTCATAGAGAAGGAAGGGAACTGCCGCGCCATCATGGTATTTTCAGGCAAATCCCTTGTGCGGGGCGAGCCTGACGCCTCAAGCTTTCCCTCCGGCGGGTTGCGCAGCACCTTTGAGGCGCGAGGCTACACCGTTTGGGATATCACATCTTACGCCTTTGTCAAAAATGGGACGCTGTACATCCCCACTGCATTTTGCTCATATTCCGGCGAGGCCTTGGATGAGAAAACGCCGCTGCTGCGCTCAATGGAAGCAATCAACAAGCAAGCTTTGCGGGTGCTGAAGCTGTTCGGCAATCACGATGTAAAAAGAGTCGTGCCCGACGTAGGGCCGGAGCAGGAATATTTTCTGATTGACAAGGAAATTTTTCTCAAGCGGCCGGATTTAAGATATACCGGGCGCACACTTTTTGGCTCACGTCCCCCAAAAGGTCAGGAGTTGGACGACCATTATTTCGGAAGCATACGGCCAAGGGTTTCCGCCTTTATGGCGGAGCTGGACGAAGAACTGTGGAAGCTTGGCATTTATATAAAAACAAAACACAGCGAAGTCGCCCCGTCGCAACACGAACTGGCGCAAATATACACAACCACCAGCACCGCCACAGACCATAACCAGCTCACCATGGAGCTGATGAAAAGCATCGCCGATAAGCATGGCCTCGCCTGTTTGCTTCACGAAAAACCCTTCGCGGGGGTCAACGGAAGCGGCAAGCACAATAACTGGTCTGTTGCCACGGATGCTGGCGTGAATCTTCTGGACGCGGGCAAAACAGAGGATTTGTTGTTTCTGCTGTTTTTGGTCGCGGTTGTTAAAGCCGTGGACGAATATCAGGATTTGCTTAGAATTTCCGCCGCCAGTGCCGCAAACGACCATCGACTGGGCGCGAACGAAGCCCCACCGGCGATTGTGTCAATGTTTTTGGGCGACGACCTGACTGGAATTCTGGACGCTTTTGAAGCCGGCGTCGGATACGAGGGCTTGGAAAAAAGCCAAATGGAAATAGGCGTAAAGGCCCTGCCCCATTTTACAAAGGACACCACCGACCGAAACCGCACATCGCCCTTTGCTTTTACCGGCAATAAATTTGAATTCAGGATGCTGGGATCGGCGTTTTCGATTGCGGAGTCTAATATTGTGCTGAACACTGCAGTGGCGGAATCCTTGCGCCAGTTTGCCGACCTGCTTGAAAAATCGGACAATTTCAAAAGCGACTTGGCCGAACTTATTAAATCCACCTACAGCACGCATAAAAGAATCATCTACAACGGAAACAATTATTCCGACGAGTGGGTAGAGGAAGCGGCGCGGCGCGGCCTGTCCAATCTAAAAACCACCGTGGACGCGCTGCCCCAGCTTATTTCGCAAAAAAATATTGACCTTTTCGCAAGACACCATGTGCTTAACGAGTCGGAAATACATTCCCGCTGTGAAATCCACATGGAAAGCTATTGCAAGACTTTATGCATCGAGGCCCTCACCATGGCCGATATGGTCAAAAAAAGCATAATCCCCGCCTGCATCGCCTATCAGCGGGAAATCGCGGCTCTTTTGGAAATGAAAAAGGGCTTAGAAGAATACGACTCATCCCTCGAAGCCCATTTGCTGCAAAATATTTCTCAATTATCCGCTTGCTTGCTTGAAAAATTAACTGCATTGGAAAATACTTTGCCGGAGGCAAATGACGCAAAGCACTACCGCGACAAGGTTTGTGCCGCCATGCAAGAGCTGCGCGAAGTCATCGACCGGCTTGAAACCCTAATCGCGGAAAAGCACTGGCCGTTTCCCACCTATGCAGATATGCTTTTTAGTGTGATTTAGCTTGGCACTTTACCAATAGTGGCCAGCATTCCGCCGTCTACGTATAAAATATGGCCGTTTACGAAATTGGAAGCGTCGGAGGCTAGGAATACTGCCGGGCCGGCGAGGTCTTCAGGGGTGCCCCAGCGGGCGGCGGGGGTTTTGTTAATGATAAAATTATCAAAGGGGTGTGGGCTGCCGTCCGCACCTTTTTCGCGTAGGGGGGCGGTTTGGGGTGTTGCGATGTAACCGGGGCCGATGCCGTTGCACTGGATGTTTCTGTCACCAAACTCGGCACAGATGTTTTTGGTCAGCATCTTGAGGCCACCCTTGGCGGAGGCGTAGCCCGCGATTGTTTCACGGCCAAGCTCGCTGGTCATGGAGCAGACATTGATTATTTTGCCATGGCCTTTTTCAATCATGCCGGGCAAAAAGACTTTTGCCATGATGAACGGGCCGTTGAGGTCGATGTCGATGACTTGGCGGAAATCCTCCACGGACATTTCCAGCATGGGTGCGCGCTTGATGATACCAGCGTTGTTTACCAAAATGTCAACGATGCCCACGTCCTCGCGAACACGCTTTTCAAAAGCGGCCACGGCGGCCTCGTCTGTGACATTGCAAACATAACCATTCACGGCGATTCCGGCGTCTTTGTAAGCGGCCAAGCCTTTGTCAACCAGCTCTTGGTTGATATCGTTAAATACGATTTTTGCCCCGGCTTCGGCCAAAGCTTTTGCCATGGCAAATCCAATGCCATAGGACGCGCCCGTTACAAGGGCGATTTTTCCGTCTAAACGAAAATTCATAGTCATACCTCCCTATTTTGTGATTTGTGTACTGCTTCTTAAAACCAGATTGGATTTTAATTCTACGTACTTTGGCTTCCCCTCGGGGAGGCCGTTTTTGATGCGGTCGATTAGGATTTTCGCGCTTTCTAAGCCTACTTCATAAAAGGGCTGCTCTACCACGGAGAGTCCCATCAGCTTTGTCCACGGCAGATTGTCGTAGCCACAAATGCCCAAGTCTTGGGGAATTTGCAAGCCCAATTCGTGGGCTGCACTTACCAAGTTAAGCAGAGCCATAGGGGTTGAAGCAAAGATTGCGGCTTTTTTCCCCCGGCTTTTGGCCAAAAAGTCCCGGAGGCTGGGCTCATACTCAGCCTCGTTGTTTAGCAGATACGCGAGGTCTTTTGAGGCCGGTACGTATTTGCTTGATTCGTCCAAAAAAGCGTTGTAACGGGTCAGGCGCACATTACTTTTCAGCAGGCTGGAGGAAAAAAAGCCCACAATGTCAAAGCCTTGGTCGTACATGGCCTTTATGGCGGTGCGTGTCATATCGTAATTGTCGGTTGTCACCATGTCCAGATGAGACTCGCAAATTGTGCGGTCGGCCAGAACGATTTTTTCTCCGCGCTCAGCTAGGGATTTTAGCAATTCGTAGTCATTATAGTCTACGATATTTACAACCAGGCCCTCGACTTGGCGGTTGAGCATGGACAGCACGTATTCCTTTTCCTTGGAAACCTGCTCGTCACTGGAGGCGGTGACTACTTGATAGCCTTCTTGGATGCAGTGGTCGATTACGCCTTTTACCAAGTTCACCGACATCGGGTTTGTAATATCAGAGACAATGACCCCAATCAGCCCCGTTTTCTTGGATTTTAGGCTCCGTGCTATAAAATTGGGCTGATAGTCCAGCTCTTCAATGATGTCTTTGACGCGCTGTTTGGTTTTTTCGGACATGTGCTCGTATTTCCCGTTCAAATAACGCGAGACCGTGGTTTTACTGACTCCCGCCCGCTGGGAGACAATTTCAATCGTCGTAGGCTTTGGCATTATTTGAGGTCAGCCATGGCGACGTGGTCCATATCCGTAAATGTAATGTTTTCGCCGCACATGCCCCAAATAAATGTATAGCGGCCCGTGCCACAGCCGGAGTGAATCGACCAACTCGGCGACAGCACAGCTTCCTCGTTGCCCATTACAATATGGCGGGTTTCGTTTGGCTCGCCCATAAGGTGAAACACGCGGGTGTCGGCGTCCATATCGAAGTAGAAATACGCCTCCATACGGCGTTCATGGGTATGGCTGGGCATGGTGTTCCACACGCTTCCCGTAGCAAGAATGGTCATTCCCATTACAAGTTGACAGGATTTCACAACGTCCGGGTGAACATATTGGTTGATTACGCGCTTGTTGGAAGTATCGCCCGCGCCCAAATGGACTTTTTTTGCGTCCTCCAGAGTAATCAAAGTGCTTGGATAGGCCTGATGCGCCGGCGCGGAGTTGAAATAAAACTTCGGCGGGTTTTTTTCGTCCTTCGCCGTAAACTGGATATTCTTCACACCCATTCCGATGTACAGGCCGTCCTGATTGTTCATTTCATAGGCCTTGCCGTCCAGCGTAATCGTACCCGCGCCGCCTATATTGATTATGCCGCCCTCCCGACGCTCAAAAAATGTGTCAACTCCCATTTCCTTTCCGGCTGTGAGGGTCAGGGCTTTCTTCACCGGCATTATTCCGCCGACGATGATGCGGTCGATGTGGGAATATGTCAGATTCGCCTCGTCCACGATAAACACCGGCTGAATAAGAAAGTTGCGGCGCAAGTCATCGGTGGTGTACTTTTTCACGTCCTCCGGGTGGTTGGAATACCTAGTTTGCAGCTTCATTAAAAAATCTCTCCTTTATAAATTAATTTTATAAAAAGCTCAAGCCCTATCTGTTTCCTCTGCTTCCCTCCAAATGATTTCAATTTGTTTCTTCAATTCTTCATACAATTCTGTACCGTATGTTGCTGTAAATGAAACAACTCCCTCTTGCGGACGTTTATCAATTAAAAAATAATACACCTCAATGAATGATTTTTCATTTGGCTTAAAACCATCCATTTCACCAATATTGCAGTCAACCGCAATATAAGTATACGGAAGCAGAATTTTTGATGTTTTTTCAATGATATTTTCATTTTCGCTTATTGTCTGTCCCATAAGTTCATCAAATGAGCCTCTTATAGAAACAAGATACCGCAGATGTTTTTCATGATTGCTTGTACGCATCTTACAGTAGTTCACTAAAACCTCATCATCTTTAACATCCAATGAAAGTAAGCGGATTGTTTTTTTTCTGTCAAAAGACTTAAATAGTTCGCTCATATTGCCTAATCTGTGTAGTGTTATGCCACTTATAAAAATATCGTGTGTGACAGAATCCATTTTTTCTTTCCAATTGATATTAAAGTAATCTTTTGACAGGTGAACATTATTTGATATTTTAATCTGTTCTCCGCTTTCATGTAAACTGGTTCTTCGTACCCATCCCATTGCTTCTGGAGTATCCCGCATTGCATTATGCAGGCTGCTGACTATTTCGGTATGCAGCTGGTCTTCATTTTCCCAAAAAGCAACCATACGCTCCGTCGATGCTTTTTCACGAAATTTTTTTAGACGTTGCGCGCTGACTTTGTTTGTTTCAATAAATTTTGCCCGCAGCAAGTCCGGTCTCCGGTGCAGCATCACTATAATAGGCATCCCTTTTGAAACAGCATAATCAAACTCCATTTCTGTATAGCTTACTTTTTTGCCATTCTCGTCTGTTCCTAAAGAGCCATACCTGCCGGCCACAATCAAAAGGTAAAAATCACTATCATCAATGACCCTTTTAATAATTTCCCACTGCTTTAAGCTTGATGCCGGAAAAAGCTCCATACCCGCGGGAAAACATTCGCATTTTAATATCGCTTGAGTTGCTTTCTTCCTTTCTTCAATTAAGTCTTCATAAGTTGAACTGACAAATATTTGATATCTAGTATCCATACCCTGCATTCTCCTTTGAGAATCAGCTACATAATTTTTTCATCTCGTTAATGTCTTGCTGATAACTGTCCATCATCACGCCCTCACGAAGGAGGCGCATGTCGGGCTTGTTTTGTTTAAGCCATGTAATAACCGGCGCGTAGTCAATTACCCCCGCGCCGATATTACGCCAGGTTTTTTCATTGTTTTCGATTACGATATCTTTGATATGCATGGCTACGATTTCCTGACCAAGCAGGTCTAATAATTGGGCAAAAATTTTGCCTTGGTCGCCTATGGTGTGGGGCAGAACAAGATTTACCGGGTCGAAAATAATTTTTAATTTTTGAGAATTAACTTCATCCAGCAACCGCCGCGCCAGCTCCGGGGTGTTTAACGTATGCTCGGCCACAGGCTCGATGCCTATGAATACATTTTCCTTTTCGGCACGTTCAGCCATACGGAGAACGCTGTCCTTTAGCAATTGGTAAACCTTTTCCCGTTCTTGGGTTGACGTGTTTATATCCATATGTGTTGTTTCCGTGCCTACAATGGAAATGCCAAGTTGCCGGGCAAAGGTTAAATTATTTTTGAAAATTTCCACATTTTCAAGCCGTTTTTCCCGGTCGGCCAAGGATGGCTCAATATAGCAGCCAAGCACCGTGATTTCAAGATTAGCCTTGCTGAACGCCTGCTCAATGGGGCTAAGCAGAGCATCCGTGATGTCGGCAAAGCTGTTTATGCCGACGATGGACTTGGCCGGCGCAAGTTGCACGCATTCAAAACCTGCATTTTTAATATTCGCCGCCAGCGCATCAATTTCCTGCCGTCCAAAATCATGGGCCCTTACGCCTATTTTCATTTCTGCCTCCTTAAAATCTCCGCATAGGAGAACAAAAACGGCGCGAGTCCTTTGGCGTCGTTGTTTACACGGGGCTCGGAAATGTAGTATTCATAAGTTCCATCGCGTTCCTTATAGTCGCCGTGGCCGGGCATTCCGCCAAGCCCCGCAACAAGGCACACATCTTTTAACACGAATTCATTTTCCGACATCACCAGCTTGTGTTTCACAATTGAATCAAAAATTTCCTTGCCATAGGCGAAATAAAACCCGGGCAGGTATCCCAGCCTCGCGCCCTTCATCAGGGAATAAGCAATAGCCGCCGAGCCGCTGGTTTCCAAGTAATTCCCCTCACGACTGCCCGCGTTGGTTACTTGATAGAACAGCTTTGTTTCCGGGTCACGGAAATTTAGCAAAGCATCCAAAAGCTCTTTTAGATATTTCTGCAAAGTTGAATATTCATGGAAAAATTGCTCGTCCAGCTTTTCTGCGGTGTCAACCAAGGCCATAGCAAACCACCCGATAGAGCGTGTCCAAAAATTGGGGCTTAGCCCTGTGGTATCGTCTGTCCAAAACATTTCCCGCGACTCATCATATCCATGGTAATACAGCCCTGTTTCCGGGTCACGCATAATTTCGTACACATGGCGGAATTGGTCAAAAACGTCTTTGTAATTTCTGCTGTTATTAAACATCATTTCGTACTCAACGTACAATGGTTGAACCATGTACAGGCCATCCAACCATACTTGATTCGGGTAAATTTTCTTATGCCAAAAATTGCCGGTGCTGATGCGAGGATGGGTCAGAAGCTGGGAGTATTGAAGCTCGATAGCTTTTTTATACCGCACGTCTTCCGTGGCGCGGTACAAATCAAACAGCACCTTGCCCATATTAATATTATCGCAGTTGTACTCCTCAACTTCAAAGCCTAACAGCTTCCCGCTGATGCTTACATAGAAGTCAACATACTGCTTCACAAAATCAAAATATTTTGTGTCATTTGTGGCATAGTACAAATCCATTATGGCTTTCATCATGCAGCCGTCGATGTAATTCCATCGCGGCTCCTTACCCGACATGGTAAATTCCACATTCCAAGCCGGTGCCTTGGGTGTGGACGCGGCCAGCAGACCGTCAACAAATTCTAGTATTTGCACAAAATCATTCCTTTCGCGTCGGTTGGGCAGTCATGCAAAATGCCTCCCCTATAATTTCATTTTCTTCCAGTTTTACGTCTTGGGCATTTTTTATGAAAATCCCAAGATTTTTTATCGTGTCAAAATCGTCCATCATGGCGGGGCATTCATGGATTCTTTGAGCTTCGTCGACAAAGGAAAGTATGCTTTTTTCCACAGAAATCCCGCAAACCGGGCTTTCCGGCAGGCCGTAAATAAAAACCGCGCTGCCAGTGATTTCCCGGGCAATAACCTCCGTTAGGGATATGTTTTTTATTGTGGGTGTAAATTCGTCGCGGGGGCGCGGCTCCTTGTCTCGCACATAATTACTTTTGCCGTCCGGGTCGCAGTTGTAGAACATGTTCACAACAAAGCAATGCCGTACTTTTTGCATCTCCACTTTGCTAAAAATGATACCGTCAACTATGGCGTCTTTGCCGCGCCCGCGCCGGGTCTTGATGCGCAACCCTCGGTCGGTTTCACGGAAAAGGCATTTCTCCACAGAAACATTGTACACGCCGCAGCTCATTTCGGAGCCGATTACCACTCCGCCATGACCTTTTTCCATAAAGCATTGCCGGATGTTTACATTTTTTGTAAAGCGCGGATGAGCGATACTCATATAGTATTTTCCGGCTTTTATGGCGATACAGTCATCACCCACGCTGAAATGACACCCTATAATATCAATATTGTTACAGCTTTCCGGGTTAATTCCATCGGTGTTGGGGGATTCCTCAATACTTTTTATTTTCAGACACCGGAGGCTCACATTATCGCAATAAAATGGATGAATATTCCACGACGCGCTGTTCATGGAGGTCAGGCCGCTGATTTCGATATTTCTGCAATTTACAAGAAAAACATTTTTAGGACGAAAAGCTTTATTTTTGACCTTGGGATTGTGCCAAAAACCGCCGATATCGCCATTTCCATCAATTACACCCTCGCCATAGATGTGAACGTTTTCGATGTCCTTTCCATAAATAAGGCTGGCATAACAATCCAACGGATGCCCCTCCCAGGAAGCGTTAATCGTAACATCTTTATGGTCGTAATTTTTTTGATACCCTTTTAAAATGGCCAGCTTTTCGCGGTCGAAACCATGGCACAAAACCGCCCCGCTCTCTAAATGTATGTCCACATTACTTTTTAGCAAAACTTGGTCAACCATGTATTTTCCCTTGGGAATATACACTGTCGAACCCGCAGGCGCGGCATAAATCGCCAAATTAATCGCCGCGGTATCGCAAGCCACTCCGTCACCGGCGGCGTTATAATCCTTAACATTGATGACAAATCCAGGTTTTAGTGTATTTACTGAAAAAACAATATCCTCGTCGAAAAAATTTTTGACAGCCACATTATAAACCATATCGCTTCCCAGCGATAACAAACTAATCACATTTGTATTGGCAGTCCCGTAAAATTGCCCGTTAAGAAAAATCTCAAAATCCCCGTTTTGTGCAAAATAACAGGACTCGCTGTTAAGTTCAAAAATAAAGCCGAAAGCTGTAACTTTCAGCAGTGTATAACTCTCCATCAATACACTTCCACTTCCGTTTCACAGGCGACGTCATGGTAGCCTTGGCTCCCCCACAGCACAGGAAAGCACATAAAATACATTGTGAAAATTTTTGCAAAAATCTCGCGCTGAAGAATTATTATAGCCGTCAGCGGGCGCGTATCATTTGTACTCTTGAGACGCAAGCGAAAAAACGCCTTGCCCACTGTTTGATTATTCAAATAAAACGGCCACTGCACCACCAGTGTAAAACCCGCCACACCCACCAATGCCAAGGCCGCCCAAGCCAAGCTCATATACTCGCCCTCGGGAATGGGTACAAAAAAAGGAAGCACCCATACGAACATCGCAACGGTGATGGCAACAAAGATAAAAATGTCCACAAAGTTGGCCAACACACGACGAAAAAACATATTTGCACTTCCCTTAACGTTTATTAATGCCTAAATTCCTTCTTCGCGGGCTTCGTTCTGAAGAACAACAGGAACAAAGTCACCGCCTGTAGCCCCATAAATACCAGCCCTGCAATAATACCATAAGACAGGTGAATGGCGCGCTGTACAGTCTGAACGGCTGTGTGGTTAAGCGGGAATTCCCAATCTATATGCAACACATTAAACCATTCTCGATAGGTCGAAAGCTGGTCTACACCACGCCACGGGTGAAAATACCCAAGATGGTTGAGCAGCGCATGATTATGCCCTATAAATTGGGCAAAGTTCACATGGTATAGTCTCGTCAGCTCTCCTCGTACTTCTACCAGTCGGTAGGAGGCTGTAAGCGCGTAGTTCATGCCCCATGTGGCTATCCCGGCGATTACGATGGAGCCAAATATAAGTGCCATCGCGGCCGTGGATACTTCATTCGCGTTATTGCGCACCGTGCGCGCCGCTAAGAAAAGAACAAACCCAACTAAAGCAGCAATGAAGTAATCCTCGCCCGGCACATTAAATTCGCCAATAGTAAACGCCACCGTGTGGCTGCGTACCATGCCGGCAATCAGGAAAAACAGCATAACAGAAAACGCAACACAGCTGGCTATAAGCACCGGCCAGAAATATGGTTTCACAAGTCTTTGATTCATCGCCTTACTCCTTCCCGCCAGACCGTATTTCGCCATCTACGAAGTAGCGGCTACATAAGAAGAATATTCCAATCGTAGGAACCAAGCCCATAAACGCCGCCGCAAAATTGCGCCCAAAGTGCGGCACTTCCTCATAGGCCTCCATTACGCTACGCAAGCCCTGTGCAAGCACGTTATTTTCCGGGCTGCGCAAGAAAATTAGGGGGCCTTGGAAGTCGTTCATGCCCCACATGAATGTAAGCAAACCCACAGTAATGATTATCGGACGCAAAACCGGTACCAAGATAAAAAACAATGTCCTTAGCGGCCCACAACCGTCTATTACGCTGGCCTCGTCCAGCTCACGCGGAATAGTTCGCATAAACTGGATTATCATAAACACGAAGAAGCTGTTTACGCCCAAGAAATCGTGCAAGTAGAGGCTGGCGAAGGTATTAACCAATCCTAAGTTGCTGTATAAGATAAAAACCGGGATGCGAAACGCAAGGTCCGGCATCAACAGTGTAATAAGCACAATAGTAAAGAAAATCTTTTTGCCGGGGAAGCTGAAACGCCCGATGGCAAAGGCCACCAGAGTACAACTTAGCACCGTACCCACAACGCGCGGAATCAGGAAGCGCATGGTATTCATGTAATAGAAAATCATATTGCGGGTGGTGGAAAGCTGCCACGCACTCTCAAACGCATCGAAACGCCAACGGCCCTCCGGCGGCAGTATTCGCAGCCCACCCGTCATTATGTCTATATTCTCTTTAAAGGTGCTACCCACCATCCACACCAGCGGATAGATGAGAATAACCCCCACTAAGATAAGTATCGCATAGCGCACAACGGTACCTATGATTTTTGCTTGTTTAGTCATCTCGGCGGCCTCCTAATCGCTATAATGAACCCAATACTTCGATGAGAAGAACAGAATCATCGTCAGTACGCCAATTGCCGCCAACAATAGTAGCGTAATGGCAGAGGCCATACCAAATTGCAAACGCCTAAACGCAAAGTCATAAATCATAATGTTAAGGAATTCTGTGGCACGCATGGGCCCACGGTCTGTAATAAGGAAGCCCGCGTTAAATTCCTGGAAGTGGCGTATAAGTACATTGACTGTGTTGAACAAAAGAACAGGTGTGATAATAGGCAAAGTGATTGAAAAAAGTTGTCGCCATTTACGCGCACCATCAATGCTGGCAGCTTCATACAGCGTGGGCGACACATTTTGAAGTGCAGCAAGGAAAATTAGCATGACAGAACCAAACTGCCATGCGCTAAGGAAAATAAGCGTAAACGGCGCGAAGGTCGGACTTGTCAGCCAAGAAAACGGCTCTACCCCAAAGATACTGAGAACAGCATTTACGGGGCCGTGGCTGGCAAAAAGATTGCGCCATATGATGGCCACGGCTACATTCCCCCCAAGGATGGAGGGAATGTAGTAGGCCGTTCTGAAAAGGTTTACACCTTTCAGTTTAAAATTGAGGATAAATGCGATAAAGAATGCAGACACCAAGACGGCAGGCGTTCCAAGGACTACATAGAACAGCGTAGCCCGCACAGAATCCCAGAAGTGTTCGGCAGTGGGTGCCAGGGCATAAGGGTAAGCAGGCATCCGCCTAAAAAGTAACGCATAGAAATTCTCCAGCCCTACCCATTCTGTTTGCAAACCCTCGCCGCCCAGCAAGCTTACATCGTGCAAACTGTACCAAAACGATATAAGGATGGGATACAGCCGAAACAACCCGATTCCGATAAACCACGGGAGTAGCAGGATATACGGCGTAAGCTTGGCACGGTTGAAACGTCGTTTTTGCACGTCCATAGTGGCGCACCTCTTTACATAAACTGATTAGTTGCCCAGTTGGTACTGCTGGTTGTTTACCCAACGCTCCGCTGCTTCGCGGGCGTTAAGCTCGCCGTTGCGGAACATTTCGATTGTGCTAACACGCTCTGCACGCAGGGCTACGTTTTCAAACGCGCCGTCCATTTGGCCTAGGTTATCTTCCAGCATGATAAATGCTTGCTCTTGGATACCCCATACGCCGCCCATTTCCCTATGCCTTTGATTTGCAGAATTGGACAGGGGCACACCAAATGCTTCAGGTCTGGCAAAGTAGTCCAAAGCTTCGCTATCGGTGTAAATCCAATTAAGCAGATATACGCTAAGCTCCGGATAGTTGGTGTTGGCACCAACTGCGTGTACCAAAGACGGACGCGCAATGGAATCGCGGCTTCCGCCGGGGGTGATTGCCGGGATAAGAGATACATTCAGATAACCCATGTTGCGGTCTGCAATGGAGTTATCCAAGAACGCACTGCCGGCAAGGTGGATGTTGGATGCCCACTCAAATATGGCACCGCCGCGGCCTTCCATCCACACGGGTGTGGTTGCGTCGCCAGCATCTTCCATTTGCTCATGGGTTGGTAACAAGCCTACATCAATCATACGCTGTATGATGTTGAAGATGTATTCGACTTGGTCAACAGTGGGGTTGATTCTGCCGTTTGACTCCAGAAGCATTCCGCCATAGTGGTTGTGTATCATGTTCATGATAAGAATATCCATGGACAGGTTGTTGCCGGGGCTACCCAGAGGCCAGAATGCATATTGGTTGCCGGGGGTGTCCAGCGCGGTGTTTCCGGCTACAATGTCCGGAGCCATGGCAATCCACTCGTCAAAAGTGGCGGGGAAGCCATCGGGATACACGCGGGTGTCATAGGCAAGTACGCGTCCCATAAGTCCGTGGATAACACCGGCTTTCTGGCCGTCTGCGGTGACGCCATATGCCAGAAGTTCGGGGGTCCATTCGCCAAGGTCAATGATGTCCGCAAAGTCGAACAGGTTGAGGAACGGGTTGTTGCCGCCTGCAAGGAAGTGAATCCAAGCGTAGTTGCTTTGCAGTACGTCCGGTTCATTGCCGTCTGCAAGCATAACGATAAGTGCATCAAGATAGGGGCCAAACGCGCCGTACTCACGCACTATTGTGATGTGCGGATAGCGTTCCTCGAACAAATCCAGTCCCGCATTAATAACAGCGTGGCGGGCATCTCCGCCCCACCATGCTACACGCAGGGTTGCGGGGGGATGATTGTCAGGTGAAAATGCAACAGGTTCACCAGGCTCTTCGGGGGTTGGTGGTGGTGGAGGCGGTGGCGGTG
>WQSB01000045.1 GCA_009788085.1 Defluviitaleaceae bacterium
TGAGGTTGCCGAGNAGCAAAGTATTGGGACGAGAATATATTATTGGTCATTCTTGGCTAAGATTACAAAAGACGTCACATATTTTGAAAAAATCCTTGAAGCAGGGCTTAATAATTTGCATGGATTAAGCGCGAACTTTCTCCGCTGGCAGTATCTGGTTGCGAGCGTTACGGACAGTCGGCTGACAAGTAAAAAAACCAGATTCCTTTCTGATGAGATTTACAAAAAATCCTTTGACGAGATTTACAATCCCTTGAAACAACATCTTACTTTTATACCTAAATCGGAAAGATTTAAAAACTATTGTATTGTAATGACAACTCAACTTTTGAGTATGAGTCATGCCCCGACTAGAAGGGTTATGGGGAGATGCCGCGCTTTGCAAGATTCCCTCGGCATGAGAACTGATATTATTAATACAAACGAAATGCTTTCTTCGGTGGGGGCAGTCCCTTACTATAATAGAGCAGCTGCCAAAGCTTTAGATGACCAGCTCAGTGAAGCCAATTTCATTTCGTTTTGGGGCAACCTATATGGGTTTTACTCACCCAAGGTTCCTATGCCCGATATAAATGAAATTTCGCTTATATTAAATCGCATACGCCGTGAAAAACCTTACTTTATTGTGCAGGTTGGCGGCAACAGCCTAACAGCTGATTTATGTGCGCAGTTGGTGCCGGTGCTGACGGTTCCCACCAACTCAGTAAACCTTCCTACAACGTACTCGCAGTTTATATCCAGCTATGGAAAGCTTGCAGAATCCCATTATGTGGAAATTGACAGGCGTGGATTAGATCGTGAAAGCGTTATCGAAGGTGCGTCCACTTTTAACCTTAGAGAGCAGACAGAAACATATTCCCGGAAGTCCCTTGGTTTGTCGGAAGATAAATTTCATATTTGTATAATAGGCAATAGGTTGGACGGAGAGGTGGATAGCGATTTTCTAAACATGATGTCGGAAACAATTAAATTTGGTGTGCATTATGTATTCGTGGGCCCCGCAGCAGCAGTCGAAAAAAATGTTGCTAGAATGGACCCTCTTGTGAACAACTGTTCATTTTTGGGGCATCAAAACGAGGTGCTTGCGGTGTTGGAAGTTTGCGACTTGTATGTAAATCCAGGAAGAATAGGCGGAGGAGCTTCAGTTGCTGAGGCAATGGCAAAAGGCCTCCCTGCCGTTACGCTTCGTTATGGCGATGTATATGTTAGCGCGGGGGAAGATTTTGGTGTAGATACTTATGATGAAATGGTAAATCTAATCAGTCTTTATGCACAAGATAAAGCGTTTTATAGTGAGATGTCTGAAAAGGCAAAGGCACGGGCTGAGGAAATGCTCGATACAAATAAGGCGTTTTCAAAAATCATCCATACTATGCTTGACAGCCCTTTACTTTTATAAATGAAAGCTTGGTGTTATAAATGTTTGATGATAAAACAATATTAGTTACGGGCGGCACGGGCTCTTTTGGCAATGCCTTTGTGCCAATGACTCTTAAGCGTTTCAAGCCCAAAAAAGTTATTGTGCTTTCCCGTGATGAAATGAAGCAGTGGGATATGGCAAAAAAATTCCAAAGTGACAGCCGAATCCGATTTTTTATAGGTGATGTGCGCGACAGGGACAGGCTTTACCGTGCTTTGGATGGTGTGGACTACGTTGTACATGCCGCCGCAACCAAAATTGTACCCACGGCGGAGTATAATCCCTTTGAATGTGTAAAAACCAATGTAATAGGCGCGATGAATCTGGTTGATGCCTGTATAGACAAAGGGGTTAAAGGCTGTGTTGCCCTTAGCACGGACAAAGCAAGCTCTCCCATTAATTTATACGGTGCGACTAAGCTGTGCAGTGATAAACTATTTATTGCCGGCAACTCCTATGTAGGAAAAGATGTTGAAACAAAATTTTCAATTGTACGCTATGGCAATGTAATGGGTTCACGCGGGTCGATTATCCCGCTTTTTATTGAGCAGGCAAAAGCAGGGGAGATGACCATCACCGACGAGCGCATGACACGGTTTATGATTTCGCTGGAGCAAGGCGTTGAGTTGGTTTGGCACGCCTTTGAAGATATGTGCGGCGGGGAGATTTACGTCAAAAAAATCCCATCCATGAAAGTTACGGACATAGCCGCATCTGTCTCGGAGACGGCGAAGCAGCGCGTAATCGGCATACGCCCCGGCGAGAAGCTGCACGAGCAAATGATAAGCCCGGAGGATTCCCTCTACACTTATGAATACGACGGGTATTATAAAATTCTGCCACAAATCCACAACTGGCATGAGGACAGCAAAAGAATAAATGGCGGAAAACCCGTTAAAGATAATTTTTGCTACGCCTCGGATAGTAATAATCACTGGATGACTACAGCGGAGCTACAGGCATGGATTTCAGATAACCAAGAAAAAATTGGAGCGATATAGGGAGGACGATTTTAATGAGCACATTTAAAACAGAGCAAGAGGCATTTTGGCATGGCCAGTTTGGTGATGATTATGTTGCAAGGAATAAAAGCCAAGAGCTTCTCTCAAGCAAGGTCGCGTTGTTCGCAAAAATACTTGGCAGGGCAAAAGTCGTAAATTCTGCAATAGAGTTTGGCTCTAATATTGGTTTAAATCTTTTTGCGGTAAAAACCCTGTTGCCAAATTGTGAAGTGTCCTCCATAGAAATAAATGAAAAAGCGGCGGGGGAACTAAAAGAGCGTTATTCACATGCCTACGGGGAAGATATAAGGGTCTACAATCAGTCGATTTTGGAATGGGACGTGGATTATCAAAGAGAGCTGTCAATTATAAGCGGTGTATTAATCCATATAAACCCTGATGAGCTGAAAGCTGTATATAAAAAGCTTTATGATGCATCCACAAAATATATCTCAATCTGCGAATATTACAATCCAACCCCGGTTGAGGTCACGTATCGCGGGCACGAAGGTAAGCTCTTCAAAAGAGATTGGGCAGGGGAAATATTGGACATGTACCCGGATTTGAGATTGGTGGATTACGGATTTGTATATCATAGAGACAATATCTTTCCCCAAGACGACGCGACATGGTTTCTTTTGGAAAAAATATGAACATTGCCATTATCCCAGCCCGCGGCGGAAGCAAGCGCGTACCCAGAAAAAATATAAAGAATTTTCTGGGCAAGCCGATTATAGCCTATTCTATAGAAGCGGCCCTTAGGTCAAATGCTTTTGATGAAGTTATGGTTTCCACCGATGATGAAGAAATCGCGCAAATCGCCAAAAGTTATGGTGCCTGTGTTCCGTTTTTCAGAAGTGCAGAAAAATCTGACGATATGACGGGGGTCGTGCCGGTTCTGATTGAAGTTCTGCATGAATATGAAAAGCTTGGCAAAACCTATAAGCACTGTGCCGGCATCTATCCATGCGCCCCCTTTGTAACCGCTGAACGCTTAAAGAAGGCTATGAGTCAGCTTATTTCTTCCGGTGCGGACAGCGTTGTGCCTATTGTCAAATTTTCATATCCGCCTCAAAGAGGGCTTGTTGTGCGTGGTGGACGATTATCTATGCTGCATCCTGAAAATTATATCGCGCGTTCTCAGGATTTGGAGCCTATGTACCATGATGCGGGGCAGTTTTTCTGTGTGAACGTGACATCACTTATCAATCAAGGGCAGGCATTTGGTAATCATTGTATCCCTCTGGAATTGCCGGAGACAGAAGTTCAAGACATCGACACAGAAGCCGATTGGACGATAGCTGAACTAAAGTATCGGATTGCTAGGAGCGAATAGCCGGTGGAATATATATCCTACGGAAAGCAATGCATTGAAGATGATGATATCGCTGCTGTTGTTGAGGCATTAAAAAGCGATTATCTGACATCCGGGCCTAGAGTGGCCGAATTTGAAAACGATTTGGCAAAAATCGTTGGTGCGCGTTATGCCGTGGCTGTGTCAAACGGAACGGCCGCTTTGCATATCGCGGCTCTTGCGCTGGGAATCGGCGCGGGTGACGAGGTTATAACGACTCCGATAACCTTTGCCGCTTCCTCAAATTGTGCCTTATATTGCGGGGCAACTCCTGTGTTTGCGGATATCGACGGGGATACTATGCTGCTGGACATTGATAAAGTGAGAGAAAAGATAACCCCGACAACAAAAGTCATTATTCCCGTGCATTATGGCGGGGAACTATGCAACATGGATGCCTTTGCGGAGCTGGCAAGTGAATATAATTTGGCCATAATTCAAGACTGCGCCCACAGCCTAGGTGGAAAAACCTGCGGCAAGGCTCAGGGGGAGTATCCGGGTATGCAGATATGGTCTTTTCACCCGGTAAAAACAATAACCACGGGCGAGGGGGGCGCAGTAACCACAAATGATGAAAATTTGTACAAAAAACTGCTTCGTCTGCGAACCCACGGCATTACCCGAGACAAAAACCAGCTAATTAATGACAATGCCCCATGGTATTATGAAATGCTTGACTTGGGATTTAATTACCGATTAACAGATATACAGTGCGCGTTGGGAATAAGTCAGCTGAAAAAATTGGAGCGATTTATAAAACGCAGGAAAGAAATCGTTGAACGGTATAACGATGCTTTTAGAGATTCCCCGCTGAAAATTCAGCACACGCCAAAGTGGTCTTCCCCGGCCCGCCATCTGTATACAATCAGACTTGACGAAAAACATCGGCGGCGTGAGGTTTTTAACGCACTTCTTGCCAAAAATATCGGTGTAAATGTGCATTATATGCCAGCATATCTTATGCCTTATTATAAAAGCATAGGATACTCCCCCGGAATCTGCCCCATTGCGGAGGACTCATATGAACGCATGATTACACTTCCCCTGCACCCGCTGCTGACGGATGAACAGGTGGGATATGTTATCAAGTGTGTGAAGGAGAGCTTCGGAAAGGTGGTTTATTCAAGTTGAATACGTTTATAATGCCCGCAGACGGGCTTGGTGCGGTTACTTATTATGTGATTAAAAACATGGGGCAGAACTGTATTTTTGGAACGGTTGTTGGTTTTCTTGACAATATAAAAGGCAAAACCAAAGGGGCGGAGTTTTGTTCCCTGCCTATTGAAGTGCCGGAAAATGTTGATAAAAACGCAAAGGTAATAATCGCTTCAGGCAGACAAGAAAAAAGATTTATGCAACAGCTTAAAGAACTTGGGTTTACCAATGTTGTAAATACGGATGGAATTATGACTCCTGATAATGCATTCAAAGCGGTTAGTCAAATCCAAGCTGATAAAATAGAGCAGAAGTATGGCTTGCCATCCGTTGAAAACCAAGTAAGAGGTTTTTTAGTTGACTTTGGCAGTGAAAAAACCTCGCTTACAGTTGAATATATCAATTTTATTGTTACACAGCGTTGCACGCTTAAATGCCGTGATTGTTGCGCGTTGATGCAGTATTTCAGCAATCCGGCAGATTCTGACATTGAAACGATAAACAATTCCGTAGACTCATTTTTTAGCCATGTAGACTTTGTTCGCACCCTATATATTGTAGGAGGCGAACCTTTTATATTTAAAGACTTGGCGAGCTTTATACTTAAGATATCTGAGTACCGCACAAGAATCGGATGCTTTATGTTAGCAACAAACGGCACTATTATTCCCAAGGATGACGTTATTTCTGCCCTTCATAAAGCGGATGTTACCGTAGTTATCTCTGATTATGGCACTTTGTCAAAAAAGAAGGATGTTCTGATAGAGCTGCTTTCATCTGCGGGTGTCAAATGTGAAACACTTCTTAATCAAAAATGGTATCCGATGCAAAGCTTCTCAGACAAAATAAGTGAACCCGAGGAAATATTCCGCGAATGCGGCATAGCATGTACTCAGGTTATGAACGGAAAGCTTTATTATTGCGACTTTGCGGGGTTTGGTGACGCATTGCGGGGTTTCCCTTACGACCCTGAAAACAGCGTTGATTTGTTTTCATCCGGCACATCAAAGGAAAAAATAAAAGCATATATTGAACGCTCATCCGCACTTCCCGCTTGCGGTTACTGCACAGGTGCCAGGGTCACAACTCAGGCTATTCCTGTGGCCGAGCAGGTGAGCTCGCCGCTATCCTATAAACGATATGAATAAAATATAAAAACGGAGGTAAAGAGAATGGATAATGCTACTACAAGTAAATGGAATGAATTGCACACACAAGCCAGATTTAGACTCAAATATCCCGCGGAATCAATTGTCCAATTTGTGTTTAGGAATTTTAAGAGGGATAATACGGAAAAAGTACTGGATTTAGGATGCGGGGCGGGAAGACATGTTGTATTTTTAGCGTCCGAAGGTATCGGGGAAGGACTGTATGGCACAGACATTTCAAAAGAGGGAATAGCCTATTCCAATTTATTGCTGGAGCAAAAGGGTTTAAAAGCTTCTTTATCGGTCGCTCCTTCTAACAACCTGCCATATGAGGATAATTTTTTTGACGGCATCATATGCTTTGGGGTTTTATGCTACATGGACATAACCGATGTTAAAAAATCAGTTGAAGAAATAAACAGGACGTTAAAACCGGGCGGAAAAGGATTTGTCATGGTTAGAAGCGTGGAAGATTATCGTTTTGGACAGGGGGAGGAAATCGAAAAAAATACTTTCCGACTCTCAACCGATACATTGGATGGACAAGTTAGCGCGTCGGCCGAAAGCGGTATGGTGATGACTTTCTTTACAAAAGAAGAATTGCTTACTCTTTTTAATGCGTTCAAAAATGTAAGAATCGATGAGTCAATAGTGACTACCGACAATGGGGAATATCGCAATGTAGACTTTTTGATTCAGTTTGAAAAATAGTGGAGTGATATTAAAATGAATGTTGCGTTTCGCATAGATATAAGCGAAAGTGTGGGAATGGGCCACTATGTGCGAATGTCTGCATTAGCTGATGCTTTTGCGGAGTTGGGGTGTAGGTTCACATTTTTTAAAAGTGAAGATGAACCGGTTGATTATTTGCCTTTTGACATTGTTATCGTGGATACCTATAGAGTATCTGATGAGTATATTGCTGCATTAAACAGCCCCGGCCGTTTACTGGTATGCTGTGATGATAATGCTTTGTATACTTATTCTTGCGACGTTTTGCTAAACGCAAATTCATATGCGGAGGAATTGCATTTTCGATTTGGTGAAAAAACGCCTAAACTATTGCTGGGAACACAGTACGCGCTTTTGAGGCGTGAGTTTCGTGATGTACCCACAATAAAAGTAAGAGAGAATGCGAACCACGTATTCATATGCTTTGGGGGCTCCGACCCTTGTAATTTTACACCGCAAGCCATTCGCGCGTTACATGATGATAAGGATGTGGTAATAACAGCGGCTCTTGGTGCCGGCACACGTTGTGACAACGAAGTTATGGAATTGGCAAACAATAATGTTCGGGTGCTTAAAAATCCTGATTATTTACCTCAGGTTATGGGTGAATGTGATATAGCAATTACAGCCGCCGGAAGCATGATTTACGAATTAGCGGTTATGGGAATGCCGACTATTCTAGTTACTCAAGCCGATAATCAAAGCAACGCGGCCGGATACCTTCATCGTAACAAATACATGCGATGGATAGGGGACTGGAAGAGTGTTAGCTATGACACTATCCGGGCAGAAACAAAAAATTTACTAAAGGATGCCCCGCGAAGAAAAAGTGAATCGGAACAGTTGCTTAACAAAGTAAACCCCAACGGTGCATTAAACGCCGCAAGCACTATATTGGCAATGCTGAAATGAGGTGCCAACAGATTTGTGACGCCGACGAAGGAGGCATGGGATAAAAAATGAAACAGCTTGATGAATTTGGCGGATGCCTACCTTTGGAGTTGCATGACTTGGGGGAATATTACAACCCAAACCAATATAGTCTTTTGCGGACAAACTCTTGCCGGACAGCTATTTGGGTCGCGCTTAAGAAGCTTAAGCCTAAACAGGTTTATGTGCCTCATTATATGTGTGACGTCGTCTATGAAGCAATAAACAGCCTAAGCATACCCATGATAAAATATTACATTGACGAGCAATTTTTTCCCGTCAATATTAATCCTTCAAAAAATGACTGCTTAATTCTGGTAAATTACTTCGGTTGTTTTGACACTCAAATGACGGAATTAATGCAGCTATATGCCAACACAAATGTAATATTGGATTATTCCTTAGCATTTTTTTGCCCTCCATCGAAAAATGCCTATACTGTCTACTCCCCCAGAAAATTTATTGGTGTACCCGATGGCGGGTATTTTATTGACACTACCCAAAATGAAACAGAACTTGTTGAGCTGGAAAGAGATTTTTCATATGACAGGATGATGCAGCTTCTGATGCCGATTGAATCGACCACTAACAGCTCCTATGAATATTTTAAAAAAAATGAAGCGCGTTTAATAAGCAATTATAAAGGAATGTCTCGCCTTACCGAGTATTTGCTTCGGGGGGTAGACTACACAAAAATTATTAATAAAAGAAAAGAAAACTACAAATTCATTCATAGCCAATTTGCCGGCATCAATCAATTATGCCTGCCGGAGGAGGCTGTGCCTTATATATATCCCTTACTGACATCCAAGAATCTGGTTGATATTAAAAAAGAGTTTATTTCCGATGGATTTTATGCGTCTACGCTTTGGGTGAATCATTTAGAAAGTGAATATGAAAATACTTTCGAGCAAACAATGGCCATGAAAGGCCTTTTTATTCCAATAGACCAACGCTATAACGAAGAAAGCTTGGATAGATTATGTAAATTAATCTGTTCGAAAATATGAACTATATAAGGAGCATCTAAATGATACTATCCGGCCATCAACCAAATTACTGGCCCTATGCGGGGCTTTTTGGAAAAATAATAATGAGTGATAAATTTATGTATGTGGCAGATGTTCAGTTTGACAAAAAAAGCTGGCAAAACAGGAATAGGATAAAAACCGCGAATGGTTGGACATATATAACCGTTCCTGTTTTGACCAAGGATAAGTTTGACCAGAAAATAAGTGATGTCGAAATTAACAATACAACTAACTGGCGGGATAAGCATAGGAAGTCGATTGAGTTGAATTATAAAAAATCTCCGTATTATAATGAATACAGAGATTTTATTGATGATTTGTATTCAAAAAGCTGGTTCTCCCTTTGTGAGTTGGATATCTATATAACCAATTTCATCTTGGATGAGCTTTGTGTGAAGAAGGACATATTATACGATAAAGATTATGAATTTACAGGTGCTAAAACAGCGCGTTTAGTTAATATGTGCAAGCAAGCAAAGTGCGATACTTATCTTTCTAACAAGGGAAGTCAAGAATATGTGGATATAGATTGCTTCATAGAAAGCGGCTTGAATCATCGCTTTGTTGAATATCTTGGCACAGAGTATAAGCAGCAGTATCATGGTTTTGTCAGCCATTTATCTGTGCTGGATTTATTAATGAATTGCGGAAAAGACGTAACAAAAGATACTTTATTTGACAGGGGAAATTATGTGTTTAGCGAAATAAATAAAGCCATAGAAGAGGTAAAGTAATATGGGTACATTTATAATTGCGGAGCTTTCTGCCAATCATAATCAGGACTTAGAGCTGGCAAAAAAAACAATACTTGCGGCCAAAGAGTCAGGAGCGGATGGGGTTAAGCTTCAAACATATACTCCTGACACGATTACGATTGATTGTGATAAGTCATATTTTCAAATTAATTACGGTTCCTTGTGGGACGGAACGACGCTGTATAAATTGTATCAAAAGGCTTATACTCCTTGGGAATGGCACGAGGAATTGTTTAGTTACGGTCGGTCGCTTGGGCTTGTGATGTTTTCAACGCCTTTTGATTACAGCGCGGTAGACTTTTTGGAGGGATTGGGCAATCCGATTTACAAAATCGCATCCTTTGAGGCGATGGATTATCCCTTAATCAAATATGCCGCCGCCAAGGGTAAGCCCATGGTTATTTCCCTTGGTTTGCTTTCTCTTGAAGAAATTGGCGAGATGGTGGAGGCCTGCCGCGAAGTCGGAAACGAAGATATTACTTTGCTTGTTTGTACTTCCCAATACCCCGCGAAGCCCGAGGACGCCCAGTTGCTCAAAATTAGCGACATTGCCGCCCGGTTTGGTGTAAAAGTGGGGCTTTCCGACCACACAATGGGAAGCGCGGTTGCAAGCGCGGCCGTCGCACTTGGCGCATGTGTGATAGAAAAGCATTTTGTTCTTGACCGTGAGCTGGGTGGTGTGGATTCTGCTTTTTCCATGACCCCCGATGAATTCAGGCAGATGGTGGATGCCATAAGAGTTATCGAAAAGGCCGTATCCGCTCCTGATTATACAAAAATAAGCTCCGGGCGTGTTCATGCGCGTTCGTTGTTTGTAGTTGCGGATATAAAAAAAGGCGAAAAGTTTACCGCTGAAAATGTACGTTCTATTCGTCCTTCGCATGGGCTTCACCCCAAATATTATCCGCAAATATTAGGCTCAACCGCCACTTGCGACATAGAGCGCGGAACGCCCCTTGCATGGGATATGACAGACTGTAGAGCAGTTTTTGGAGACGTCATATGAAAAGCTCAATTTTGATGACAAAGGTAATAATAACCGGTGTTACGGGGTTTATAGGCAGAGGCTTAGCAAAGCGGCTGCTTCAAAGCGGCACTAAGGTTTATGGCGTGGGACGCGAACAAAAAAAACTGGATGAAATGACGGCATGGGGCGATTTTGTTCCCGTCATAGCTGATTTTGAAGATTATTCTCAGTTGCATAAATTAATTTCTGACCGTGATTTTGATATGTTATGCCATTTGGCCTGGCAGGGAACAACCTCTACAACTGCGGACTATAAAGATTACAATATACAAATAAAAAATATACAAGCCTCATGTGATGCTGCTATGGCGGCTGCTAATTTGCAGTGTAAAGGTTGCGCCTGTAGCAGCAGCTATCAGCAGGGTAGCATAAAAATTAATTCTGATGATAGAACAACGAACCCTATTTTGTATGGTACAGCTAAAAAATGTGCGAGCGATATGTTTATGGCACTTGCTTATAAACATAAAATTTCATGCAAAAATCTTATTCTTCCCAATATTTACGGCATTGATGATAAATTAAACACTGCTATAGTGTTTTTTATTAAACAAATGCTGGCTGATGAAGCCATCAATCTTATTTCCGGCGTACATCAGGATGACTGGGTGTACATTGACGACCTAATTGACGGTATTCTGTGTGCGGTAACTTCAGAAAAAAAATATGCAGATTATTATATTGGCCGCCGCAATATAACAACCTTTAAAGATAAATTAGTAAAAATGAAGTCAATATTAAATTCTAAATCTGAATTGTTATTTGGCACATATTCCGAAAATTATCGTGTTGATTATAGCCAATTTGATTTAGGCGCGTTATTTCACGACACTGGATATGAGCCCAAAACAGATTTTACAAAAAGTATCATTGAAACAGCCGGGTGGATTAAGTCCCTGTAGACGTTTCCGTTGAAAACACTATGTACTAGGAGGGTTGTAAATGAAAGGCATTATCCTAGCTGGGGGCAAAGGTACACGCCTTTACCCTTCAACTATTGCAATATCAAAGCAGCTTATACCAATTTATGACAAGCCGCTGATATACTATCCTTTGTCTGTGCTGATGCTGACAGGTATACGGGATATATTATTGATTTCAACGCCGGAAGATATGCCCTCTTACCAAAAGCTGCTTGGAGATGGTTCACGTTTAGGATTGTCGTTCAAATATGCCGTGCAGAAAAAGCCAAAAGGGTTGGCAGATGCTTTTATTATAGGCGAATCTTTTATTCAAGACGGCGACACTGAGGGCTGCTGTTTGATTTTAGGCGACAATGTGTTCTACGGCCAGTATTTTAGCGGGTTGCTTCAAGGTGCAAAAGAGAAAGCTCAAGCCGGGGAAGCCGCGATTTTTGGATATCCCGTCGGCAACCCAAGTGAATTTGGGGTAGTTGCTTTTGACGGACAGGGAAAAGTCACGTCAATTGAAGAAAAGCCTTCTAAACCCAAGTCAAATTATGCTGTGCCAGGGTTGTATTTCTACAGCAACGACGTAGTGGAAATTGCCAAAGGGGTTAAGCCGTCTGAACGTGGTGAGATTGAGATTACTTCTGTTAATGAGCACTATTTGCGCAACAATAAGCTGCATGTGTCTTTAATGGGGCGTGGGATGGCTTGGTTGGATACGGGTTCACCCGACCGAATGCTAAAGGCTTCGGAGTTTGTTCGCAGTATACAGGAAATGCAAGGGCTGTATATTTCATGTATTGAAGAAATTGCTTGGCGCAAAGGTTTTATTGACACGCAGCAGCTTTTCCGGTTGGGGCAGGAGTTATCAATGACTGATTATGGTAAATATATATTGGATTTGGCCAGGGAGAGAGTATGAAAAGCTTGCTAATAACAGGTGGCGCGGGGTTTATAGGGTCTAATTTTATTTTCTACATGCTTGCCAAACATAGAGACATTAGAATAGTAAACTTGGACGCGCTTACCTATGCCGGTAATTTAAGCACCCTTTCACCAATTAGCAATGACCCTAGGTATTCTTTTGTTAAAGGGAATATTTGTGATAGGACATTGCTTGACGCGCTGTTTAATAAATTTCAATTTGATACTGTTGTAAATTTTGCGGCGGAAAGCCATGTAGACCGCAGCATTGTAGAGCCTGATATTTTTCTGTCTACCAATATTATTGGAACACAGGCTCTATTGCATATAGCCAAACGTCATTGGAATATAGAGCCTGATAACAAATATTGCAGGGTCTACAGGAGTGGCGTAAAATTTTTACAGGTCTCTACAGATGAGGTGTACGGCACTTTAGGAAGCAGTGGTATGTTCGTGGAAGAAATGCCGCTTTTGCCAAACAGCCCTTACTCCGCATCAAAAGCCTCCGCAGATTTAATTGTCCGAGCCTATCACGAAACATATGGGCTACCTATAAATATTACCCGATGCTCTAATAACTATGGGGCATTTCAGTTCCCGGAAAAGCTTATCCCGCTTATGATACACAATTGCATGTTGGACAAGAAATTGCCTGTCTACGGCGACGGAATGCAAATCAGGGATTGGCTGTATGTAGAAGACCATTGCTCCGCTATTGATACGGTTATATGTAAGGGCATAGATGGCCATATTTATAATATTGGCGGTAATAACGAGAAGCCCAATATTGAGGTAGTCAAAACTATTATATCCGCCTTGGGCAAGGATAATAGCTTAATTGAGCATGTAAAAGATAGGCCGGGGCATGACCGCCGCTATGCTATTGATAATACTAAAATAACAACACAATTGGGGTGGACCCCGGAATGGACTTTTGAATCGGGCATGGCAAAAACCATTGATTGGTATCAAAACAATCAAGCATGGACAGATAAGGTAACTTCCGGGGAATACCTGGATTATTACGAAAAAATGTATTTGCAAAATTAAGGGGCCGTTCGCAAGACGGCCCCTTTTTAAAATTAAATATATTCGATTTTAAAGAAATTCAATTACTCATAGCCCGTTGGTGTTTTCGGTGACATCCTCTATAGAGTCGGCGGGTCTGACAGCCTCGGGATTGCTGGTTTCGCTGTCGTTAATAATTTCAACCTTGGATACGGAGACTTCATAGGCAGTCTTTTCCAGAATATTATTCTCGTCGATTTTCTTCTGGTATTGACGGCTTTGCATTCTGCCCCAAAGGCGGATATGATGTCCGACTTCCAGTTTGCCGGCGTATCTGGCATTTCTGCCCCACGCGATGCAAGGTATGTAGTCGGACTTGTTATATGAACGATTGACCGCCACCAACAGGTCGGCGATTTCGCGCCCGAAGGGCGTGGTGCGGTAAATGGCCGGTTTGCACAAATAGCCGTCTAGGAACACATCGTTGGGGCTAGACTCCTGCGCGGTGAGGGGCTCAACGTCCCGAGCGAAAATGGTAAGCACCAGCTTGTTTTTTCTGTCAGCCTCGACATAATTGTTGTACGAGCGGATTTGCCCAAGAATGCGTACGGGTAAACCAACCGCCATTTTCTCGCGGTCAACAATGCGTTCGCTTACGGTTACGGGCAAAACATCGCTGTTGCCGCTGAGTCTATCCACCTCAACGTCGAAGCGATAAAAGCCTTCTCCATAAATCTCATGGCTGAACACAAAATCAGAATAAATGCGTCCGCCGATGTCAATGAAATTATTTCCGTTCTCCACGTTGCGTCACCTCTCTTTAGTTATATTTTATTTCTACTGGCTTGGATTTAGAACCGCCCATGCCGCCGCCGCGCCCAAAACCGCAGTGGAGTTCTCTTGCCCGCGGGCGGGGAACTCCTGAGGCATACGCTCCGCGCCGTCAATGCCGCAAAACGTGCGCTGGATACATACCTGCAAGCCATCGTCCGTAACGCTTGAGGCGGTGATACACGCCCGTGCGTTAAAACCATAGGTGATGAGCTTCGCCTCGCTCTGGGATAAAAGCGGAAAAATTGTTTTGTCGTCGGCGTTGACCACAAGGTAATCGTCCCGTCCAAGCTCGGGTATTATCGCGGTTAAAACCGGCGAAGCTTCCGCCGCCACCAGCACGTTTACCTTTGGGCCAAGGGGCTGCTCGCTGGTAATATGATAGCAATTGGCCGTACCTTGACTCATACGCAAAAACGCCTTGGTCATTTCCCGTCCATTATAACCGACAATGCCTACCGATATTGGAATCTTTGGCATTTTTATCCCTCCCTAGCTATAATTCAATGTTTATGTTGAACCGGAGGCGGTTAGAATATTCTGCGAAATATTGGCATGAAATTGTAATAAAGGAGGTTATAGAAATGGACGCAAACGACTTGCCTACAAAACGAAATCTGCTGCAAGCCAAGCATAACTTAAGTTTGGCGAGAAAAGGGCATAATCTGCTGGATAAAAGACACAAGGCCCTGCTGCACGAGCTTTCCGAAGCAAAAAACAAAGTACACATTCTAAGAAAAAAGCTTCATAGTGATATTATAACCGCATATCAAATTTTGGCAATAGCGCAAATAGAGCTTGGGCAAGAAAATGTGGCAAGTTTATGGAAAATATTTTTCCCGGTTGGTGGATACGATTTAAGCGAAACCGCCGCATCCCTTGACGAAGCGTTTTGTGTCTGGCGCGAGGTTTTAACAAAAATACAAGAATTGGCTGATGCTGAGGCAAAAATCCGCCGTCTGGCCGCTCTGATTCGCCGCACAAGAAAACGCGCCGCCGCACTAAGGAATGTTACCATTCCAAAATACGAGGCGCGTATAAAATACATATCAGAGCAGCTTGAAGAACGCGAACGGGACGAGATGGTGCGTTTAAAGACCGCTAAAAAAAGCCGCGAAACACTTTAATAGCTCCATTCAATCTCATCCAAAATCCATACATACAGATGTCTGCGACCAAAACGCAGGGCGTCTTGTAAATCCTCCATAAAGAGGTCGATTTTGTAGCCGCGAATCGCGCCGCCGACATCTGCGGCCAAGGCGAAGCCATATCCCTCAACGAACAGGCGCGTCCCCAGCGGTATAACGTTGCGGTCAACGGCGACTATTCCGTGCTGAACCTCGCGGCCGGAAGCGGTAATGCGATACCATGGGTCACAGGGATGCTTGCCCGTGCAGCCGTATCCGGCGGTGTAGGCCGTGGCCTCCATACGCACGCGGCGGAAATAGTGAAAGTCCTCGCGAAACGGGTTGGTCATGGAGCCCAGCCAGGCCGTTCCGATGTCTATTATTTTGTCGATGGGTTCGGACAGAATGGCGGTTCCGATAGCTTCGCGATTAATTTCCGCACCGCCGATATAGACGATGGCCGTTGTAATTTCATTTACGCCCAAAACCCCGTCCTGGCGCACATATCTGCGCCCGCGGCTTACGGCACCTGTGTAATTTTCGATGGTTTGGTAGAGAACGTAATACGTGTCAAAAATAAGCCGTGATTGCCACGAGGTAAAGCTCAGTGTTTCGCCGCTTGCCACTTGACGGGTATGGTCGCCGTCAAAAAGCAAAGCCAGTTCTTGCTCCTGCTGCAATTGTGTCAGCACTTCCTCTATCGTGACCCCCGGCCGGGAAAAGCGCGTAAGTAAGGGATTTCCGTCGATTTCAAAGTAAAAATTGATTTCTCGTTCGAGTGTGATTGTAATTCCGTCCCAGATTAGGCCGGACAGAGAATGGCTGGTGCGGTCAAAATCGTTTAGTGCGATGCCCAATTCGCGTAAAGCTTCTTCCACCGTTGCTGCCTGGGTTAGAAAAATGTGCTGCTCATTTTGGTCGTAAACCGTTACCTGTCGAAGAACCGTTTCGGCCGCTGTAAAGCTTAACACCCCAAATGGAATGGCAATGCTGGCAATTAGGGCAAAAAGCACCACATAAACGGCCACTTTTAATTTTTTCATAAATATCCTCCAATCTTGCGGAGGCGATTGTAACAGTTCATTAATAAATAAGCAATAATTATTCATCGCAAATTAATATCTATTAACAAATAATTTCCTATAAATTACCAATTATCGACGCTGGACTTAAGGAAGGGTGGCTTGAGAGGGGGAGGAGGCGTGTAGAATGTGGAGCGACTTGCGAGCAGTGCGGCGCATTGATTTGGATGCGAAAATGCGTGTTCGCGACGGCGATAGCCGTTGGCGAATGCCATTTTCGCCCAAAGCACCAGCCGCAAACGGCCGCGAGCATTAGCGTAACATTTACACGCCGCCTCCCCCTCTCAAGCCGCCACTCCTAAAATGGTGGCTTGAGAATCCCCTTTTCCGTAATAAATCCGGTAATATATTCTGCGGGGGTCACGTCAAAGGCCGGGTTGTAGGTTTTTACACCTGCCGGAGCCATTTTTTGACTAAACCACATGTCTGTGATTTCCTCGCTATCGCGCTCTTCGATTACAATCTCTGCACCCGTGGGCGTCTTCGGGTCAATCGTGGAAAACGGCGCGCATACATAGAACGGAATTCCAAAATTTTTGGCCAGCACTGCCACCCCAAAGGTGCCTATTTTATTGGCGGTGTCGCCATTGGCCGCAACGCGGTCGCATCCCACAAGCACCGCGTCAATCAAGCCCTTTGACATTACCGTTGCCGCCATGTTGTCGCAAATAAGTGTGACGTCTACATTGGCGCGGTGAAGCTCGAAAGCCGTCAGCCTCGCGCCTTGCAAAACAGGGCGCGTTTCGTCCGCGAAAATTTTTAGCGAAATGCCCCGTTCTTGCGCAATATAAACAGGCGCGAGTGCCGTTCCGTACTTTGACGCGGCCAAGGTTCCGGCGTTGCAGTGGGTTAAAATTCCCATGCCCGGTTTTAGCAAAACCGCGCCGTGCTCGCCAATGCTTCGGCACACGTTTATATCTTCCTCACGGATGTTCTCGGCTGCCTCACGGAGGGCGATTATAACTTCATCCACAGGTTTTCCTTTGACTGATTCGAACACATCCGACATTCTTGCCAGTGCCCAATTTAAATTCACCGCCGTTGGGCGCGAGCCGGAAAGATACGTCCGGCCTTTCTCAAACGCCGCCGCCAAAGCATCAAAATCCGAAGCCGTCCGCGCTACTTCCTTCATGTATACGTACATGCCCATGGCCGCCGCTATTCCAATCGCCGGCGCACCCCGCACCTGTAAAATTTTTATCGCTTGCCAAACGTCCTCAATTGTGCGCAGATGCAGGTATTTCACTTCGCTGGGTAACAGCGTCTGGTCTAAAATTACAACGGCGTTTTCTTCTAAATAAATTGTCTCTAGTTGATTCATAGCGTCTCATCTCCTAAGTTTAATATTTTATCATAAGTCAACAAAACTGAATATCGTCGGCGGTGGTCGCGTTTAGCAGGTATTCAAGTTTTGTATATTTTGCTCCTATGAAAAAACAACTGTCTTTGTCGCCCAGCGTTATTTTGTTAGGCAATTCAATGGGGCCACCCTCAAAAAAACAGACCTTATAACCTCTCTCGGGGTCATGCTTAAACTCCTTTATTACAGCATAATGCGTAATAGCGGAGATAGGCTGCCCACGATAAATAGCTATATGGCGCAAATTATTTTCTCGCTCATTGCTGATTCTGCAAGGATACCAGCACATAGGCTCGCTTTCTCCTAAAAATGTGTCCTCGAAGCCTCTGCCGTTAGCGGACAGGATTACCGTGTCATA
This sequence comes from Defluviitaleaceae bacterium, assembly GCA_009788085.1. Taxonomy (GTDB): domain Bacteria; phylum Bacillota; class Clostridia; order Lachnospirales; family WQUN01; genus WRAH01. The sequence goes on from WQSB01000045.1 coordinate 18,152, forward strand.
CTTCTCATACCGTGATGCAGCTATTAACGCGCCTACATCAATGCCATGCTCATCCCGCAAAAAGGCACTGGCTTCCTCGATATACTTGTCTACTGCGTCTTCGATTAAGGTGTTTCGGGCAAAACTCTTTGAGTCACTGATGGACGAAAATAGCCGCGTAATCATATCAATGCGTTCCAGTTTTAAATCGTCCAGATACACGGCTACCTGTTTTTTTGAGGCCTTATTGTTTTTTAACAGGCCGTCGAAATAGGCGGCGTCAAATTCTTTTTGCATATACCCATCTCCTTTGATATCAATTGTAATCGTAACAACTTGCAGTTGTCAATATCTTTAATGATATTTTATATGATATTATAAAAAACTGTTGCTATTTACTTCAAGTTAATGGGGCGTGGCCCAATGGCGTGAGTGACGGCGTGTGAAATGTGGAGCGTCTTGCGAGCACCAGCCGCAACGGGCGCGAGCATGAGCGTGACATTCACACGCCGTCATCCACGCTACTGGGCTACTCCCGAGTTAATGTGCATACTTGACATCGCACTATCAAGTATCTATACTGTACAAAGGGTTTTTCCTTGAGAGGCGCGAACTATGAATAAGCTCGACTTACCCGCCGCAAGGCAGCACAAGAATATGCTTTTTGATTTTTACGGGGCGTTGCTTACGGAAAGGCAGCGTGAAATTTTTGCGATGCACCACATGGAGGATAACTCGCTGGCGGAAATAGGTGCGACTATGGGTGTGACGCCGCAAGCCGTGGCCGATTTGCTAAAGCGTTCGGCGGCGCGGCTAAACCGCTACGAAGAGCAGCTTGGTCTTGTGAAAAAGCACATCTCTAATCAAAGCTTGATAGAGGAAATTAATCGCGCGCTATTAGAGCTGGAAGCATTAGGCATGGAGGACGCGGCAGCTATCGCCGTTCGCATTCGCAAACTCGTTGAAACACTAACAAAGGGAGGTGTTTAATGGCATTTGAAAATTTAGGTGAAAAACTGCAAAATGTTTTTAAGAAGCTGCGGGGTAAGGGCCGTCTTTCCGAAAAAGACGTAAAGGAAGCCATGCGCGAGGTCAGGCTCGCGCTTTTGGAGGCCGATGTAAATTTCCGCGTGGTGAAGGAATTTGTCGCCGGAGTAACGGAAAAATCCGTCGGTCACGATGTGCTGGAAAGCCTAAATCCCGGACAACAGGTCATAAAGCTGGTGCATGAAGAGCTGATTGCCCTCATGGGCTCGTCACAAAGCCAGCTGACGTTTTCGTCAAAGCCACCCACGGTGTACATGATGGTGGGCTTGCAGGGCGCGGGCAAAACCACCAGCAGTGGCAAGCTGGCTGGGATTTTGCGCAAGCAGGGAAAACGCCCGCTTCTGGTGGCCTGCGATATCTACCGCCCCGCCGCCATCAAGCAGCTGCAAATCGTTGGCAGCACCTATAATATTCCCGTTT
>WQSB01000046.1 GCA_009788085.1 Defluviitaleaceae bacterium
CCCCGAGCCAGTAGCCGAACCCGAGCCGGCCCCCGTCGCGGAAGCTGAAGCTTCCCAAGAGTAGGAAAGAGGGTATCGTATGAACAAGGTAATATTGCTGGGACGTTTAACAAAAGACCCTGAAATACGTTATTCCCAAAGTGCCGAGCCCATCTGTGTGGCGCGTTACACCGTGGCCGTGGACAGACGCTTTAAAAAAGAAGGCGAACCCGATGCCGACTTTATCAATTGCGTATCCTTCCGGCGTACGGCGGAGTTTGTCGAGCGGTACATCAAAAAGGGAATGATGGTGTCCGTATGCGGAAGCCTTACCGTGCGTTCTTACGACGACAACACAGGCCAGCGACGCTGGATAACCGAGGTTAGCGCGGAGGAAGTAAATTTTGCGGAAAGCCGGGCGGCCTACGAGGCACGCATGGCCAAAAGCGGCGGCGGATACTCTGCCCAAGCCCCGCCAACCGCCGAGCCCGAGGGCTTCTCCGCTATAACCCAAAGCATAGACGAAGACGATGATTTGCCATTTTGATAGGAGGTAGCTATGGTTCCAAAAAGACGAGGGCGGCGCAAAAAGCGCGTTTGCCAGTTCTGTGTAGATAAAGTAAGCTCAATTGATTACAAGGATATCTCAAAACTGCGTAAATATGTATCCGAGCGCGGGAAAATTCTCCCCCGCAGAGTAACCGGCAACTGCGCCAAGCATCAACGCGCCATGACTATGAATGTAAAGAGGGCCCGGCATATGGCTTTGATGGTGTATACCCAAGAGTAGGTATTTACATGTTGATGGGGCCCATCTCTTAAAATCTTTAATATCAAAAAGGGGCCGTCTCGCAAAAGGCACCATCGCACCCCCGGTGCAGTTTGCGAGACGGCCCTTGGTTTATAGTAAAATAACGAGGGGTAAAAAAGTGTGGAGGGAGGGGCGTCGTGATTAGAAAACATCTGTTTGGAAGCAGACTGTCAAGACGTGTTACTTTTCTAAACCTAGCCATTTTAATTTTAATACTAACTGTGATTGTTTCGTTGTCTGTGGGAGCGGTAGCAGGTATAACCGATACCGCGTCTAGGAGAATCGCGCACATCCACTCACAGGAGTCCGTAGGCAGATTCATGTCTCATTTGAACAGCAACTTGGTACTGCTTCGCAAGGCAGCAAATTCAAGTGCTGTACAGGAATGGTTTGCCGATGAACATAACGATGAAAAAAGATATGCCGCACTTAGTGATTTGCGGAATATGGTTCCGTTTATTCAGGTTCCTGAGTTTTATATTGGCCTGGCCGGCTCGCTCAATGAGTATGTAATGGGTTTAAACACGTCCATTGAGGATTTTGTGCCTCATGGCAGAATGTCACCCTATGAGCCGATGGACGAGTGGTTTTTTAACATGATGGATACGGACAGGACTTTTACGTTTAATGTCGATATCGACAAGGCTACCCATACCTGGAATATCTGGCTGCTTTACAGAGTTGTTCATGAGGGGCGGGATGTAGGCCTCTTGTGCATTCCCTTTCGGATAGAATATGTACTTGATGATGTGTTCGGGCAATATGATGATGAATTTGTCAGCGGTTATATCGTGGACGGAAATGGCTTCGTCCACATAGAAAGCGGTGCCTTTTATCACTATACCTTCTGGGAAGACGAAAGTGTCCATATCAGCAGTATTGATGCAGGGCTTGGTGAGTTTGTGTATAACTTTACCATACGCGATGAGATGTTTTTTGCGGAGGGCGCGCAAATTGAGGTTGTCCGGCTTACGGACGGGCATCACGATTACGCGGCCATTGCACCTATTCCTCATTCGACATGGATGATAATTACATTGTTTGACAGCCGTATGCTGTTTAGTATCGCGGATATTCTGCCTGTAATAATAATTCTTGTTTCCGCGTTTATAGTATTCGCGCTCGTCAGCATGATAACAATGCACCGAGGCGTACTTATGCCGCTTGCAAATCTTACCGGCAGTGTTTCTCTGGTGACGGATGACAATGCGCAAGTCAGTTTGGTTTACGGCGAGGACCGCACGGACGAAATAGGAGATTTGTCCCGCACAATTCATAGTATGCTAAAAAAGGTTAGGGAAGCTGCGGTCAAGGAACAGGAGCTGCTGGAGCGTGTATTCGAAGAGCAAAAGCGCATTGAAGTAGCAGAAGAAAGCAGTCAGGCAAAGAGCGCGTTTCTGGCCAGAATGAGTCATGAAATCCGCACTCCTATTTCAGCGGTTTTAGGCATCTCGGAAATCGGATTGCAAATACCGGGAATCTCCCCAAACATAGAAGAGTCTTTTGAGAAAATTTATAGCTCAGGGAGGCTGCTTCTTGGCATTATAAATGACATATTGGACTTTTCCAAAATCGAAAGCGGTAAAATGGTTATCTCCCCGGGCAAGTACGATACGGCAAGCTTGATAAATAATGCCGCGAATATGCATTACGCATATTTGGACCATAGGAATATAAAGTTTAATTTGCATGTGGACGAAAATTTGCCCGCATATCTTATAGGCGACACCTTACGAATCGAGCAAATTATTGTCAACGTATTATCAAATGCTTTTAAGTATACGGATTCCGGCTCGGTTGATTTAACCCTACAGTGCCGCCCTCTGGATGACGAAAATATAACTCTTGTGATTTCCATCAGTGATACAGGGCTTGGTATGAGCAATGAGCAGATTGCCGTACTGTTTAATGACTATACACGTTTCCACGAGCATAAAAAAAGCAGTGTCAGCGGAACGGGTCTTGGCATGTCTATTGTAGCCAATCTTGTGCAGCTGATGGATGCCCATGTTAAAGTGGAAAGTAAAGTATCGGTTGGTACAACTGTTACCATCAGCATACCGCAGAAAATAGCTTCACAGGAGGTTTTGGGAAAAGAAGCAGCAATTAAATTGCAGCAGCTTAAAATGTACTTGGATAAAACTGAAAAAAGACGCAGGTTTATACCTGACCCTATGCCCTACGGTAACATTCTTGTCGTTGACGATATAGATGCCAACTTGTATGTGGCGCAAAGGCTGCTTGCCTTTTACAGCCTTAATGTGGAAACCTGCAAAAGCGGGCAGCAGGCTATAGATAAGATAAAGCAGGGCAAGGTTTACGACATTGTGTTTATGGACCACATGATGCCCGGTATAAATGGCCCCGAAGCTATGAGGATTTTGCGTGATATGGGTTACATTTATCCCATAGTTGTTCTCACTGCCAACGCACTAATCGGCCAGGAGGAAGAATACATTAAAAGCGGCTTTGACAGCTTTCTTTCAAAGCCAATTATGACGGATAAGCTGGATGCCGTTTTAATTAAATATGTAAAGGATAAGCAGCCGCCTGAAGTAGTTGAAGCTGCTGTAAGGGATAGTTTAGCCAAACAAGAGGCGGACGTCTCAATGGGGAGCATTGATGATTTTCGGGATAATGTTTATGTGTTTGGAAAATTGCGTACGGATTTTGTAAAAAACCACAAAAATATCTTTATTGATATAACCCGCGCCTTGGACGCGGGCGAAATTGAAACCGCCCACATCTTAACGCATACTCTTAAGGGCTTGGCAGGGTTGATAAACGAAAGCGGCTTAATGCAGGCCGCGGGCCACTTGGAAGATTTATTGGCTGACGGGCAAACACCAGCGGACGAACAGCTGTCTGCTTTAGAAAAGGAATTGTCACAGGTGCTTGAAAGCATCGGAAAGCCGGATGCGCCGGTATTCCCCGGTCATATGATTTTGGATAAGGATAAAGCCAAAATGATTTTTGACAATCTTTATCCATTATTAGTAGCTCACAACGCTGACAGTATGAATTTGCTTGATGAGCTTCGTGTAATGCCGGAAATGGCTGTATTGGTACAGCTGATTGAAGATTTTGATTTTAAGCAGGCATTAAAGACAATAGACACGTTAAAGAAGATTTTGAATGTTTAAATGCTGCTGCCTCGGCAGGGTTGGCAGCAGCTTGAATTTTCGATTATAATAAGCTTCTTGCTAAATTGAAATTTCCAAACTCGGGAGTGAAAAACGTGATTGAAAAATTAAATCAACTGCGGGAAAAAATAGAGGACGCGCTGGCCGCCGCGAAGATTCCTTCGGCGGTGGAGGATTTGCGCGTGAAAATGCTGGGGCGCAAGGGCGAAATGACTTTGCTGCTGAAAACGGTGGGCTCTCTGCCGGCGGAAGAACGCAAGGAAATGGGCAAAAAGGCCAACGAAGTGCGGGACTGGGTGACGGAAAAAATCGAGGAAGCCCGGGTCCGGCTGGAGGCCGAGGCCCAGAACGCGGCACTAAAATCCGAAGCAATGGACATCACTCTGCCCGGAAAGCGGCGCGCTCAAGGCCGTCTCCATCCGGTAAGCGTGACATTTTCCCGGCTGGAGGATTTGTTTGTGAGCCTGGGATTTGACATTGTTGACGGCCCCCATATCGAAACGGTGTATCACAATTTCGACGCGCTAAACTCTCCGCCCACTCACCCAAACCGGGACGAGTCGGATACCTTCTATGTAAACGAGAATCTTGTGCTGCGCACCCATACGTCACCCGTACAGGTGCGCACCATGGAAAGCCGCAAGCCGCCCATTCGTATTGTCGCGCCGGGGCAGACCTTCCGTCGCGACGAAATTGACGCCACACACACGCCGGCGTTCCATCAAATGGAGGGCTTGGTTGTTGACAAAAATATTACCTTTGGCGACCTCAAGGGCATGTTGGAAATCATCGTGCGCTATGTTTTTGGCGAGGAGGCAAAAATCCGCCTGCGGCCCAGCCATTTTCCCTTTACAGAGCCCAGCGCGGAGGTGGATATCACCTGCTACAGCTGCAAAAATGGTTTGTCCAAATCATCTGCATTGGACTGCCGCGTGTGCAAGGGCAGCGGCTGGGTGGAGCTTTGGGGATGCGGAATGGTTCATCCAAAGGTGCTGGAAATGTCAGGCATTAACCCCCGGGAGTATTCCGGCTATGCCTTTGGGCTGGGCATCGACCGCATAACCAGCGCGCTGCACGGCCTTGCCGACCCTCGCCTGTATTTTGAAAACGACGTGCAGTTTTTGAGTCAGTTTGTAGGGTAGAGGTTATGCCGCTGGAGTTTAACTTAGATAAATGGGAAAGCGAAATTGATGGGCAGATATATAAATTCCGATATTATAATACCGACGAAAATCATCATGTAATTAATGTAAACGGCGAGATTTTCCCCACATTTCATAAATCGTTTGAGCAGGGCTTTGCGGACGTAGGTTACGATTTCCAATTTGACGGGCGGGATGCCGTGTTGGTAATTAGATACGGCGAGGCGGCCGATGTTGCAATAAACGGAGTGTTGCTGCGCTCCGGGCGGGCGTGGAGCAAACCACGGGCATTCGCTTGGGTGTGGCCCGCAGCCGGGTTTCTGCTTATGCTTGCAAGCGTGTTTTTTATGAGGGGCAATCCGGCAGGGTACATCGTTAATCTTATTGGACTACTGATGACACTTGGCGTATTCAATCTGCCCGGAATGCTACGGAAATTGTTTAGGAAAATATTTCAGAGAAGCAAAAAGGAGTTGCAATAATGAATATCCCCATGTCATGGTTGCGCGAAGCGGCCAATATAGATGAAGAAACAGATATTTTTTTGGAGAAAATGACCGACGCCGGGAATGCCGTTGAGGGTGTGACACGACTAGGCGAGGACATAACGGGTGTGGTTGTGGGGCGGATTGCCGCGCTGGAGAAGCATCCGGACGCGGACAAGCTGTGGGTGACGCAAGCTGACATCGGAACGGAAACCTTACAAATCGTCACCGGCGCGGATAATTTGAAATTGGGGGATTATATCCCCGTGGCGGTTCACGGTTCGACGCTGGCGAACGGCCTTAAAATAAAAAAATCCAAAATGCGCGGCCTGGAGTCCAACGGAATGCTGTGCTCCATCGACGAGCTGGGATATACTGCCGCCGACTATCCCGAGGCCCCGGAAAACGGCATCTATGTTTTTCCGGATTTCGACGCGGAGAAATTTCCGCTGGGCTCCGATGCGAGAATTCCCATGGGTTTATGCGAGGAAGTTGTGGATTTTGATGTGCTGTCCAACCGCCCGGACACCAATTGCGTAATGGGCATGGCGCGGGAAGCCGCCGCCGTATATGGCACGCCCTTCGAATTATCCGCCATTAATTTGAAGGAACGGGGCCAAGGCAACACCGCCGATATTGTATCTGTGGAAATCCGCGACACGGCCCGCTGCGCCCGCTTCACAGCCCGGGTGGTAAAAAACGTAAAGGTCGGCCCGTCGCCGCAGTGGTTGCGCCGCCGCATTTCCACGGCGGGACTGCGCCCTATAAATAACATTGTTGACATCACAAACTATGTGATGTTGGAGTATGGCCAGCCCCTTCATGCTTTTGACATAAATACCGTGGCCGTAAAAGACGGCAAGCACGGCATAGTGGTAAAAACCGCCGATAAGGGCCAGAAATTCACCACCTTGGACGGCACAGAGCGTCTTTTAAACGAAACAAATCTTCTTGTAGCCGACCATGAAAAGGCCCTTGGCATCGCCGGGGTCATGGGCGGCGAAAATTCCATGATAACGGAAGAAACCACCACGATTTTATTTGAGTCGGCCAATTTTGACGCATCAAATATCCGCCAAACCGCCCGATATCTCGGAATGCGCACAGACGCCTCCGCCCGTTTCGAAAAAGGCCAAGACCCCAATCAGCCGCCTATAAGCGTGAACCGCGCCATGGAGCTGGTGGAGCTTCTGAACTGCGGTGAAGTTGTGCCCGGCGTGGTGGACGTTTATCCCGTCCCGCGCACCCCCAAAGTAATTTCCTTCGACCCGACAGAAATCAACAAATTGTTAGGCATCAGTTGTGATATTTTGGACAAGGAACATATCCGCACATACCTGCGCCGTGTAGGCATAAAAACCCGCGAAGCGGCTTGCGTCGCGGCAAGCACCGCTGACATGCATCGCAGGCCACATGTACGCCCTGAAGCCGGAATGAAATTGGAAGCTCTAATTCCCACCTTCCGCGGGGATATTACCTGTGCGGCGGATTTGGCCGAGGAAGTGGCGCGTTTTTACGGGTACAATAATATTAAATCCAGATATGCGCAGGCCGTGGACGGGGAGGCCGCCCTTCCCGGCGCGGGCAAAACTCCGCGCCGCCGGCGTCAGGAGCTTCTTAAAAAAACCATGGCCGCGCTGGGCTACTACGAGGCCGTGACCTTCCCCTTCGAAAGCCCAAAGGCTTTGGATAAGCTAAACATTCCGGCCGATTGCCCCTCCCGTCAGGCAATCTTCCTTAAAAACCCGCTGGGTGAGGATTTTAGCATGATGCGTAACGAACACACCGCAAACGGTCTGCTTGAGTGCATTTCACGCAACTATAATAAGGGCAACGAATCCGCCTCACTTTTTGAAATCGCCTATTCATATTACGCTTCCTCGCTACACTGTGGGGGGGACTCTGCCTCCATGTCCGAGCTGCCGATGGAGCTTCCGCGCCTTACGATTGCTGCCTACGGCACGGATATGGACTTTTTGGCATTTAAAGGCGACATTGAGGAATTAATCGCGGCTTTAACCAACCGCCCCTTGATTTTTACGCCGCATCGGACTCGTCCATATATGCACCCAGGGCGCGCCGCCGACGTAGCCGTAAAAACAAGCCCTAACCCCCGTGACACCGCAACAGTGGTGGGCTTCTTGGGCGAGCTGCACCCGGCCGTTGCCAAAAACTATGAAATCGGCACGAAGGCCTACTTGGCCGAGCTTGACATAAATTTGTTGCACGAGGTAGCCGAGACTTACACCTTCAAATTCACAAAGCCCCACACATACCCGCCTCTCGACCGCGACTTGGCCTTTAAGGTGCAAGAACACGTCCCCGCTGCCGACCTTGAGTCCGCCATCCGTGAAAAAGGCGGTGGCCATCTGGCAGAGGTCAAGCTTTTCGACGTCTATCAAGGCCCGCAGGTAGGCGAGGGTTATAAATCCGTGGCCTATTCCCTCCGCTTCCGCGACCATAACCGTACCCTCGCCGTCGAGGACGTAAGCAAACCCCTCGCGGCCGTCCTTCAAAACCTAGAAGCGAAATTCGGCGCGGAGATAAGAGCTTAGGGATTTACCTGCCGCATCGAGCGGCAAACACATAAGGAGTTTTCTCATGGACTTTTTTCTTCTACTGCCGGGGGCGTTTTTCGCGCCGATTATTCACGAGTGGGTGAAGGCTAGGGTTTCGGCTACGCTGGGCGACCCGGTGCCCCGCAATTCCGGCTTTTTGCGGTGGAATCCGCTAAAATATTTTGAGCCGATAGGGTTCTTCTTTATGATGATGTTTCATGTGGGGTGGGGGAGGCCGGTGCCAACGTCGCCGCTGTATTACAAGGACAGGCGGATGGGGACGATTCTGGTGCATACCGCGCCGATTTTGGCTAATTTGCTGGTGGGAATGCTGGCCGCCTTTTTGTGGACGGCGATTTTGCGGGATGCGCTGTTTGCGCGAGCCGGTGCCTCGGAGTGGGGAATGAGGACCCTTGTTTATACTAACCGTGCCATGCATCGGTTTGTGCAAATGAACATAGGGCTGGCTGTTTTTAGTCTGATTCCGGTCTTTCCCATGGGGGGAAGCAAGCTTTTGCAGCTGTTTGTGTCGCCGGAGACCTCTATGCGTTTGAATCACTACGAAAAGCCCATGCAAATTATTTTGATTCTTATGCTGATATTTGGAATGCTGCAAATGCTGATTTTCCCGATACGCGATTTTATCTTTGGCTTGGTGTGGTAAATGGACGTAAAGCTTGAGGCCTACGAAGGGCCTTTGGACCTGCTGCTGAGGCTGATTCAGCGCAGGGAAATAGACATTTATGATATTCCCATCGCCCAAGTGACGGCGGAATATCTGGAAATCATCGCTACTTTTCCGCCGGATATGAACGAAATAAGCGAATTTCTGGTGATGGCGGCAACACTTTTGGAGATTAAATCCAAGATGCTTTTGCCGCGCCCAAAAATCGAGAGCGAGCCCGAGGAAGACCCCCGGGACGCCTTGGCGCGGCAGCTTTTGGCGTATCAGCAGGCACAGGAGCTGGCCGGATATTTGAACGCGCGAACCCCCGCAGGAGAACGCCTGACCGGTGCGGGGGACAAAGAATTGTTAAAAACCTTGGCCGGAGAAATGAACTACCAGCCCGTAATGGATTTAATATCCATTTCTCAGCTGGCGGACATTTTTGCCGATATAATGCGCCGCCAAGCCGGGAAAATAGACCAGGTCCGCGCCGGCTACGGCGAAATGCCCCGGGAGCGGTTTACCGTAACAGGCAAAATCGAGCATATAACAGGCTTGTTGAAAACAAAGGGGCGGCTCAGTTTGGAGGCCCTCTTTTTGCTGTGCCGCACCCGCCGCGAAATGGTTGTAACATTTTTGGCCCTTTTGGAGCTGGTGCGCCGGGGAAAAATACATACGAAGCAACCCCGCGCATTCGGCGACGTGGAGGTCTCAGGTGTGGGCTGCGCGTAAGGCCATTTACCCGATTTGGGGCTGTGGGCAATGACCGCGCTAACGCTTGGTGCACGATGATTGACTTCGGGCAAAAAGTGCCTGTGTCGGTCTTGCTTGCAACAAGCCCGACGGTGGCACTAATCTGCCCGTTCGCCACTAATCGCCCACCTTCGCTAGGCGCGCTTGCCATTGCCCACAGCCCCAAATCGGGTAAATGGCCTTACGCGCAGCCCATACCTGAAATTTACAATTTTGAAAGGGGTGCTTGATTTGCCCGGCCTAACTACGGAACGCGAAAAAATGCTGGAGGCTATGTTATTCGCCAGCGGGGAAAGTGTGCCTCTGTCAAAGCTGGCCGAGGCCCTCGGCTGTGACATTCCGCTTACGCGAAATCTCCTGACGCGGATGGCCGAAACCTACAAACAGGAAAAATCCGGTATTCAGCTGACGGAGGCCAATGACTGTTACTTACTATGTACAAACCCCATTTACTATCCCGCGATTGGGCGGCTTCTGCAAGCAAAGCCCCGCCGCGCCCTATCCCAAACCCTTCTGGAGACGCTGGCAATTATCGCCTTTAAACAACCCGTCACTAAGGCCGTAATCGAAAGCATTCGCGGCGTAAACTGCGACCACGGCGTAAATAAGCTTCTCGAATACGGGCTCATAACAGAAAAAGGACGCCTCGACGCCCCGGGCAGGCCGATTCTCTTTGAAACCTCGGAGGAATTTCTGCTGTTCTACGGCTTACGCAGCGTGGAAGAGCTGATGAGCAAGACCACGACGAATTAAGGGAGAGGGAATCGCATTGGTGAGTGGGCGGCGTGGGGTGTGAATAAGCGTGCCTAGCGCAGACAAGGGATTAGTGTGACGGGCGAGGGGCATAAGTCAAGCACGCGACAAAAAAATAATTAAGCACCTGTAAAACAGCACCACAGCGTCCATTGTCATGCGGTGGACGCTGTGACTGCATCCGGGGCGTATCTGTACTTCCGACAAACTTTGTCAAGGGGGTAATGGTAATGGTTCTTTCCCATATTAGCTGATATTTTTCCACATTTCAAACATCAGCACCTTGGTTCTAAGGGTTGAAAAGTTTGCTCTGCCATACATGGTATGTTTGATGCGCTTTATCTTGTTGATGTTACCTTCGGCGGGGCCGTTGTTATAATTATAGATAATTGCGTTTTTCACTGCGTCTAAATCGCGAGTAAGCCCATTCACGTAACTTTCAATATCCGGTGATTCGATAGTTTGAGCCGCCGCCATCCACGACTCAAGTTCGTCAACATTTTTTGCGGCGACCAATGCCCTAAAGTCATTTACCAGTCCGTATACAGTAAGAAGTTTGGGATTTAGTTCTATCACTTTTGATAACTGCTCTTCGGTAATGCCGCTGGATTTTTCGATAGGGTTGTAAAGAAGCTTCAAAATAAACTTACGTTCAATGATTTCTGTGTTTTGCAAGTATTCATGGGTGAGTAATTGGCTAAGTCACGCCAATCACCGCTGTACTTGGTTTCATCAATTTTGAAACTTAAATCGCCCTTATCGGCAACAGATTCTATCAATGCACTTACTTCCATGCTTACGTTTTTCAAGTTGCCCAAAAGATATTCCATTGCTTTGGGAACAAGCACCCATTCCCCAACCCATGTGCTGTAATCAATCTTTTTGTTAAAATCACCGTCGCTAATCACATCGGCAATTTCTGTGAAATTTTCAGTTACGCTTATGAGCAGATTGTTTACCAACCCAGCCATTTCTTTGAAGGAGTTTTCGTATTTTTTATCATCAATGCTGTAATGAATGTTACCGACTTGCAGATACTCTTTATGCACACTTGTTAAGTCTGCAACCATGCCCCTAATGACATCCACAAGTTTATGAACATCTTGTGTTAATGCTCCAATTTCGTCATTTGAAATATTTGCTGTGTCGGTATTTACATTCAAATTGCCTTTGGCAACATCACTTGCCAACTGCATTAGCTTGTTGATGGGAGAAATTTTGCGTAAAATGAAAACAGCACCCGCTATGCTAAAAATAGCAAACAAGATAACGGATATAATTGCCAGCGTTTCAAAAAGAGCGGCGGTAGCTTGTGCGTTCTCTTGATAACGCAAAGTGCGTTGTTCCACAGTTTCCGCAAGCTGGTTGAGTGTCTGTATAATAGGAAATCGACCTGTTTCATAAGCAGCTCCGAACATTAGCTCAACAGCCAATTCCATATCGCCTGCGGCTACAGCTTGAAACGCTTCATCTTCCAACAAAGCAAGGGTATTGGAAAGATTAAGTGCTTGTTGAATCAAATCGCGTTCATTTTGTGGCGCATTAAGCTCGTAAAAAGTAGCAACGGCACGGTCACGGCGTTGCACTGTAAAGATCTCATCCCAATAATAATTGTACTCTTGTCGGTTTGCTGTTACGGCATAATTACGCGCCCAACGGGTCAAATCCCCCGAAGCGTTTTGTAAATTATGCACAGCCGTATAAAGCTGTAGCCTTTGGTTGGTGGCGTTTTCCAGCCGACTGTTTGCTTGGGAAGCAAGCACGACAAATACTGCTATTAAGACTTTGATTAACCGTGAAATGCTCATTGCAATTCCTCCTGATGATGGGTAGTGGTTGTACTGTGACCTTGCTCATATTTTCAGAAACGTACAAAAAGCGGCCGCCCTCTGCATCGCAAACGCAGGGCACAGTCGCTATTTACCGTATCACTTGGCTCGTTGGAACAGCGAAAGAGTGCTTGCTCCATAACAATCAACATGCCTTTCGCTACGCTCAGGCACAAATAGGAATGAAAGAGAAGTACCCGAGTCGTGTATTTTGTTATAAAATCTTGTAGAAGGGAGAAGATAAACTACAAAGCACGGAGGAGTGAGTTGCAGAAATCTTCTCGATTAAAGCCGTATATCAATCAGTGTAAGAATCGCCGTCCAAGCACAAATAAGTGGGTCTTCGAGACCGAACACTAACGATTGTTTTAACCATTAGTTAAATGCTGGCGATTCAGTCAATGTCCTCTCCCTTCGCCTTAAAACAAAGTGAAGGGAGTTTTTGTTTATGAAGGTCGTTTATCCCATCTGTTGCGGCGTTGACGTTCACAAGAAATTTATCGTTGCCACAATCATTAAAACCGATGGAATCACGCCCAGGTACACCAAGAATCGTTTTTCAACTTTCAGCAATGACATTCTGCGTTTCAAGCAGTGGTTGCTTGAAAATAACTGTCATGACGTTTGTATGGAATCCACGGGTAAATAATGGGTTCCTGTTTACAACCTTTTGGAGGACAAAATCAATATCGTTGTTGCCTCGCCAAAATGGGTTAGGTCTATTAAGGGCAATAAAGACGACACCAAGGATTCAAAATGGATTGGCGACTTGTTTCGCCTCGGCTTAGTGCCGGGTAGCTTTATCCCGCCTAAGCCAATTCGTATTTTGCGGGAATACACTCGCTACCGGTACAAACTCGTATCGTGCAAATCAAGCGAGAAAAACCGCTACCAAAACAGTTTTACCGTTTGCAACGTAGCCCTTGATTCTGTCGTTAGCGACATGTTCGGCAAATCCGCCTCCTCAAGTATTACTACTGACGTACCTGTCCGACATTCCCGTAATCTCTACGGTAGTGTCGGACAGTATTATTTTACTTACATATTTTTGAATAGTTGCACGAGGGCTACCCTCATCTGAAGTTAAAGCATCGGAATCTGCACTAAGCTTTGCAATCAAAATATCCCGGTCAAGCTCCTTGTCGGTGGCACGTTCGAGGGTGCGCAGGGTTTCGTTTAAAGCCTGCCTTTGATTCTCCAGCTCCTTCAACTTCTCACGCACCATTTTGGAGTCAAGCCCGGTCATTATGGCGTTCAAAAGGTTGCTTGCCTTTGTGGTCACGTCCACCAGCTCTTTATTTATGGAGTTAGTTTTTTCTGCTTTGTCACCGGCCACACTGGAGGAAATTTCAATAATCCTGTCAACCGTCCTTTCAATAAACTCCGGATTTAAGAGTTCGCGCTTAAGGATGGCAACCACCAAAGCCTCCAGCTCATTCCCATTCATGTTTTGGGCATCGCAGGATTTTTTGTTATGCTTGGATGAACAGATATAATAAGGGGTCTTGCGCCAAAGCAACCTATCTTCGCAGACATTGGAGATTATGAAATGGGCTGGCCCCGGAAGTAGCAGGGTTGATTGGACGTTGTCGCTACCTTCCGGTAATCACCCGGTAAGGTTAATCGCAAGAGTATACTAATGTTTAACGCCAATCCACTTTGTTGATATGCTCCAAAGGTACGATGCGGAAGCGGAGTGCCTAATCATGCGGCCGTGCAGAAGGCCGCGGGGCATATCAACAAAGTGGATTGGCAAAAAAAGCAAATGATTTTCAAAAAATCTTTTGCATGACTACAAATATGTAGTATAATCTTGCTGAAAGGAGGAAATCTTATATGACAATCAAAGCATACGAAATCATAAGCGAAATAGAGGCAGATGGAGCAGTGGCACTGAAAGCCTAAAATACCCGTCAACTTCGCGGGAAGCTCTGGGAGATAAAATTTTCAAACAACCGCATAATGTATGTAGTATACGACAAAGACTTGATATATTTCCTCCACGCCTGTCAAAAGCAAAAAGGCAAAGCCGAAAAACATGACCTGGAATTGGCGATAAGCAGAGCGAAAAGGTACGGATTAAAAATCTAAGACACAGGGGAAGGTAGAGAAGAAAATAGCGGTGTGGAAAATCCGTGACGGATGGGTTAAAAAAAACAATGTTGTACAACATTCGCTCAATGTCCTACAACAATCCAACAATAACAAAGCAGAAAACCCGCCTTTAAATGTCTCTATATCTAATTCCAAAAAAAGTTTGAGCGCGGAAAATTCTGCGCCAGCTAAAAAAAGCGGCACAGCCGACACGAACACTAAACGGCGCGGTGCGCCAAAAGAGAATAAATACGCTGTCGGAAATACTGGAGGCAAGAACGGCATTAAACCGAAAGCCCCCCTGCTGGATTAAATCTAGCTGGAGGGCTTTTTTTATTTGTGGCGTACATATCAAATATTATGATGAAGAATTCGAAGTTCAAGAACTTATAATATAAAGGTAGTTTCGGAAACGGAACTCAACACTAAATTACTCAACTGCCCTGTTTGCGGTACATTCAAGGCATTTTGGGGAGGTGATGAGGGTTTACGGAACATTTTACGAGGACAATAATGCTGATATAGATGCCTATAAATCCGCAAGAGATTATATCTATGTTGACTTGAAACTCGAAAAATTTCCAAACCTTAAAACCTTGAGCGGCAAAATTTCTGAATTTGACCAACAAGCAGAATGATTTGCAAAAATCTCTGACCGCCACAAGAGATAAAGCAAAAATGCTGAACATCTCAACGCATAATGCTCGTATGGTTTTGGGGTATCGTGAATTGGAAACGCAAGGCATTGACCCTGTGCCAATTTCACCACAACCGCAAGATTTGTGGGTATACACCTCTTCATTTGCCCATGCCGAAAAATCGGGCGAAATGGATGAGTATTTCCAAAGCAAATACCTTGATACCCAATGTGCCGAAGCCACCAATCAAGCCTTGCAAGGCAAGCTGATACCAAAGGGCGCATTTAATAAAGCCATCACCACGGAAATGGTGGAACTCGTTACCAAAGAACACGGCTTAGAGCGTATAGGTTGGGTACTTGCCGCCGCTGTGATGAATGATACAACAGGCGCATTTTCCGAATACAAGGATTGGGCAAAAGAAAAAATGTTGCCCGCCGAGCCAAGCACACAAGCTGGTGTAATTGTCGATGTTAAACTTTCTGCAAACAGATTAACGGCGTTCATCGAAAAGTACCAAGACATCATGGAAACGATAAAAGCCCGATACCATTGGAAGCAAAGGCAGTTTAACCAAATTTCCTTCAAAGACAAAATGGCGATTGCCACAGAAAAAGTCAAAGAGCAAAACAATAACAGGACAGCACCGCCGCCGCCAGCCATCGAAACGCCGCCACCACCGAAGCCGAAAAAGAAAAGTCGGGATGAATGTAGGTAGACAAATAACACAAGCAACAAGCCAAGACCGTACACTTCTGTTGTGCGGGCTTTTGCATTGCAAAAAAATAAAACCGAAGGGAGCGATGAATATTAACACATACGCTTATGTAAGAGTTTCGACCAAAGACCAACAAGACCACCGCCAATTTTTGGCTATGGAGCAAAGAGGAATCCCCAACGAGAGGATATTTCCCGAAAAATTAAGCGGCAAAAACACCAAACGCCCCGCCTTGCAATCACTACTGGACACAGTGCAAAAGGGCGATACGATTGTGGTTGAATCAATCAGTCGCTTTGCCCGCAACACCAAAGACTTATTGGGGCTTGTGGAAAAGCTGACCGCCAAAGGCGTGGAATTTATCAGCCTAAAAGAGTATATAGACACGACCATACCCACAGGGCGATTTACTCTAACTATCTTCGCCGCCATTGCAGAGTTAGAGCGAGAATGTACGTTATTACGGCAAGCAGAAGGCATTGCCGCCGCCAAAGCACAGGGAAAACATCTCGGCCGCCCTCTAAAAAAGCCCCCTGAAAACTTTGCCGAAGTGGTAAAGAATTGGGAGCGTGGAAAAATCAGCTTTGACGAAGCCTTGAAGCTAACAGGGCTTAAAAGAGCCACGTTTTACAACCGTCGGCGGGAACTTCGCAACAGTAAAAAGAAGTAGCGGTATCTAAAAAGGTTTACCTTTTTAGATACCTTTATTTTTGCCGCAAACCATCCAATTTTATTGAGTATACCATAAAAACTTGTCGAATACAAGCTGAAATTTGGAATGAGCCACGTGAGTCTAATTTAAGTAAATTCCCAAACTAACGTCCACAGTGGACGCGGGTGTGGACGTTACTCTCGGAAGGATTTTTTTGGTGGACTTTAGTGTGGGAAATCTTGATATATTTCCCAGCACATGCTAAAATTAATTGTACGACACTCTTGGTATGTCGTTTCAGTTGTTGGATTCGTACAGCTTGCTCCATTGGCTGTTAAATCTCACAAAGGAGACTGTACATATTAATGGATGTTTTAACTTTCGTAGCTTTTATAATCGACCGCGCATTAGTGCTTGGCATTGCTTTCTTCATCTGGAAGAAGAAAAACCTAATTAGTGGTTTCTTTGGTTTTAAAAGTGAAAAGAGTGACGGCTCAAAAAGAGAGTTTGTCGTTCATGGAAACATTGAAAACAGTGGGTGACGCATAACCCTGTTTTCTTTTTTTATGAACTTTCAAATTTTTTTACATATCAAGGGAACAAACCCCGAAAAGTGACTACAATATAGTTAAATAAAACCAAGACAGTCTTAAAGTGTGATATAATACAACCAAGGCATATGACCCTAGATTTAGAAAACAAGTGTTGAAGTGCATCAGCAAAGGACACACAATCCAAGAAGCCCATGAGGTATTCGAAGTAGGCACAACAACAATAAAGGAGTGGAAAAAGTTAGAAAAAGAAACTGGTAAACTGGATAAACGCCCATCAGGTAATAAAGCATCAAAACTATGTCCGAACCGGTTAAAAGCCTATGTTGAAGCGAATCCCGATAGCTATCAAAGTGAAATTGCTGAAGTATTTAATTGCACTCAACCGGCAGTATTTTATGCGTTAAAACGTCTTAATTTGAAGCGTAAAAAAAACGGTTAGTTATGTGGAAAGAAATGATGAATTGCGTTCAGAATTTTGAGAAGCCATTGAAAGTTATCCACAGCATATGATGTACTACGTTGATGAATGTGGAATAGAAGAGCATATTCATCGTGAGTATGGATATGCGCCAAAAGGCATAAAAATTGAAAGCAAAGTTAGCGGAAAGAAATATAAGCGTACTAATATTGTAGCTGCAAAGTGCTGTGACAAAATTGTTGCACCTATGATTTATACAGGCACAACGGACAGTATCCTTTTTGAGTATTGGTTTGAAAATGCCTTGCTCAAATCAATTCCGCAATACTCCATAATCATCTTGGATAATGCTTCATTTCATAGAAAATCTACCCTAACTACCTTAGCGCAATCAGCGAATTGCGAGGTATTATTTTTGCCCCCATATTCTCCAGATTTTAATATTATTGAAAAATTTGGGGCTTGGCTGAAATCTAAGTTGCGAAAAATACTTCCAAATCATTCTTGTTTCGATGACGCCTTGATGGACTGTTTTTGATTTATTAGACTATAGTATATCACACTGGGATAAGTTGGGACTGTCTTGCGAAAGGGGCGCACCATGACAGAATCCACAGCAAAGAAACATTTAACACTCGAAGACCGTACCGAAATTCAAGATTGCCTTCACAAAGGCATGACATTCAAGGCAATCGCACGGCGAATCGGCAAAGACCCAACCACCATATCGAAGGAAGTGAAGAAACATATTCAAACGCACATTTCTCTGAACTGCAAAGACGAAACCGCAGTCTGCCCTATGTTGCTAAAAGCACCGTTTGTCTGCAATCCTTGTCAAAAACGTAGAACTTGCAGACTTCCCAAGCGAAACTACGTTGCAAAATTGGCACACGACGCATACGAGGAATTACTCACGGAATGCAGGTCTGGTATTCCTCCTGGTAAGGAGGAGTTTTACGAAGTTGATAAAGTCGTGTCCGAAGGTATCAAGAAAGGGCAACATTTGTATCATATTTTGCAAACCAACAAACTTAACGTGTCCAAATCAACTGTATACAGACATTTGAAACAGGGATATTTATCCATAAATGCAATGGATTTTACTCGTGTTGTTAAGTTTAAGGTAAGGAAAACCAGACCCTCTGAATACGTTCCAAAGGCGTTAAAACTTGGGCGAACATATGATGATTTTCTTGCGCATACAGATGAAAACGATATCTCCTCGTGGGTTGAGATGGACACACTTGTTGGACGTATTGGTGGAAAACTTGTTCTGACAATGGATTTCACTTTCTGTAACTTCATGTTTGGGAGTTTACTTGATAACAAGTCGTCACATGAGGTTGCTGAAAAGATTATGCATTTGAAGGCTACTCTGCTTGCCGAAGGCGTTAAGTTTGACGATATTATCCCACTTGCACTAACCGATAATGGTGGTGAATTTTCAAATGTGTTTGCATTTGAGAACGATATCAACAACGAAAAGGAAACTTCGCTATTTTTCTGCGATCCTTATAAATCTAGTCAAAAGCCGAGAGTTGAGAAAAATCATACGCTGTTTCGAGATATCGTTCCGAAGGGTGAATCCTTCGATAGTTTCACGCAAAAAACCGTGAATCTGATTTTCTCTCACATCAATAGTGTGAAGCGGAAAATTTATAACGGCAAAACGCCTTATGAACTGTTTTCATTTACCTATGGTGAAAATGTTGCTCAAATGTTGGGCGTGGATAGCGTCCATGCGACGGACGTTATCCAGTCACCCAAGCTGTTGAAAAATTGATGCATACTACAGTATCAATAGTATTATAATTTCGTATAAAAACGCAAGAAAATTTCCCATAGTTAATTCCGGTGTGGTGGATGTTACTTTGGGAAGCAGTGCCTCAAGGCTTGTTTGCTGTGTCTTGAAGTTGGTTTCTGGAACGAAGGAATGGGACTTTACAACTTTTCCTCCACTAACTTCCGTCAATTTCCCCAGTAAAATCCACTGTTGTCCTACTGTGGACGTTAGTTTAGGAATTTACTGTGAGTCTAATTTAGAAAAGGTGAAAAGGAAGGAAAAAAGGGGTAAAATAACACCGAGGTGAGAGGAATGGGGATATTTGAAGATTTGCGAGAGGAAATTCGTGAGATAGAGATTGAAGCTGGACACGAAGGGTATTGGTACAGCGTGAGCGATGT
>WQSB01000047.1 GCA_009788085.1 Defluviitaleaceae bacterium
CGTCGTGGCCGCGGGTGAAGGAGAACCGGAGGCCGTGCTGATTCGCGGGGTGGAGGGCATTGCCGGGCCGGGTCGCGTGACAAAGTTTTTTCAAATCACCCGGGACTTAAACCGCGCCGACTACACCGCTTCCGACGCGCTTTGGCTGGAAGACGGCGACCCCTTACCATATAAAACCACCCCGCGTATAGGAATCGGCTACGCCAGCCCGGAAGACCAGGCCCGGCTTTGGAGGTTTATCGTATAAAAACAAATCAAGTATCAATAAAAGGACTGAGTCAATTGCAAAAAAACACCCGAAGCAAAGCGGGAGACGTAAACATCCCGGAAAACCACATAATTGAGCAGCCAATCACCAACGCGCTGGAAATCAACTACATGCCGTATGCGATGAGCGTAATCGTGTCGCGGGCGATTCCGGAGATTGACGGGTTTAAGCCTGCGCACCGCAAGCTCTTGTACACGATGTACAAAATGGGACTGATATCAGGTTCATCCGGCGGGGGGCGGCGGATAAAATCTGCGGACATTGTGGGGCAGACCATGAGGCTTAACCCCCATGGCGACGGGCCAATCTATGAAACGATGGTGCGGCTGACCCGGGGCAATGACGCGATGATTCACCCCTTTATAGACTCCAAGGGCAACTTCGGCAAGCACCATTCCCGGGACATGGCCTATGCGGCCAGCCGCTATACCGAGGCACGGCTCGACGGGATTTGCCGCGAGGTTTTCCGCGATATCGACAAAGGCGTGGTTGACATGGTGGATAATTACAATGCCACCATGCTTGAACCTGCATTACTGCCCACGACTTTTCCGAATCTGCTGGTTACGCCGAATCAGGGCATTGCCGTGGGCATGGCCAGCACGGTTTGCAGTTTTAACTTAAAGGAAGTGTGTAACACGGCCATTGCTTGGCTGAAAAATCCCAATTGTGACATTTCCAAGACCCTTCTCGCGCCGGACTTTTCCACCGGCGGGGAGCTTATTTTCGTGCGGTCGGAAATAGCCAATATCTACGAAACGGGGCGCGGCTCATTTAAGGTACGGGCGCGGTATCGCTTCGACGCGAAGAATAGCTGCATCGAAGTCTATGAAATTCCGTACACCACGACTGTTGAGGCCATAATCGACAAAATCGTCGCGCTGGTGAAAGCGGGCAAAATCCGCGACATTTCCGACGTCCGCGACGAGACTGACTTGCAGGGTCTAAAAATCGCCATCGACATAAAAAAATCCGCCAATGCGGACCAAATCATGCAGCGGCTGTACTCGCTGACCCCGCTGCGGGACTCGTTTAGCTGCAATTTTAATTTTCTAATCGACGGGCGGCCCCGGGTCATGGGCATCGCAGAAATTTTACAGGAATGGACGGCCTTCCGCGCTGGATGCATCAAGCGGCAATTAACCCACGACATCGCAAAAAAATCCGAAAAGCTTCACCTGCTGGAGGGCTTGGCGAAGATTCTGCTGGACATCGACAAGGCCATAAAAATAATCCGCGAGACGCCGCTTGAGGCGCAGGTAATTCCCAATCTGATGAAGGGCTTTGGAATCACCCAAGCCCAGGCGGAATTTATCGCGGAGATAAAATTGCGCCATCTAAACCGGGAATATCTCACAAACCGCATCGATGAGCGCAAATCCTTGGAGGACGAGCTGGCGGAATTGAATGCTATTTTCGGCAGCGAGGGAAGAATCCGCGAGGTAATCATCACCCAGCTAAAAGAAATCGCAAAAAAATACGGTCAGCCGCGCCGCACGGAAATCGTGGAGGCTGGCGACGCCCCCGCAGCCTCGGAAGCGGACTTCATCGACGACTATAATTTGAAGCTGTTCCTCACGGGCCAGAATTATATTAAGAAAATTTCCCTCGTGAGTTTGCGCTCGGCGGACACTCAGTATCTCAAGGACGACGATTTCATTGCCCAAGAGCTGGAGGCTACCAACCGGGACGAGCTTTTATTGTTCACGAATTTGTGCAATGTATACAAAGTCAAAATCTACGATTTGCCCGACAACAAGGCGTCTTCGCTGGGGGAATACCTGACAAATTTGCTGGAAATGTCCCCGGGGGAGCGGGTTTTGTATCTTGCCATCGCAAAGGATTACGGCGGGTATATGCTTTTCGCGTTTGAAAACGGCAAAGTCGCGAAGGTGCAGTTTTCGGCTTACGCTACTAAGACCAACCGCCGCAAGCTGGTAAACGCCTACTCCGGCCGCGCCCCGCTGGTGGAAATGCACTGGACTGCCGACGACACGGATTTGTACCTGCAACGTGGCACGGATAAGGCCATGGTAGTAAACTCCGCCCTTATTCCCGTAAACTCATCGAAGCAATCGGTTGGGGTGACGGTGTTTACCTTGCGTAAAAACTCCGTGCTCACCGCCATGCGCCCCGTTGACCACGATGCCGGCGACCTAGACTACTACCGCACGGACAAAATCCCCACAGCCGGACATTTTTTGCAGAAGCAGCTTAAATTAGCCGGAGAGTAATTCTTGACAGTGATTTTTATTAGTGATATGTTATAGTTGTTGACCGCGAAACCCGTTATAATTTTGTCAAAGTGACGAATATCGGTTGTGTAAGGATAGTGTTGCAGCCTCGATATGTGAGGGGGTGAAATATTAGGTATAGCTAGTAAGATATAGCAAGCAAAGTTAAAGACAAATATTACTTAAAAAACAGGAGGTATTTAGTAATGAAGAAATTTATCTTATTAATTGCCGCAGTGGCCTTGCTGACTTTCGCGTTGGCTGCATGTAACCGTGATGAACCCGCACCTGCTCCGGCACCCGCGCCCGCACCGGCACCCGCACCGGGGGACCCGGCAGCAGTGACTCCGCCGCCTGCTCCGCCACCGGGGGCAGCAGATGTCAGCGGTGATTTATTTGTCTGGATTCATAACGAAGACTTGGGCGACCCCCTTGTAGCGGCATTTAACGCTGTGTTTCCAAATGTCAGGGTTGAATGGGAGAATGTGGCATTCGTAGGCCAACGGGCACAAATGACCTTGGATGGCCCCGCCGGAATCGGCCCGGACGTATTTCTTCAGCCTCATGACGGCGTGGCTTTGGCCATCAATGACGGTATTGTAGAGCCCTTCCCCGCGGATTTGCAGGCAAGGCTTACCCCGTTGATTCTTCCTGCGGCGTTGAATACGGCAATGCGCGGTGGACGTTTGTACGGTGTGCCCTTCCAAACGGAAAACATCGCTCTTTTCTACAACCGTGCTTTTGTATCCACTCCCCCGGCTACATTTGAGGAAATTATCGACTTTGCCCGGGAATGGAATGACCCCGCTCAAAACAGATTTGCCATGCGCTGGCAAGTAAACGACGCATTCCACAACTATCCGTTCTTGACCGCTTTTGGATTCTCCGTATTTGGCCCCAACATGGACGACTGGAGACAAATGCCTTTTGACGGAGACGCCGTCAGACAAGGTTTGGAATTCCACAATCAATTCCGCACGTATTTTGACTTTGCCACAGATGACGTAACTTGGGATAACTCTGTTGCCGCTTTCCAAAGAGGCGAAGTGCCCTTTACAATTTCAGGCCCGTGGGCCGTTGGCGACGCAAGAGCCAATGGTATTGACTTTGGCGTAACAAGACTGCCTACCATGGGCGGCAATCAGCCCCGTGTATTCTCCGGCGCGGGTATTGCCCATGTTTCCAGCTTTGCGGAAAACAAACCCGCCGCTTTTGCCTTTGTAGAGTTCTTCGCAACAGAAGGCGGAGCCCGCGCCATGTATGACGCAATCGGAACCCTTACGGCTCTTCTTGATATTTCCGGTATTCCGGGCTTAGCAGACGACCCGTGGCTGAGGGGCTTCCAAATGCAAGCCCCATACTCCAACCCCATGCCGACAATTCCCGAAGTTGACCTTATGTGGGAGCCCTTGGCCGACCTGTTTACACACACATGGAACGGCAGCTTAACCATACCGGAGGCACAGGCCCACGCAATGGAAGTATACAGAAACCTGCTTGCAACCGTAGGATTATCGCTTAACTAGTTTTAGCAAAGTTAAGATGGCTGTGCCCCTCTAAATAAGAGGGGACAGCCATTTACATAAACCTGTCTTGGGGTGATTGGTTTGAAATTTATAGTTGCGTTATGCTCCGCGCTTATTTGGGGCAGTGGGCAAGTGATAAATAAGCAATACATAAAAGGTATTGTGTTTTTTGCCGTGCAGGTGATTTTCTGGTTTGTGGAGCTCTCCACCGGCACGCTGGCCGTAATAACCGGGCAGGCCGAAGCGCATTTTCGCAATGCCGGTTATTTTACTAGAGGCCTGTGGGGGATTATAACCTTGGGCGAATCACCAAGAATCCGGGTGGATGACGCTTGGGTGCTGGTGTTTGACCACTCCATTATGCTGATGGTAGCCGGGCTTATCACAATCGTTTTGCTGATTATATTCGGGCTGATTTGGTTTTGGAATATCAGGGACGCTTATAAATCCCGTGTCGCCATCGAGCAGGGCGAACGGATAAGCTCTGCTTCCTATGTAAAAAGACTGTGGGAGCAGTCCTTCGAGTATATAATGATTACCCCCGGCACAATCCTTGTGGTGTTTATTTCTATTTTGCCGGTGGCGTTCTCCATGCTGATAGCCTTTACCAACTATAACCGCAACAATATACCCCCCGTAAACCTTGTGGAATGGGTGGGCTTTCAAACCTTTATGGATATAGTGCGAATCCCCATTTGGGGCACCAGCTTCCTTCGGATACTGGGCTGGACAGTGGCATGGGCATTTTTGGCCACAAGCTCGGCATATTTATTCGGGATGTTGCAGGCCGTGCTGATTAACGCAAAGGGCATCCGCTTTAAGGGCCTGTGGCGAAGTGTTTTTATTTTGCCGTGGGCGATTCCCGGCATGGTTTCCCTTCTTGTGTTCAGGGTTATGTTTAACCGCGAGGGCGTAATCAACAGGCTGCTTTTGGACTCGGGCATTATAGACACCTTTATACCCTGGATGAGTCAAACGGCATGGGCAAGATTTATGCTTGTGCTGGTTAATGTGTGGCTGGGTTTCCCGTATTTTATGGCTCTTATCACCGGGGTCATGACCGGAATATCCCCGGAATACTATGAAGCTGTGGAAATTGACGGGGGCAACGGTTGGCATAAATTCCGGTATATATCCTTGCCGATGATTTTTGCGGCTACCGCTCCTCTTATTGTTATGTCCCTTACGCACAATTTTAACAATTTCGGCGCGGTGTACTTCCTTACAGAGGGAGGGCCCGCAAACCCTGCCCTCCAAATGGCGGGCTCTACGGACATATTAATCACATGGCTGTTTAGCCTCACCTATGACTACCGAATGTATAACTTCGCGTCCGCTATTTCGATTATGATTTTTATGGTGCTTGCCGTCGTAAGCGGGGTAACACTAATGCGCACCCGTGCGTTTAAGGAGGATTAGTCATGTCTCAAAACTCATTTTCCGTATTCAAAAAGGTGCTGGGGCAGGTTCTTATTTACGTTTGGCTGGTAATCGTGGCCATAATCGTCCTGTATCCGATAATGTGGGTAATCGGCACGGCATTTAACCCAATAAACAGCATATCCCGCGCCACCATAATACCCGAGGGCGCGACCCTTGATAATTTCAGGCGGCTTTTTGATGAAACAAGATATATTTTATGGTATCGCAATACGCTGTATATGGCCACGATGACCATGGTTTTTGCGGTTGTTCTAAACACCGCCACGGCCTTTGTGTTTGCCCGCTTCAGATTTAAGGGGCGCAAGGCCGGGCTTCTGACGGTTATGATTTTGCAAGCATTCCCCAGTTTTATGGGACTGATTGCACTGTACATGATTGCCCTAAACTTTGGTATGCTGGACAATCATAATATGCTGGTGATTATATATGTGGCGGGGACTATTCCCACAAGCATTTGGCTTGTAAGGGGNAATATGCTTAACTTGCCAAAATCCCTGGACGAGGCCGCCTATATTGACGGCGCGAGTAAGCTTCAGGTGTTTTATAAAATAATTTTGCCCCTGTCCTTGCCTATTATTACTTTTATTGCCCTAACCGCGTTTATGATGCCTTGGATGGACTTTATGCTTCCGCGATTTTTAATATCAAGGGCCGATAATTTAAACATTGGTGTCGGATTGTTTGATTTAATAGATGACCACAGGGTACAGTTTACAACCTTTGCCGCCGGCGCGATTTTGGTTGCGATACCGATTACAATCCTGTTTATAGTCAGTCAAAAATTCATGATTACGGGTATTGCCTCCGGCGCGAACAAGGGTGAGTAAGCTTGCGTGATTATCTTTATACAGCGGCATTGTATTTGGGTAAGCCGTATTCCTTCATAGAGTCCGCAAGGACGATGAGGGTAAAATATGTGCTTGCCCATTTTCTATTCATTTTTGCCATACTTTTTGCACCCGTGTTTTTTATTATTGTAAGAACCCAACCCCATGAGATGTACCAGCGGGTTTTTTCTCTGCGCTTTGAAGAGGCCGGGATAGAGCTTTTTAGTCATACGGCTTTCGCGCCGGAGCTTTTGCGGGAGGGCAACACGGCCATTTATGTATTTGAGGATTTAATTGTCTTTTTTGACGCCAGTCTGACCATGTACGCACCGGCGGAGTTTTTTAATATAGCGGAAATGCCCTATACCTTTGAAGAGATGTTCAGCATGATTGCCATGTATAACATGTACATTCCGCATTTGCTGCTGCCCATGATTTTGCTTGCGATGTTTGTGATGCTGGTGCTGAAAATTTTCTTCTACGCCGTAACAGCGTACTTTCTTGGGGCATTTAGAATGCTATCATCTTTTAAATTTGATTATGGCGAAAGACTTAAAATTTCCATCATGAGCTCCTTACCCGTTGCGATTCTCTGCGCCGTGGTAGGGCTTTTGATTCCCATTGTGCATCTGATTTTATTCCAATTGGTTAATCTGTTGGTTCTGTTCTTTTTGTCCAAGCGGTATGACACGCGGGAAAAAGAAATGATGGGGGTTATGTAGAATGGGTGCGGATTTTGAGTCCGGTTTTGCCGGAAATGTGAAACTGGCAAAAACCCCGGACGGGCGGCAATGTGTGTATAAATCATACAGCGGACAGCTTGAGACCCTGATAGACGAGGAATGGGATACACTGAAATTTTTACACGGCTTGGGATACAGCGTCCCGGAGCCTTACGACCGGCGCGATAATGGAATATGCATGCAGTACATCGACGGGGGTACGCTTTGGGATAATTATCAAAATGCCGGTGCCGTCCCTCGTTGGGAAATGATGAAAAAATTTTCCGATTTATTAGTAAAGCTGCATGAAATTAATTTGGACAAGGTCAATTTGCCCCGGGACGAGAATTTTGTCCAAGGCGAAATTGCCCGAATACGGCAAATTTCAAGTAAGTTTAATGACTATGACATGTTTATAAACAAGCTGGACGCCGCTTCAAAAAATGTAGTCTCGCGGCCCCTGTGTTTAATTCATAACGATTATCACCCTTGGAATGTTTTGGCGGATAAACAAGGAAGCTTGTATGTAATTGATTTTGTCCTTACCGCCGGTGATTTCCGCTATGATGTTGCTTGGACATATGCCCTTATGAAGCGCACCGGGTTTGAGGCTTTTGCGGAGGATTTTCTAAAAGAGTATAGGAACTACAGGCCGGACATAGACAGCGATTTTGAATTTTTTATTCAGCTTAGTAATTTGCGATGGCTTGTTAATGTAATGGCCGCAACCCGTGAAAACGATGATGCTTCGCCGTTTTTTGCGGAAATGATAAAGCAGGCGGAAGGGCTGATGCACTTGTGAGTGACCAATTTTTTGATTCAACAATTGAGCGTTTTCGGGAGTTTGAAGAGGTTGACGCCATTGTGCTTGGCGGCTCCAGAGGTTTTGGCCTAGAGTATGACCCTGATTCTGACTATGATGTATATGTGTACTTAAACAGAGATTTGGATGTGGAGAAAAGAAAAGCTGTGCTGGGCCAGACCTGCAAGCGCACGGATTTGGGCCGGGCGTTTTTTGGGGATTATTGGGATGACTGCGTTTTAAACAATGATATCCCGATGGAATTAATCTACCGCAATATAGTTGACGCCCGGCAAACCTTGCAAAATCATTTGGAAAATTTTATCGCGTGGGGCGGGTACACAACTTGTACTTGCCATGTGATTTTAAACTCTAAAATTTTACACGACCCCAAGGGACTGTATGCCGACATGGTAAAGCAGTTTACAATCCCATATCCGGAGCAGCTTAGAACCAACATCGTAACCGTAAACATGGGCCTTTTGACGGGTTTAATCGCGTCATTTTCAAAGCAGATTGAAAAGGCCATTAAGCGGAACGACGCAGTAAGCGTAAACCATCGCACTGCGGAATTTGTAAAAAGCTATTTTGATATTATTTTTGCGTTAAACAAAGTGCTTCACCCGGGGGAGAAAAATTTAATAAAGCTGGCAGTTAAGCTGTGTCCAAAACTGCCCGTGGATTTTGAGACGGATTTGGGCAATTTGCTTGCTTCAAACGGAAGCGAAGGGACTGTGCCCGCCGCCAAAAAATTAATTTCAAATTTAGATGACCTATTATTCAAGGAGGAACTATGGAAAACTGGCTAAGCAGTGTGATAACCTTGGCATATAAAAAAGGGACGATTGCTCGTCCCCTACGTACCCATTATGATTTTTGATTATCGAAAAATTCATTGAGCAGTTCGTAAAAAACATCAAAAGCCTCATCCTGTGAATTAGTTTCAAACTCAATAATGCTATACCATGGTTGTGCGTTATTGGTTATATTAAATTTATTTGCAACAAAAGACTGAAAGCCGTTTTTAGCGGTAAAATCGGCGGTCATTTTATCAATCCCTAAATCAGTCCCTGCGCGTCCCATTAAAAAGCCTTGTATATAGAAATATATATAACTCAATGACCGTCTGTTTCCCCAGAATATTGCGGGTCTTTCTCTAAGTGTAGCAATATAATCAAAAGGGGTGTTAAGTTTAACTATATTCATCGGCATCTCTCCTAAAATGGTGTCCGTGAAAGAATTCCTCTCACATTTATTTGAACCATATTATTGGGCAATAAAATATCAACTATAAAATCGTTTGTCCACGTAGCTATAGGCATCGTACCTGCGGGGTGAACAACACAAAAAGCACGGCCATTAAATCCAATACCATGATGGACGAAATTATTGCCTACAGCTTGGTTAGTTGATATAGACCATATGTGAGATATAGTATTTGCCGGGAAGAGTAATCTGAGACGTTCTCCGCGTGCGTTACGCGCTCTTAAATATCTCTCCATTTCATCTGCGGCTCTATCGCATTGCCCAATGCGGTGTCTGCTTGCAATAGACCCGAGATCCGCCCTTACAGCATTATTAAATGAAGTTGTAAATCTTGTGTTCGCATTGTTAAATCCTGTGACGACTACTGTTGTTGCAACTACTGGTGCAAATGCATCGGAGAAGACAGACCTAATGCTTGTCCACAAGCCTGACATGCTTCCCCAGTTACCGACAATTACTTGATACACTGCAACAGTAGTCAATGCCGCAAGAATTACAGCAGTAGTTATTACGGGATTTGCGAGTATTGCTGAACCTACACCCACAAACATGTTGACCATAGCCTGCGATAATCCTAGTCCAATCAATCCGGTATTAAGTACGTGCAAAACTTGCTGATTTGCGGGTGTAACCGCACTAAAGCCAGCTATTAGATTTTCCTCAATTTGAAAATTGGAATCAACATGTATTTGGTGAGTTTGCAATGCCTGTTCATTAGTAGCTAAAAATAATGCAAAAATTTCCATTGCTTCTGGCGTAAGACTCTTTATAACAGACCTCATTGCCTCGTATTCATCAATGTACTCGGGTATCAGGAAATCAATATCATCATTAATTGATGACACAAATTCGAGGACTGGTTGCAGCTTGCCCCACTCGTCTGAAGATGCAAAAACGCCTATGTTCTGAGGGATGATGAAGATGGTAGATAGTAATATTGCGATGAAACAACTACAAAGCCTTTTAAAATTCTTTTTCATTACTATATTCCTCCCTTTAGGAAATGTGATTTGCCATACAGAATCTCATCATTTAGTTTCACGCAAGATGAAATTATGAGGCTATGTGTATATTTTAAATACCACACAGTGTATTGTCAATGAAGTATTTAAAAAAATCCCACGCAGCTTATGACCAACATCGTGACCGTAAACATGGGCCTTTTGACGGGTTTAATCGCGTCATTTTCAAAGCAGATTTAAAAGGCCATCAGGCGGAATGACGCGGTAAGCGTAAACCATCGCGCCGCGAAAAAATTAATTTCAAATCTTGATGATTTAATATCCAAGGAGGGACTTGTATGGAAGACTGGTTGAACAGCGCGTACACCGACGGAACGAAATATTTTGTAAGCAATCCGCTTCCCGCGAAAGGCGAAGAAATTGAGATTTTCTTCCGGATACTCGAAAACGCGCCTGTTACAAATGTATTTTTGCGCGCAAAGCAAAACGGCGTGGAAGTGCTGAATGAAATGGAAAAAGCCTATGTGAAAAACGGGTTGCAATATTATAAGAAAAGCATCACCCCCTATGAGGATGTATTGCAGTATCAGATTTATATTGCCACGGCGGATTGCGTTTATTACTTGACGCAAAGTGGCATCACGCCTTATATGCCCAACGAGGCTTATGATTTCCGGATTCTAACGGATTATCAGCAACCCTCATGGGTCAAAGGCGCGGTGTTTTATCAGATTTTCCCGGACAGGTTTTTTAACGGAAACCCCGATAACGACGTACAAAACGGTGAATATACCTTTGATGGCCATCCTACGCAGCGCGTGGAAAATTGGGACTCAACCCCCGAACACTATGAAAAGAGCTTTTGCCTAGACTTTTACGGCGGGGATTTGGAGGGCATTTTGGCCAAAATCCCTTATTTGAAAAGGCTGGGGGTTACTGCGCTGTATCTTAACCCGATTTTTTTTGCCGCCACGGTGCATAAATATGATTGCTTGGATTATTTTGCCGTTGACCCGCATTTTGGCGGGGATGAGGCACTTTCCGCACTTATGACCGCCCTTCACAAAGAGGACATGAAGCTGATTTTGGACGTTTCTATTAATCATACGGGAATTGCCCATCGCTGGTTCAACCGGGATGCCACATTTTTCCCGAAAACAGAGGGGGCCTACAATAACCCAAAAGCACCCGAGCGCGAATATTATTTTTTTGACGAAAAAAACAATTATAAGGCATGGTTTGATGTTGAAACTTTGCCCACCCTCAATTATATATCTCAGGCACTTAGAAAACAGCTGTACCTTGCCCCGGATTCCCTGGTTAAAAAATGGCTAAAGCCGCCCTTTAGCATTGACGGCTGGCGATTTGACGTGGCGGACACCATGGCGCGCAACAATGAAATTCAGCTGCATCATGAAATTTGGCCCCAGCTTCGCAAAAGCATCAAGGAGGAAAATCCCGAAGCTTATATTTTGGCGGAGGACTGGACGGACTGCGAGGAATTCTTGCGGGGGGATGAATGGGACTCGCCCATGAATTATTTCGGCTGTGCCCGCCCATTGAGGGAATTCGCCGGGGAGGCGGATTTATTTAATGCGCGTAATCCTTTGCTTAGGGATAAGGCATATAAACCCACGGCCAAGCATGTGGCGGCGCGGATTCGCTCCCATCTTTGCAAGCTACCCACGGTTATACAGCAAAATCAGTTCAATTTGCTGGACAGTCACGATGTCAGCCGCTTGCATAATAATAAAAAAATTCACCCGGGCCATGTGCGCGGTGCGGTAATCATGATGTTCTGCCTGCCCGGTGCGCCCAATATTTATTATGGCGACGAAGCCGATATCGACGGCACAACGGACACAGTCGAGGGCTGCCGCTATCCCATGCCTTGGAGTCGCGATTTTGAATCCGAGGAAAAATTCGCCCTTTACAGCACCCTTTGCAAGCTTAAAACAGGCAAAGATGCCTTGGGCGATGGTGGTTTTAAAATTCTGCATGAAGAGGATTATGTATTTTCCTTTGCCAGATTTACCCCGCATTCACTGCTGGTGGCCGTTTTTTCTACAGACGACCAAGCCCGCGAATTACGCATCCCCCTTGGTGATTTTGGCCTGCAAGACTCCGCCGGGCGCGAAATTTTTGACAAAGCACAATGCAAAATCGACGGCACGGACGCCGTTATTACAGTAAAACCCCACGAAAGCTATTTGTTTGAATTTTAAGGCACAGTTGTTGCCGGAAGGAGAATTAACATGGACTTTACAGGATTTTATCACGAGAACAAAAGCCGGTATGCATATGCCTATGATATGCAGACCTTGCATATCCGGCTTAGGACAGGGCTGGACGCCGTAGAAAAAATCAACATGGCCGTATTCGACCATTGCGAATGGCACAAAAACGCGGCGGGTGTCCACGAGCTAAAGGATGTACAGCTTGTCCCCATGGCAATAGAGCAAACCTCCCGTTATCATGACTGGTGGTTTGCCGAGGCCCCCGCACCCACCAAGCGCGTGAAATATATTTTCATCGTGGAAAAGGGCGGCGAACGGTATCTGTACGGGCCGGGCGGCGAGCTGCCCTATGGCAAAAACGACGGCGAGCTTACACCGTTTATCAGCAAGCACTCAATGCTGTGTTATATTTTCCCCTACATTTTAGCGGAGGATTTATTCCACGCGCCAAAATGGGCCAAAGAAACCGTATGGTATCAAATTTTCCCCTCTCGTTATGGCGAAGACTTGCCCGGCATCATCGCCCAGCTGGACGATATCAAGAGCCTGGGTTGTACAGGCATTTATATGACGCCCATTTTCACCTCGCCCTCTGTCCACAAGTACAACACGGAGGATTATTTTCGAATAGACCCGGGCTTTGGAGATTTGACGGATTTTTTCAAGCTGGTTGACGAGGCCCACAAACGGGGCATAAGAATTATGCTGGATTTGGTGTTTAACCATATCGGCTCCACTCATCCCCTGTGGCTGGACGTAGTGGCCAAGGGCAAAAAATCCCGATATTATGATTGGTTTTATGTACGCGAGGACGGCAGCTATGAAACCTTTGCCACGGTAAAGAACATGCCCAAGTGGAATACCGAAAACCCCGAAGCGCGGAACTATTTGATAGATACCGCCCTCTATTGGGCACATACCATCGACGGATACCGTCTGGATGTGGCCAACGAATGCTCCCACGAATTTTGGCGGGTTTTCCGCAAAAAAGTACGGGAGGTAAACCCCGAAATATATATTGTGGGCGAGGTATGGCACGATTCCATGTCATATCTTTTGGGAGACCAGTTTGACACGGTAATGAATTATCCGCTGGCCACCGCCATATGGAAATTTGTATCCGGCGAAACCGGCGGCACGGAGCTTCGGGAGGATATGGCCAATTGCCTTGTGATGTATCCCAGAGACAGGCATGAGGTCATGTTCAACCACATAGGCAACCACGACACCAAACGCATACTAAGCCTGTGCAAAAACCGGCCGGAAAGGGTAAAGCAGGCTTTTACCTTGCTGTTGACCGCCGCCGGAAGCCCGATGATATTCTATGGCGACGAGGTGGGCATTACCGGGGAAGACCACGACGACGCACGGAAGCCCATGATTTGGGACGAGGCCGAAAGAGACAATAACCTCCGGGACTTTGTCGCTAA
Organism: Defluviitaleaceae bacterium; assembly: GCA_009788085.1. Lineage (GTDB taxonomy): Bacteria > Bacillota > Clostridia > Lachnospirales > WQUN01 > WRAH01. Next base: position 13,718 of record WQSB01000047.1, read on the forward strand.
ATTAATATCCCTCCGCTCCGTCTACCCCGAAATGAGAGAGGTTGATATTACATGGATTAAAGCCGGGGACGAAGGGGTTATCTATACAAAGGGCGATTTAATTGTGATGCTCAATCCCCTGGATAAACCGGCCAAGCTGCCCCTTCCGGCCGGATGGGCCGGCCGCAAAGCCCAAGACCTGCTGGACGACTCCGTTTTTACGATAGGCGACACTGCCGACATGGCACCCTTTGGCACCCTTCTGTGGCGGCTGGTATAATAATCTCTTTTTTATTTCAACCTTAAAAAACGCAAGGAGGATGACCTCCGTGGTGTATTACAAACCAAGCGTGATAGTGAACGAAATCAGAACGTGAGTGACAGCACGGGCGAAAACGGTACAAGTACATGGGCACCGAGATGAAAGCACAATCCGCCGCATAACAAAGGGACGTCAAAGCCCCGGTGATGAAACGGTTAAACTGGTGCTGAATGCGATGGATATACCAAGCTTGATTCCATAATAAACTATCAGTTTATCCTAGGCCAGAAAGCGCGGTTGCTGGAGCAACAGGGAGAGCCGACTCTTCTGGTTGACACGCTGGCCAATAACCTCAACTTGGATAAAGATTTTATTTAGGATGCCGAAGCCGTAGTAGTTTATGTGGGATTGTAATCCGGCTGTGCGTCGGCCGGGGGGATGAGGACTATCCGGCTTTGTGCGCGGTATACGTCTCTGGCGATGCGGGTGCGGCTGATGCGGTTGCCGTAGGCGTCGGATATGACACGGTATGTGTATGCTATGGCACCGTTTGCGCCGCGGAAGTATACGATTGTCTCGCCGTATGGTACGCTTTCGTCCACCCGCTCAATTGTTTCGAAGGGGACCGCGGTGGAATAGGAATCAATCCTGATTACATAGTCATTGGTTCGCGTGCCGATAAACCGCGAGGTCATGCTACGCCCGTCAAGCTCAATTTCGATTCTTATGGGATAGGGCGTGTTGTTTCTAAAGCGCAAATCAAGCACACCCCAATAAATGGCCGCGTCATGTCCAAGGGGGAGATACGCGATTGGAAGCGTATGAGCGCGCCGTGCTACGACTTCGAGGTAGGCGTGCAGCACATTGTCATACAAGGTGGAGGATACTTGACAGATTCCGCCGCCTATCATATCAACCAACCGACCGTCCCGGAATCCCCCTGCATCCATGAAGCCCCGTGCCGCCGTGCGCCTCCCTACGGTTTCGTTAAAGGAGAAAACATCCCCCGGGCCAAGCACCACATCGTGTATATAGGAGGCTGCAAGCCTGACATTATTAAGTCTGGCGGCGGTGCCCGCCACATGGGTTGTTCTGCTGGCCAGCTCATCGCGAAAGAGTCTGCCCTGCAAATACTCCGCCGTAACCTCCGGGTCGGTAAAGATTAGCGGGATTACAATATGCTCTCCCATCCGGGCCGTCGCGTATTTTGCTATAGCCGCCTCCAAGTCAAAGCTAATACCCGCGAAGCTTTCACTTGCTTCAAGGGTTTCGGCATTAAACACGGCGGATACGGGTTCCGTGCGTGTTGTATTGTAAAGCGCGTTCAAATCAAAGGCACCTAATACAGATACAGCAGGTGTGTAATTCACAACCAGGCGCGAGCCCTCCCGCAAGGCCGCGTAGAGGGCTTCCGCCACCAGGTAAAACACCGAATCCTCGTTGGCGGGGGCAAAACCCACGCCTGCTGTAATGATAATGCTGTACTCATCAAAGCTATATGAAGAAGCTTCAATAAGCGACTCATTAAATTTTCGTGTATGTAACGACACCGTGCCCCGCACAAAATCTTCGTCAAGTACGGGGACGCTGGTGCCGTTTAAGCTTGTTCCCACTCGCAGTGACCTTACATACGAAAATGTATTTCCAAAGAAGGAGCCGTCCCTGCCGTGCAGAAACGCCGCCAGCGCGGCATCCTCCGCATTTCGCGCAAAACCCGCTTCATAGCCCGATATGGAAAAACCACTGCCGTCAGGGAAATTAACCGTAACCGAAACAGCATCTGCGTTGCGCTCGAAGCCGCCGCTGACAAGCCTGTGATTGGCTTCGGCAATCGTCATCCCGGACAGGTTGATTCCCTCCGCCGAAACATTTGGAAAAATTGTGTCGCTGTCGGCCACAAAAAACCCCAGCGCGACCGTAGCCGAAGCAGCGGCGATAGCTATAGTGACAACAAATGCTGTAAGAATCACGGGAATTTTAAATCGTTTAATTTTCATCACGCCCTTATAAATTGTCACTACCAATATATATCAAAGCTGTGAAAAGGGCAATAATGCTTTTAAAAAGTATCAATATATGACTTTTGCTTTTCTGTAAGTATGTCTGTTTTGATGCCTAGGGAATGCAGCTTGTAGGCGGCCACGGCGGTGTCGATTTCGGCTGGGGCAAGGTGTACGCCAACGGGCATTTTCCCGCCTTGCTCGGCCATGTAGCGCAGGGCCTTTGCTTGCACGGCGAAGGATAAATCCATAATTTCTATGGGATGGCCGTTGTCGGCGGCTATGTTTACCAAGCGGCCCTCGGAGATGAGATTCAGCCAGCGGCCGTCCTGGGTTTTATAGCCCTCAATTTCCGGACGACGGGTGCGGATTTCCACGGAAAGGGACTTTAAATCGGGCTTGGAAATTTCACTGTCGAAGTGTCCGGCGTTACATAGGATAACACCGTCCTTCATTTTTTCCATATGGCGGCCTACGATTATATCAGCTACGCCGCTTACCGTGATGAAAATGTCGCCCAGCCCGGCGGCGGCATCCATTGACATAACGTCATAGCCCTCCATGTGGGCTTCCAAGGCCTTTATCGGGTCAACCTCGGTGATGATTACCCGCGCTCCAAGACTTTTCGCCCGCATGGCGATTCCCCGGCCGCACCAGCCAAAGCCCGCCACTACTACATATTTTCCGGCAATCAGCATATTTGTCCTGTGTAAAATCGCTGACCATGTGCTTTGCCCCGTGCCGTAGCGATTGTCAAAAAGATGCTTGCATCGTGCGTCGTTTACCGCCAGCATCGGGAATTTCAGACTGCCGGCCTTTTCCCGCAGGCGTAGGCGGTGGACTCCCGTGGTGGTTTCCTCCGTACCGCCGATTAACCTCTCGCCAAGCTGGGCGTAATCGCCGTGAAGCAAGGCCATCAGGTCTCCGCCGTCGTCGAGAATTATATGCGGGCGGCCGCGCAGGGTTTCAATTAAGTGGTTTGTGTAGTCTTCCTTTGTCGCGCCGCGCCACGCGAAAACCTCGATTCCGTGGGATGCCAGCCCCGCGCACACGTCGTCCTGGGTTGACAGCGGATTGCACCCCGTCACACGCACATCCGCGCCACCCTCCCGCAAAACCAGCGCGAGATTCGCCGTCTTGGCCTCCAAGTGAATGGACATCGCGATTGTTTTTCCGCTAAAAGGCTTGTCTTTTGTGAATTCCTTCTCAACTTCCTTCAGTACGGGCATGTACGAACGCGCCCAGTCGATTTTCAGCCGCCCCGCCTCGGCCAGCTCGGCATTTCGAATGATACTCATAAAAAACCTCCTTCGGATTTTTGGATTATAAAAATATTTTACCCGGAGATTTGACTTGAGCATATGACATATGTCACATATAAAAACAATTTGACAAAATTCGGCAAACATGATACATAAGAGGAAAATATTTCAATATAGCAGTTTTGATTTTGGTACTGTTTCAAAAACTGCTATAGGAGGTCGTGACGTTATAGGTTAAAAAGGAGGCCTATTATGCGTAAATTCGGAAAACATGTTGCACTACTTATGGCAGTGGTTATGGTATTAACCATGGTGCCAGCCATGCCCATTTCAGCGGCAGAAAGTCAAAGTACAGCAATTAGTTCAATAAGTGTTTTAAACACAAGCAATTTTGCACTCAACTCGTCAACGCCCGCAGGGGTACGCACCTTTAGTGCGCAATTTGGCACAATATACAATCAGGGTGACTTGGTTGAGTACAATGGTCGCATATATGAAGTCTTGCAGACTTTCACATTTTACGGCGACCCACTGTGGCATCCGGGTATTGCGCCGTCGTTGTGGCGGTTTGTTGGGACAGGCGTAGGAAGCGGAACAAACCCACCAATTGGAGGGCGCGACTTCATCCCACGATTTGGCGAAATTTTCATCATGGGTGAAATCATTAGATACAACGGACGCCTATATGAAGTTTTGCAGACTTTTAGATTTTATGGCGACCCCTTGTGGCATCCGGGTATTGCGCCGTCACTGTGGCGTTTTGTTGGGCTGTGCACCGGCGGCACAAACGGAGGCAACAACGGAGGCGAAAATGGCAACGACGACCCAGACCCAATGCTTACCATACTCACCGATTATATAGTCACTGTATTTGTTGATGGCAATGAATTTCCGTTAAACACGGCGGTTTCCGTTGCTGCGGGTAGTCAGATTGATTTTATAATTATACCTGACAGAGGTTCCCGACTGTATTCCGCTGTGGCAAATAGAGGGGAGCTTGTTCAAATAAATCAATTTGCCTATAGCTTTACAATGCCAAGTTCAAACGCAAGGATATCTTTATCATTCCAAACACTTGTGCCCATGCCAGACCCTCTTTTCCCGGCGGAGCGGCGTTCTCCAATAATGACCGTGCGCGGCTTTACCGAAAACAACATCATGACATCCGCAGTATACGACGACTTCCGCTTTATCCGGGGCGAAATCCTGATTTATGCGCGATGGAGTGTGCAGTATCATGAGATGGAGGAATTGGCAAGAAGCTTTGGCGGTGAAATCGTTGGCTTCTTGGAAGTGCCCAATGTGTTTCAGGTATATTTCCACGGACGCAGTGAATTGCAGCTGTGGCACTTGATTGAAGTGTTTAACAATAGAAATGATATTACCCTTGCCGTTCTTAATAGTGTGTTTGAAATGGCGGAATCACCAGAAGCAGAGCCAGAGCCAGAGCCTTTGGCATTGGGAATCGCAACGCTGTTTGGCGAGGATGATGCCATAGGACTGCGGCCAAATGACCCGTTCTTTAATGGTCAACATGGCCTACAGTCAATAAATGCCCCAAGGGCATGGGCAATTCTTGAGGCACACCGCGACCCTGAAAACAGTACCCCGGTCAATATAGGGATAATGGACACGCTATTTGAACCTCATGAAGATATGAGCAATCTTACTATAATTCAGGATTTGCGCAGGTTTTGCACTCGCAATTGCACAGAAGATGAAGAATGCACGCTTAGCTGTGTAGCTGTGACATATGATTGGCATCGTGACCATGGACTTAGGGTTGCAAGTGTAATTGGGGCAGACAGCAACAATAATAGGGGAATGGCCGGGGTTGCTTGGTACAGCCGCTTGTACGGGTTTGCACTATCTGCAACGCCCTCCACTATAACGGAAGTCATCCCTGTCAGCACTACTTTGGCTACGTATCAATATGGCTTGACACGATTGTTT
>WQSB01000048.1 GCA_009788085.1 Defluviitaleaceae bacterium
ACCCTTTGAATTATCAGTTCTCCAAAGTTTTAAGCGGCTCCTTTCAATCCGCTGTTTTCTAACCTTGTGCCTATCCTTTTCAGATAGGAACGAGTCGCACCGAAGATGTTTTGAGAATGTTTTACCTAGTGAACCATCTGGCAATTGGCTAGATGACACGGTATATCCCAATTGCTCTAACGGCCCTATCAGGTGAAGCGTCACTTCGTTAAGCATGGAGAAATAACCGTAAGGGACATGATGCGCATTAGCCATATATCTGCGCAAATGATAAGGCAGATTCGGCGAGCGCGCCCCACCAGACATCCACTCCGCAACCCACTGTGAAACAAGGACGGCAAATTTTGGAGATAGCCACTGAGCCAGATGTACGGCCACCTGAGGATGAACCCATGTGCCTTGAAGATGCGGAATGCCGCCCTGATAGCTTTGAATAAGTCCGTTAGGCGGAATCCCGACCACGGAAGAAAGCTCCAAAATAAAGGCTTTTGTCGTGAGGAGTTCATTGTAATGCTTCATTTGCTTCCCTGCTGCCTTGCACATAGCCGTCGCATTAACATAACCATCCGTAACACGCTGACTGATAATTTGGTTTTCTGTCTTGCGTTCAATGAATCCGGGCAGTGTTAGCTGTTCCATTATAAAATATCCCCTTCCTGTGATATTAGTGGATATTTTACCATAATAAGACAAAAAACAAAGCAATCTATACGCAAACAAAAACCGCTACCCGCAGGCAACGGCTGAATAACACTTCGACACCGTTATTTTAGCAGATTGTGGGAGGGTTGGCAATGTCTAAATATTCGAGTAAGGGTGGAATGCAGGCCGTCGGAGTTAATGCGTCTCTGATTTGTCCAAAGTGTGGCAAGGCATCGTATAAAATGACAGACGCTTCCGATGGAAAGACATACTACCACTTTACGAAAAATGGGACTAAGACGCACTTTATAAGTGATGTTGCGGGGAGGTTGGCGATATGACACTCAAGCAACTCGAAAATATCATTGCCTTACGTGGCGAGATAGCCCAGCTAAACAAAAGCATGGAAAAGCACTACAAGGAGGGTGATTTTGTCGGTGATTTTGGGTTGAACTGCGCGAGTGGAGAGGCTATCCCGTACATGATACAGGGCGTTGCTGAAAGATGAATCTGCGCTCGAACGCAAAAAAGGCCGTTTGCAGAAGAAGGTAGCCGAATTGCAAGCTCAGGTCGAAGCTGCTGAAAAATTCATTGATGAAATTTCCGATGTGAATGTTAGGGTGCTTGTACGGGAACGTGTTGTAAACGGTTCATCGTGGGAAGTAGCAGCGAAGGTGGTTTACAAAAAAATGAGCGCGGATGCGGCGAGGAAGTGTGTCAAGGAATATTTAGGAATTTATGAAAATTTCTGAAAATCGGAAAATCACCCAAAAAACATGCTATTATATTACTAAATTATCGTATTATATTTTATTTTTCTTTGACGATATATCATTAATAATGTTATGATGAATAATAGCAAGAAGTTCCTAATTTCTAGGGCAGTGCTCGTTTAGTGCTTTTTATTAGTACTTGCTTCTAATGAGTGCCGGCCTAGCAGCTTGGACGTACTTATCCCACAGGGCACGTCATCCCAGCCCCATCATGAATGCTTATGCATAATCTACCTGTCCATGCACATAACAATGCTAAGGAAAGGTGGTGAGTGTATGACCAATAAAACAGGAGGAGACATAATGATTCTCACTGAGGAAAACAAAAAGCGATGGTTGCCGGAGCTGGACAAGCCCGGAACACATGACGAACACCTTGACGATATAGGCCTAATAAACGAAGGCGAGGATTTTGGTGATGTCATGTTCTATGACCCTGCCTTAGCAGAAAAATACGAGGCTCGCATGAATGATGCACAGTGCGTCTAGGGAGGGGCGCAAGCCAAGATGGATACAAAGGATATGTCACATCCCCCACAGCGTCTATCTGACCAAATGGTCTATATGCTTAATCGTGCCATTGATGCTATGTTCAATCACTTTGAGATCTGGGCCCGAGAGCGCGGTGTGCAGCCCAGAAAGAGCTATGCAAATTCGTTTAAAAATGATTTTGAGCAATTGCGCCCCTTAGTTCAAAAAATGATGGTGGATAAGAGCGGAAACAGTCTAGACGCCCACAAACTTGCTGCCATGGCACTATTGGCTGTGCTTAGTTCGCGACCAATGGTTGTGCCTATGAATGGCGAACGCCATTCTGTCAATGAGATGGTGGCCTTTTTCTTGGCAGTCTACATCATTCGTGAATATCAACTCCGACGAATTTGCGGCAATGACCTCGAATTACGGAAAAAAATCGAAACGCAAATTACAAAGCTAGACACACCCAAGACGATACACAGCTCTCAAGAGGTAAGTGGAGCAATCATTGATTCGCTCTGTTTCTTGTCGCGGCTAGTGCGTATGTTTGATGCATCAGTTGCAAATATAGTGCCAATATTGTCGGTTTTAATGTTTTACATTGATGCATATAGCTACGATTCCATCCAGCGCATTGAAGCAACAATTACTTAGTTTTAAGAATAAAACTTCGTCCGCCCGCAAGGGCGGATTTTTTTGTGAGCCTTATCTATGCGCAAGTTAGAGATACGACGATTATCAGCGACCATTTGGGACGACGGATTGCGAAAGGGCTGAAACAGTTGTAAAATCACGTTGATAGCGACGTATAAAACTTTTCCGTTTTTTCCGTGTCAAGATGTGTTATTATGGTATCGGAGCGTAGTGTGGGTGCGCAAGCGACCCAACACAGCGCGTCCGATACTGACCGGGGCGACCACAAGCGTCACCCTGCATGTATAAATATTGCACAATAGCCCGCACCCCCCCTGCGGGTTATTTTAATTGGCTGGAGGTGGTGGGTGCAGCGAGGGGCATAACCACCATAGCCTGCTCAATCCCCCCACCCATCGGCGCGTTGAGGTCGTCGGGCAAACAGCGTGTGCCCATGCAAGTTCGTGAAAATTCGAGTTTTTAAGGGGGCGTTACAACTAGCTGTACGCAGGTTGTAACGAATGAGGGCGTTACAAGCCAGCGGAGGGCATCAACCATGCGACGAACAATCAGCAACCTTAGTCGAGACATGAAGGTGTCGAGGCCGAGAATCTACCGAGCATTGGTGCGCCTAGGAATTGAAAAGCGCGGCTACGGCTCGGAGTACACGGATGCAGAGTGGGGGGCACTCACGGAGGAGCTTAGGCGCGGTATAGAAATCGACGGACAAGTGCGCGAGGGAGCGGATAAAGTCGCGGCGGCAGCGCAAGCCAAGCAACGCAATACGGGTGGTGGTGCAGAAGTAATTGCGGTAGGTTGCGAGTGGGATATGCCGGATGCGGACGACATTGATGTGGAATCGGGAGACAGTGGTGCTACAACACAGACAATAAGTGATATTGACACAGCAACACTACGCGAGCGTCTGGCCTGCGCCAAGGCGGACTATGATTTTAACCGGGCATTGCTCACGGCATTTCAGATGGAAACAGAAGCGTTTTACAGGGCCCATGGGCGAACGTCCGTAACAGCGAATAACGGAGCTTTAATTCCAATACCATCAGTGACAAGTACGGAGAAATACATCAAGCTTAACATTGCACTGTCTAAGCTAATATCCGCGCTGGAGTCGGATTTGGATTTGGAAGTTGACGATAGAGAGGATGGAGCATATGGGTAAGATAGGCTGGCAGTGCCCTGTATGTAACAAGGTATACGCACCTTGGATTGATTCTTGCAATTGCCATACAAGAAGCGGAAAATTCATCAATGACACAGCTTTAGAGATAGTATAGCAAAAATCAGCGAAATCATAGAAGGAGACGAGGATGAGTGCGATATATATGGTTAATCCGCTAACTGAATATCACGGACTGGTTGATGGTAGTCCGCACAGGTTCAGCACCGACATACGCCGAATGGTTAAAATTCAAAAGAAGATGCTTGAAAAATACGACTTTCTACCAGAAAAAGCCTACGCAGTAGTTGATTGGATAGAGCGGCACTGCATTCTTCCCAGCGGTGAAAACGCAGGTAAGCAGGTCAAGCTCCTCCTGTGGCAAAAATGGGTCATATTTTCTATTTTTGGATTCTGGGGATACTTCGAAGAAAATGCATACGACGAAATTGGAAACAAAATCGGAACCCAAAAGAAGTATCTCCGCGTTGTAAATGATATTTTGATGGTAATCGCCAGCGGAAACTCCAAGACAACTTTTATGGGATTTTTGAATTCATACATTTTATACGCAAGAGATGCATACTCTTCGGCAAGAATATACATCGGCTCTAACGCGCAAGTGCAATCAAAGCTATGCTACGACGCAACCCAGCGAATACTCCAGAGCAACAAAACATTAAATAAGCTGGCTCGAATCGTACCATCATTGAACATTATAGAAGTGCCTAAAATTAACAGCATGTTAATGGCAATGTCCCGCGACGGAAGTAATTTCGAGGGAATTATTCCGACAAATATAATCATAGACGAAACACACGAAATGAAAACCTCAAAGTATGCGGATGATTTACGAAAATCGGTAAAGCGTGACGACAGCTTTGTATTTCAAACCACTACAATGGGAACTGTACGCGGTGGATACTTAGACAATAGGCTGGAATATTCTGAAAAAAATACTATCAGGAGAAACGGAAAATCACCGCTTTTTTTGTTGCATTTTCCGCCAAGACAGCGAAGATGAAGTTATAAAAGCCTACGAAGATAACGATTTTTCAGTTTTACTGAAATCAAATCCAAGTATGGGTACGGCTGTAAGCCAAACCATGTTGCGTGACAAAATAAAGGAAATGATAGACGACCCATCCAAGAGAACAACGACGCTTACGAAAAACTTTAACATTCCACAAAATCCGGAAACGTGCTACTTCAGCAACATCGAATGTCAGGCTAAGCCTTTTGATGAATCTATTTTAAAGGGCGCGCCTGTTTTCTATGGGCTGGATATGGCATATATGCGCTCCCCTGATACGGATTTCTCCTGTTTAAGCATGTTGACGGTGAACCCGATTACAGAAGAGGAATACTTTAAGGATTTCTATTTTCTACCAAGATATTACGAGCAGCAAATTAAGTCGGGTAACGAAATTTCAATCGAGCGTTATGACATGATTCCGGCCAAGTCGAAAATAGACACCGGAATTATTTATGACGAAAAAGCCGGGAAATATGGCTATCAAATGTATGCCAACCGGGGAGATGTAGTAATCGTCGATGAAGCCCTGATTAGTCTGCTGGTTAGCACATTCGGAAACGAAGCTCACATGGACTGCACTGGAATTACACAGAAGTTTATTATATTTTATTTGGCGCACTTGGAGAATATTTACGGAAATTTCTTATGTAAATTCGGGCTGGACCCGAATAAGGCGGCGGAAGTAGAAAGTTTCATTAACGCAAATATTCAGAGTCAAGACGGTCTGCCCCCTGCGATTAAATTCATGATGGAGAAGCACGATATTTCTAACCCAATAATGGAGTCAGCAAAAGCAGCGCGGGGACGGGGCTTAGTGTATTGCAATAATAAGCTGACGGAACTACATTTCGCAAATGCTCAAACAAAGCAACGCGGCAGCGGTTTCATATTGGCCAATCCAAGGCTATCCAGAAAAGATGGCGTAATCGCTCAAATGGCGGCCAGAAGCGCGTACAGCGTTTTCGTGAACAACTGGAAGACCGGGGCAATGAATAAACAAAATCTTGTGAAGTGGTGGGCGAGTAAAACACAAGCATGAAAAAATGTGTATATTTACAACGATGCCCATCCGACATATAATAGATGAAATGGACTTCATCAAGGAGGCGTAGCAATGTCAGCCCGTGAGTATATGAAAGCACAAGCCGATACCTTGCCAGAACAGATTATAGATAAAGTTATTGAATTTATTTCTTTTCAGAAATTCAGCTCTGATTTGCCTTGCAGCGACCAGGACTATTTAGAATCTATTCCAGCAATGAACGAAATTATAAAGGAAGGGCTGGCAACGCCTTTATCAGAATGCATATCGTTGTCAGATGTACGAAAAGGTGTACGATGTTAAATTTACGAAGATAGCGGCAAAAGACTATGACCTGCTAGAAAAGGTAGGCTTACACAAAAAGCGCGATGAACTGCTTGACATCGTAGAGCAAGACCCTTTTCAATATCCCCCGGATTATGAGATTATGAAGGGTGACAAGAAGGGCGTATATTCACGTCGCATAAACAGGAAGCACAGGTTTGTCTATGAGGTTTTACCCAATGTAGATGGCGTCAAAGATGAAAACGCCCAACCCTACGAGGGCATTGTCAAAGTATTAGCCATGTGGACACATTACGAACGTCTCTAAGCCACCCGCAAGGGTGGTTTTTATGTAGTTGAAAAATATTTTTTAAAAGGGGTTGACTTTTGACGGTCATATGTTTACAATTAAGACGGTCAAAAGAGAGGTGGTTAATTGACAAAGAAAATGGGTCGCCCAACCGATAACCCAAAGCCGCATAAAATAACGGTTAGACTTGATGATAGCAGCAAATCAATAATTGATGATTATTGCAATCAAGAAAATGTCAACCAAATGGAAGCTGTAAGGCGTGGCATTGGAAAGCTAAAGGGCGATATAAAAAAAGTGTAACCTGTTCTTTCCGACCAAAGACAGAAACAAGTTACACAGACGAGACTTCTCTCATGTAAATATTGTACTACATGAGGGATTCTCTTTCAATACCAAAATTTGAAAGAGGATTTTTTATGAACCTACAGCTACCAGAAAGCCCGCGCAAGGGCGATATCATGGCAATGTTAGCCAATGCAAAGCGAGAAATAGCAAAGGCAAGAAGTAGTGAGTTTAGTGATTTCGTAACAGCGGAAAGCTGGACAGCTTCACCGACTGCCGTAGTGGCATACAGAAAAGACAAAATACCCATGCTGGAAGCGGCGGGAGTCATGAAAGACCCGAAGGATTTTAAATATGGCTGGTTTCGCTCGAACGAAAGCGACGCGATATTGAACAAAGAATTAAGAGCGATGGAGTCCTTGCTCGATGAAATAAGGGATTTTATCAATGGTTGCACACTGCGCCCAAAGCGCGGCAGATACACCGAATTAGAATTAAGTCGATTTACCGTCATAGAGGGCGGTGAGCAGATGTCATCGCTTGCGCTACGGTTGAAAGAAGGTGTTGCACATGGCTAACCTTCAACCTTTAAGCGAGTTAAGCCTGGAGAGGCTGGAACTGCTATACGCCCTCACTCTACGGAATGGGGAAGAGGAAAAAATACGCAAAAGTATCACTGACAACCATCCACCGGCTGATGAATCTTTAGACATAGTAGAAGGTATTCTGGAAAAATACCCGGGACTGCGTGAACGTGGCGATATAACAGGAGAGAGGTTACTAATTGCCCATGAGTTTTATAAGCTCGGGGTGAAGAAAGGCCTTGTGACCTACTCCAGAATAGTTGAACGAGCCATACGGGAGGTGCCAGCATGACCGACCTAATCCCCATCAACTACGACACCGACACACCAACGGTGAGCGGAAGGTTATTACATGAGCAGCTTGGAATTGGAACGGAATACATGAAGTGGTTTGAGCGTATGTGTGAGTACGGATTTTCCCGTGATTTGGACTTTTCGCCAATTTTGACGAAAACCCCTAACGGCGGTAGACCTTCCACCGACCACACCTTAACAATCCCAATGGCAAAAGAAATCTCCATGCTACAACGCAACGAGGCCGGCAAAACCATTCGGCAATACCTCATAAAAATTGAGGAAGCATGGAACACCCCCGAAATGGTAATGTCACGCGCTTTGAAAATGGCCGATGGCAAAATAAAGCTACTCGAAACTAGTAACGCCGCGCTAACTGCCCGTATCGAAGAAATGAGGCCTAAGGAAATTTTTGCCGACAGCGTAAATGTTTCAACAAGCAGCATTCTAATCCGCGACATGGCAAAAATTTTGAAGCAAAATGGCCTGAACACGGAAGAAAAGCGGTTTTATGAAACCCTGCGCAATGATGGCTTCCTTATCAAGAATCGCGGTATTGATTACAACCATCCCACGCAAAAATCACTTGACCTCGGGCTGTTTGAAATGAAGGAAACCGTAATCACCCACGCAAGCGGCATTGTTAATACGTATCTAACGCCGCGAGTAACCGGCAAAGGGCCGTTATATTTTATTAATAAATATTGCCCCAAAGTGCCGGAAGTCATCAAATCCGCGTAACACCGTGCAATACAAGTTAAAAACGATTAGCCACCCGAAAAAAAAGGGTGGTTTTTTTGTAGAAAAAAATTAAAGGAGTGACATTATGCCAGAAAAAGCAAAACGCTCTGTGGGCACAAGGGTACAGATAATGGATGACCCGCCAGTATTTATCGGGGGGGCTTACGACTGTACCGTGACCGGCAATGGAGCGCGAGGAAATTGACGTAACAGACTTGGACAGCGATGGTGGGTTCCGCGAATTTATTACGGGATTCATTGACCCGGGCTCGGTTGCCCTGTCGGGCAACGCCAAGTATGACAAAGATACCGGGCTCCAAAACGAAGGACAGCGAAGGTTGCGTGAGTTATTTCTAAACGGAAATGCGGCGCAGTTTGAAATCTCATGGCCCAATGTGCCGGAGAAGTGCGTATTTGACGCATTGGTGCAAAGTGCACCTGCGCCAGAAGCGGAAGTAGACGGCGTACTGTCATTTGCTGCGACGCTGCGCATGACGGGCAAGGTGGACTTTGTCCCTGTGACAGTGGGGCAACTGGCGAGCGTCCAAGCCCAGATTGATTCCATGAACGAAAAAGAGACTACCAAGAAACTGCCGAAAGGAGATGTCGCATGAGCACTAGAGTAACTATCAAGCTTGGCGAACACGAATATCAGGCGAAGTGGGGATATAGGGCCCAAGAGCTGCTGGCCCAAGTATACAAAAAACCGTATAACGAAGTTGCAGCAATGCTAAACAATAATCCTACGGCCATCGACATGATTAAGTTGTTATGGGCCAGCATCATCCGTGGCGATGGAGGCGAAATACCGACGCTTGATGATTTCATTGACATGTGCGACGACTACATGGAGCAACAACAATTGGCGGACGTCACAGTAGAGGCTTTAACAGGAAAAAAGCCTCGAGCGAGGTGGTGGAGGAAGAATGCCACATAACGCAATCCATGAGGCTGGCCGCGTCAATCGGAATCATACCGTCGGAGTTTTGGCAAATGTCTCCTTCGGAGTTGACCATATACGCAGAGGCCGCAGCGGAAAGGCAAAAAGCCGAATCCGATTGTCAGCAGAATCTCGCAGTCTATACGGCAGTGCTTGTAAGCAATTTTGTGGTCAGGCAGCTTTTCGGAAAGAGAATCAACCCAAAGCAGTATCTGTCCAATGCGCGGTCTCAATCGCGACAGGAGCAAATGTCGGACGAAGATTCTTATGCAAATTTTAAAGCGTGGGCCGATGTGCATAATAAAAATCTGGCATAAGCTACAGCGTCATAGATAAAATTGCCAACAAAAAGAAATAAGCCGCCCCTGTGTCTCGCAAAGAGCCGGGCGGCTTAATCTGCCCATTTCATCATTTCTTAAATATTCGTGCAAATTAACATGAGCCGCCTTATATCGGGCGGTTTTTTCGTGCCAAAAAACTGCCGGGGGTGCCGCATGGCCAAAAGACGTTCAAATTTCATAGTGCGCGGCGGGGCTGATTTCTCGGGTGTAAAGCGCGGATTTACTGACTTAAAAAAGCAAACTGCCGTATTTTCAAAATCAATGCGCGGGTTGCTCAAGGGGGCACTAGCTTTCTTTGGTATACGCGCTATACGAAACTTCGCCCGGGACACGCGACAGGCATTCCGGCAAGTGGCCCAAGACCAGCAACGTCTTGCCAATGTCATGTGGGCGGGCATGGGGGCCACAGACGATGCCATCCGTAGCACTCTGGGTTTAATGCGCGGGTTGCAACGGACGGGCGTTGTGTCTGCTGACACGCTCACGTCGGGGGCTCACACATTATCTGGGTTTCTCAGTGATACAGTAGCTCTGAAAAATGCCATTCCAGTATTGGGCAACCTTGGCGTAGCAATGCATGGCATAGACGTGAAAGGCCAGCAGATGGCCCAGACAGCAGAGCTATACAGGGGCAACGTGGTCCGCTCCAACGGCTGGGAGTTGTGCTTAGCGATAATGAAAAGGCAATGTTCGAAATGGCCACCGCACAGGAGCGCGTAGCATTGCTGTCCGGACGAATCGCAGCCAACGTGGGTGACATGAATTTCGCATTAGCACAAACGGACATAGGCCGACAGAGGCAGCTGGCCAACACATTTGCGGATATCCGCGTACAATTCGGCGCGGCGTTTAATCAGATAGCAATTGTATTCCTTCCATTGCTAAATGCCATGGTAACAGGATTGGCTCGTGTTGCGGGGTTTGCGCGGCAAGTGGCGCAAGCAATCGCCATGGCATTCGGCGGCAGGGCTCCTGTGAACGCCTACGCGGATACTATGGGCGGAGTTGCTGCCGGGACCGGGGACGCCATTGATGCGCAATATGGTTTGGCCGATGCTCTCAAGGCGGCCGGAGCACAGGCGCGACGCAATAAACAGGGTTTCGACGAACTTAACATCGCAGGCAGTGAAAGCGGCGGGATGGATATTCCGGATATGTCTATTCCGGGCTTAGCAGGCGGGGCGTTTGACGGCGGAATTCTTGCGGACGTAGAAGTCAATCCCAATATCGAACGCGCCCTTAATATGATAGGCGATGCACTAAGTCTATTTTCCCCGCTTATAGACGGCGTGAAAAAAAGCTTCGGCGGCTTAACCGAATTCGTCGCCGGAGTCTTCACGGGCGATTGGGAGAGGGCTTGGAACGGGGCGCGGGATATCTTCAATGGTTTCGTTTACGGCGTAGACGGCACACTCGCAAACTTAGAGGCGGCACTCCCAGGACGCTGGGGTGAAGCAGTAGGCGGTATCCGCACTGCGTTCAACGGCCTAACCGAATTCGTCGCCGGAGTCTTCACGGGGGATTGGGAAAGAGCGTGGTATGGCGTGCGCGGTGTTTTCAGTGGGTTTGTGACCACTGTAGACAGCGTACTTGCTGGACTGGAAGAGATACTCCCCGGCCGCGCAGGCGAGGCTGTTGGAGGCGTGCGTGTTGCATTCAACGGCTTAGCGGACTTTGCAGGAGGAGTTTTCACCAACAATTGGGAGCGGGCCGTGTACGGCATAGGCAACGTGTTTGGCGGACTACGCACGACATTTGACTCTGTCTTGACTTGGGCGGAAGAAAATCTTCCGGGAAGGTTTGGAGAAGTTGCCGGGGGAATTAACACGGCGATTGGCGGAATTCTTACGTTCGTGGAAGGTGTATTCAAGGGCGATTGGGAAAAAGCTTGGCAAGGTATTGAAGATGTTTTCTCGGGTGTTACCACTGCGTTCAATGCGCTCGTGGGCGAATCTATAAGCGAAATAGGTGCGCTCGGAATTGCCATTTTAGTGGCAAAAGGCAAATTTACTTTGTTTGGCAGGCAAATAACACTATTCAAAATAGTTTTTGCGCCACTCATCGGGCTTGTAAAAGGTGCAAAGTATGCGTTTATTGGGCTTAAAGGAGCAGCAATCGGGCTCAAGGATGCAGTAGTTTTACTAAAAACCGGTGGAATAAAGGCTCTGGGTGCTTCGATTGTGGCTCTAAAAGGCAAGGCACTTGCAGGCTTACAATTAAAGTTGACTGCACTAAAAGGAGCATTTATAAAAATCGCATTGCCTGTAATAGCTGTGATAGGCCTATTTGCTGGAGTCCTTGCAATAACCGGAAACCTTGGAGAGATGATTGACCACTTGAGACAAATTTTTAGCGGTCTTACAGATTTCTTGGGCGGCGTGTTCACAGGCGATTGGGAACGGGCATGGAACGGTATACGTAATATTTTTAGCGGCGTTTTTAACGGCATAGCGACACTTCTTGAAAGCACCATAAACTTCGCCATTAGAGGGATAAATCTGCTGGTTAGAGCCGCAAATATTATCCCGGGCGTAAACATTCCGCCCGTCCCGGATATGCAGTTGCCACGTATACCACAACTGGCACAGGGCGCAGTTATCGAACCGAATAGCCCATTCCTTGCCATTTTAGGAGACCAACGGCGCGGAACAAACATCGAAGCCCCGCTATCTACAATCGAGGCTGCGGTGGAAAGCGTCATCCGTGACATGGATGCGCCAACGACTGCTGGCGGCGAAATCAACTTGGCTGACAAAAGCATAAATAAATTGGTTGATGCGATTATAAGAAAGCTCGTAAAGGCACTGAAGGGCACGCATAATAATTACTCAACATTGATACAGCAAATTATTAGCGAGCTGCGGCAGGGGCATGTTATCGAGGTTTCAGAAATGGAACTTGGTAGAACCGTTTCAAGGGTAATGTCTAAATACTCAATGCATACAGGTGGCTCACTACTTCCTGTATAAACAGGGGAGATTATTATGGGCGAATTGGTATTTATGATTAACGGTGTCGATTTTCGCAAGTATGTAACAGAAAGCGGACTTAAAATTATGAGAAATGACATCGAAAGTCAAGACGCCGGCGAAATGATGGACGGTACGATTCGCAGAGACAGAATCATGATGCGCAGAAGAATTGAGTTGACAATAAAGGACGGATTAAGCACAGAGGATATTAGTACAATATTTCGGGCTGTATGGCCACAGTTTGTGTTTGTTCAATTTCTTGACCCATTGGAAGGTGAGGTTATAACAAGGGAATTTTATATAAGCACTGTTCCATCAACAGTAATGACCGAGAGGGCCGGCAAAGTAATGTGGGCCGGATTTTCATTCAACATGATTGAAACGGGTGTGCCATATAATGCGTGATTTGGGAGAAAAGTGGAACGCATTGGCCGGGCCCCCAAGGCATTCCATCATTTATCAAAAAAGAATATTGATAAATGGTAGGGCTTACTACGAAAATAATATGTTTCGGTTCTCTAGGACTAATGGATTGATTGAATCTTGCTTCGGCATAGGCAACTGTATATCAGGTCGTTTAGACGTGGCGATTGTTTCTCCCGAAAGCGAATCTATTGCCATACCACGAAACGCGAAAGTTCAGCTGCAAGTAAGGCTGACCTCTCCAGCATCCAGCGTCCCATTTATAGATGCCGCTGACAGGTATTTTATTGATTCAAATGATTCGAGGTTTAACGTCAGAACTAGCACGGAGCATACGGATTGGTTTAATTTCGGAACATACTTTATTGACCACAGGACACAGGTTGCGGATAAGCTAATGTTGGAATGTTACGATGCCATGTTGTATGCATCAGGTCTTCCGTTTTTCTTTGACGGTCGGTTGCTTGGCAGCTTTCCATTCCCGACGCTTGCCGCCTTAAATCACATTTGCGCGGCATTATCAATGGTATCAGGCGAAACAATTACCATTGACCCACGCACGGTTGCGCTCATTAGGCCGGGGAGTGTAATACAATTTCCGGGGTTTGTAGCAGCGGATAATCCAGAGTTTGAGCCGCACAAGAGCTTGACAATGCGCGAAGTATTGAGCTTTATCGCTGTCGAGCATTGCGGAAACTGGACAATAACAGATGACAACACTTTGCGCCTGGTTGTCCCACACAATGATTCAGCTCTTGATACAATCTCACGGGGAGACATGAAGAAGAACGCAACAAACAAGTCTCTAAAATTCAACAAAGTTTATCTAATTTTTAATGACTCTGGAGATTATTTTGCCGCAGGTACGGGTGACACAAGCTTTGAGGCTGTTTCGTTATGGGCGATGCCTGACGATGCGGAGCGAATACTGCAAGCAGTCAGCTCATATACGTACAATCCTTATAATGTAAGAAGTGCAGATATAGATTTGCGCTTGGAATTAGGAGACCCTATTGAGGTTGATGGTGTATCATGCAACCTTTGGAGATGCACACTTAACTCTCGCTTGTTTGCTGATATTGAAGCACCGACCCGTGGAGATACAGACAGGGAGTTTGCATTCAACGCACGGCACAGCAACTCGCTACGCCGCAATCTTTCTAATATCAGCGGCCGGTTTGCGTCGCTGATTCTTGACTTTGGCGAATTTCAGGTTGCTATTGGTGAGCGAGTTACCAATTTGGACAATAGCACTACCGAGAGATTTGCGACGATGCAAATGTCATTGAATGGCATATCTCTGACGGTGGCTAATAATTATACCAGCCTTAGCGGGGATGTAACTTCGCTTCGAGGCGAAATTGCTATTGAACGTGACAGAATAAACTTAATGGTTAGCGGCCCTATGTCGTCAAGCCGAATAGAACTAACGTGTAGTCAAATAACGGCAATCACACCTGTATTGCAGGTGTCGGCAACAACGGCCAACTTTAGCGGGCGGGTAAACGCAGCTACTTTCGCAGGCAACGGGGCACTTATCACTAATTTGAATGCGGACAATATCGCCACGGGGACATTAGCCCTTGCAAGATTGACGAACGGCACTGCACCGGCTGTTTTGGTTGCCGGAACAGGTGCGCCAACATGGCAAAGCGGCAGGCCTGTTCCAACAGGTGGAAATAATCAATTTTTAACTGGAGGAACAGGTGCGCCAAGTTGGACTTCTATTCGTCAGGTTCCAACAGGTGGCTCTACGGGGCAGTTCCTAAGACAGGATTCTACATGGGCCACTGTGACAAGTGGAGAAAACAACCCAACTGCTGGCACATCAGCAGAACTGACATCAACATCTCCTACAATCGCATTGCGCAGTTGGTCCCCGTCGGTGCTGGCTGGAGTGTTTAGGAGTGCTACTAATATTAATGCGGGGACATTGGATAATGCGAGGCTTCCAACAACTATACACAGAACCAACCTCATCGCGGGAGGAACTGGACAGCGAATACAAATACAAAGCTCAGGCATCGTATTCTTTACGGGTGCCACGGTAGGGCAAGATCTAAGCTTTACCACCAATGGCGTATACACTTGGAACACTTTTGGAATAACTTTAAATGCAAGTGGGGGGAATCTAAATTTCAACGCCTCAACGATAAACCTTAGTAGTGTTGGCCGCACGAACATCAACCATCCGATTCTCGGAGGCTCCACAGCCAATCAAGTGGGATTTTATGGCTCCACTGGCATAACCCGTCAAACAGGCTGGACTAACCTATCCAACTCAAGCTTGCCAGCTACTTGGAACAACACAACGGCTCAAACTAACATAAACTTAATTATTACTCGAGTTAATGCAATAACCACATGGTTAAGAAATATAGGGCTCACGTCCTAAAAAAAGGAGCTAATAAAATGCTGATAGTAAAACTTTCCACAGGCTTTGAGTTCCAGGTGAATTCAGTAAGCCGAAATCGTCATGCGCATACGCCGGGTCTAAACCTACACATCAGTAGTACGATGTCACTGGACAAACCAAGTGCATTGACTCAGTTCACACCGGAGGCAGTCACTAAAATCACCGTGCTTGCTAACGCAGTGTCGGTTGACGTTTTCGAGGACTTTACCCTCATGAGCGTCGATGAACAAATCACAGCAGACGGACGCATTTTCACTGCTATGCTGACGAAAGGGGTTGCCGAAAATGCCACCAACGTTCAGTGAACTACTTAGGGCGGTGCCATCGTTTCAAAAACTGTCTATGACCGACCTGCCGATTTCATCAGCTTACAAGGTGCATAGGCTAATCAGCGCACTGCAACCGGACTTGGACTTTTTCAACGAGCAAATGACAAAAGAGGGTATCAATCAAGATGAGCTGCTGACCCAGGCTATGGATATCATGGCAGAGAAGATAAAGCTACCTCTTACCGCAGACGTCCGACTTTCGGCGAACGACATTTCAGCCCTTTTGCCGTTCTTTGATTTTGAATTTGTAGAATAGCAGGTGATTGACGTGCGCACAGAGTTTTTATCCAGACACTTTGGCGAAGATGTAGACCGCTCTGTTGACAATGACCACTACCACCTGAACCAGACAACACTTGATAGGCTCGGAGTGCAAGGCTCGTGGCTGACCTTCGACGGAAACATACAAATCGGGCCCGACGGAAAGCATCTGTTTACAGTCAACGAGCCTTTGACGGCTCAGCAGCTCCATGACATCGGTGTCCGCGTCGGGGATAGCGTGGTTGCAGGCTCCGAGCTATTGATTGCCGGGACTATCAGAACACCCGGAATTATCCTCAAACGCACGGGCGAAATGATAGTAGATGCATCATTTTCACCAAACGGTGATATCCGCGGGGCTACAGGCCGCACAGCTACTGTTCATGTAGGGACAATTACAACACTTCCGGCCGGCTCGTCTGCTTCTGTGATAAATGTGGGGACAGAAAATGATGCGGTTTTTGACTTTAATCTACCGCAAGGGCGCACGTCTACAATCTCCGTAAGCTCCACCACAACAGGCGCACCCGGTACAGCCGCAGCAGTTTACAACGACGGAACGCCCGAAGATGCAATCTTTAGATTTGTTATACCGCAAGGCTTACAGGGCGAGGCGGTCCTTGGATTCTTCTTAATTCAAGAGGATGGCATCTTGTATTACGTAGCGACTGAGGTTATCAACGGTGAGCGACAAGATGTGTTCTTTGAGCTTGACGATGCTGACGGTATTCTTTATCTGCTAACAAACACACAGCCGCCAATATAGGCGCAAAAACGGGAAGGAGATGCATACATGGCCGAAGTAACAAGAATCCCTTTAGGTAGAGTTCGCGGTGATGTGGGCCCTGCGGGAACTATTGAAGAGGCAACAGCGATTGAACTGCCTACCGGGTATGCGCCGACTGTAACACTTGGCGGGACTCCGGAAGCTCGTACAATTGAATTTGGCATACCGAGCGGCCCTCTAGGCCCCATCGGGCCTCAAGGGGAGCAGGGTGTCCAAGGAGAGCAGGGCATTCAGGGGGAAATGGGCCCGCCCGGTGCTGATGGCGCAGATGGCACAGGTGTTACGATTCTGGGCTCATTTCCAACGGAGCAAGACCTTATTGACACACATCCGACGGGTAGCACAGGAGATTCTTATCTGATTAACGGAGATTTGTTTGTTTGGGACGACGAAAATCAGCAGTGGTACAACGTCGGTACGATTCGGGGCCCAAAGGGGGAAAAGGGCGAGCCCGGCGAAATCCCCCAGGGCATACCCGGCACATACGCGCTTTCCGATATTGGCGGTAGCTTGCAAGCATGGCTAGACGAAAATGTAAACGGGCGGCATTTTGACGGCGATTTACGCCTTGAATTAAACGGAGCGGACAATGCAGAAAATATCAGAATCCACAATGTAACCTTTACCGACGGTCTAGGAGGTGGATTGTTTGTATATTCCTATGTTAGCACATGGGCGAACAACGTCACGCTTATAAACATTCGCGGCGGTGCTATCAACTTCCAGCAGTCAATAATTAGCGGCTCTTTGCGTGTGTATGACTGCTACAATATCCGCGCTTATTCGTCTGTTAGTATTTTGGGCTCGGAAGAAACAATCCTTTCCGGAGTATCACTGAATATCGCTGCAAACGCGCATTTTAACGTACCAAATGCCAACATGCATATCCGTGCAAGGTCAACGCTTACGATTGAGGCACTGGCAAATATCACGGCGTTATCCCTTGAAAATGATGGCGCGACCCGTATCGAAGAGGGTGGCGGATTTGGTATAACCGAAATCAAAGGACTTGGCGAGGTTACGGACAACCGTGTTTCTGCCGGCAGACCATTAGATACGTTTGCGCGAGCCGCTGACCTCTTCATCCACAACACCAACCCCGATGCGCACCCTACCGCCCTCGCCGCCGAAACAGGCGCAGAGTTCACGGGCTTTGACATCCCCATCCCCGCTGTGCCGCTTGCGCCGCTTGGTATGATACTGCAAACCATTTGGAACAAAATCAGGCAAGTTGCTGTCGCATTGGGGTTGATGTTTGGCCTTATCGAGCGGAGGAACATCCTCCGCAATTGGGATTTTCGGCATATAGCAAGTATTATTAATCAGCGTGGTCAGTCTGTGTATACAGTTACTGGCCAAGCGATGACTATTGATGGATGGGCGGCGAGAAATACTACAGTTGAAATCGTTGGCGGCGGACTACGTTTAACAGGCACTACGGAAGTTTTATTTCTACAAAGGATAGAATTTCCTGGCAGCTACGATGGCATGACTTTAACTCTGTCCGCTGATATTAATGGCCAAATCGTGTCAGGAACAGGCGTGTTGAATTGGTCAACTGATACAGCACCAATAGATATTAGAGTTGATAATATAGCAATTGTATTACGCGCCTTTCCGACAGGGGTTGTGCAGGTCCATATTTCCAGCACTGCCAATCTTGATTTCATGGTACACCGCGTCAAACTCGAACTCGGCACCGTATCTACTTTAGCCAATGACCCTCCAATGGATTTCGGGCGGGAGTTACTAACCTGTATGCGGTTTTATGAGAAATCGTATCCATACCATATTGCTCCTGGTACGGCTACAGTGCATACGGCCCTTACAAGAGGGATTGTTGACAGAAATGGCATCTTTGCATCTGGTTTCATGTTCCAAGTACCTAAGAGAATTCCACCTCAAGTGACGATTCACTCATTTAGGACGGGAAATATTAATGAAGTCGAGCCAGCATTTATCACTACACCCATTTCAGTTACAGCAATTGAGGGTGTTTCATCTT
>WQSB01000049.1 GCA_009788085.1 Defluviitaleaceae bacterium
TCTGCGGAAATCATGGGCACCCCGGCGGCTTCGATTNCCTCCCGCACCGCCGAAAACCCGGCAACAGAAGTGATGATTTCATACCCCTCGTCTTGGGTGATAAAATCATCCGCGCCTGCGTCGGCGGTCAGAAGCATCAGGTTTTCCTCGTCCAAGCCGCAGTCCGTTTCCACCATGATGTGTCCCACCTCGTCAAACATAAAGGACACACAGCCCGGCGTACCCAAGTTGCCGTTGCCCTTTGTAAAGGCGTGGCGCACATTGGCGGCGGCGCGGTTGCGGTTGTCGGTCAATACCTTTACGATAATGGCCACGCCCGCCGGGCCATAACCCTCATATGTCACCGCCTCGAAATTGACTTGGTCAACATCGCCGGCGGCTCTTTTTATGCTGCGCTCGATGCTGTCATTTGGCATGTTTTCGGACTTGGCCTTGGCAATGGCATCCCGCAATTTTATATTCGAAACGGGGTCACCCCCCCCGCCATGCTTTACCGCCATAGCCAACTCACGCCCCAGACGTGTGAAAACACGTCCCTTCGCGGCATCGTTTTTTCCTTTTCTGTGTTTGATATTCGCAAATTTAGAATGACCGGCCATAATCTCTAATTCCTTTCACTTCGCTCCGCGAAAATGTACAATGCGCATTCGATTCGCTTGCGCATAAGCTCACAGCTGATTTTATCGGGCTTTAGAATACTATCATTGGCATAGAAAGCCGTTGCCATGCACCCGCCGCTGCAATAATACCGCGCCCAGCAAGCGGCGCATTCTGGCTTGGCGAAAACGTGGCAATGCTCGAATTCCCGCACTATATCATTACTTGAAAAACCTTTCCCCAAATCATCTGCTTGAAAACGCTCGTCGCCAACAAATTGATGGCAGGGATACAGCTTGCCCGATGGCGTAACCGCCAAGTATTCCGAGCCCGCGCCGCAACCCGTCACACGCTTGGCGATACAGGGGCCTCCGTCAAGATTCATCTCAAAGTGAAAAAATAAAAAACCCTTGCCGGCCCTTTCTCGCTCCAACAAGGCCTCCGCGAGTTTTTCGTATTCGTCAAACAAAACGGGCAAATCCTCCTCGCGCAAGGCGTAGTCCGCGTCGGCTGGAGCAACCACCGGCTCTACGGAGATATTCTTAAACCCGGCGTCGGCAAGATGCAGCACATCCTCGGCGAAGTCCAAATTATACCGGGTAAACGTGCCTCGCACATAGTAATTCTTTTGCTCGCGCGCGTCGGCCAAGCCCTTTATTTTGGGGAAAATTTTCGCGTAGCTGCCACTACCGTTTTGGTTTTTCCGCATACGGTCATTAACACTCGGCCGCCCATCCAGGCTTAGGACGACATTATCCATATTTTGATTTATGTATGCTACGGCGTCCTCCGTAAGAAGCGCGCCATTGGTTGTGAGGGTAAAGCGGAATTTTTTCCCGGCCGGCCCTTCAATGGAGCGGCCATATGCTACCAATTCCTTCACCACATCAAAGTTAAGCATCGGTTCGCCGCCAAAGAAATCCACTTCCAAGTTGCGCCGCGCCCCGGACTCCTTCACAAGAAAATCCAAAGCCCTTTTGCCTACCTCAAGAGGCATCAGCCCCCTGTCCGTCAGGGAATAATTCCCTTCCCCCGCGAAGCAGTAGGCACAACGCAAATTACACTCATGGGCCATGTGCAGGCAGAGTGCTTTTACAACGGGCTTGCGATTTTCCATGTGCTGATGTACGTCGGAGGTCAATGGCCGGGAGAATAACTGCCCGGCCTCCATAAGGGCGCGTATTTCACTATAAAGCCTTGGAGATGTTTCTTGCAGCTCACGCAACAACGCTTGCGAAGAATCCCCGCAAGCGTTTTGCATTTGCAAAAGAATTTCCATAGCCGCATCATCTACTTGATGCAACGCACCGCTTTCCACATCCAGCACCAAATTGCGTGTTTTGATTTTAAAGCAATGAATCACTTAAATCACACGTTCTTTTCGCAGTTTTGGTTTGCTACGGTACAGGAGGTCTTGCAGGCGGACTGACAGGAGGTCTGGCATTCGCCGCAGGCTGTGCTTTGCTCTGTCTTTTCAGCTGCATTTCCCGGGAAAATTGTTTTAATATGCATAAAATCAATCCTTTATTGTAATTTTTCAACCAATTCTTCGATTACCCTGTCGGCATCGTCATAGGGCACTTGGCATGTGCCGACTTGCTTATGGCCGCCGCCGCCGTAACGCAATAGCACCGAGCCTACATCCACGGTGGCTGTGCGGTTTAAGATGCTGTATCCGCAAGCGATGGCAACATTGTCTTTATTTTTGCCGTCCACAACCCAGATGGAAATGTTTTGTTTGGGGAAAAGGCTGTATATAAGAAAACGATTTCCCGCGTTGATTGTTTCGATGTCGCGCAAATCCGTGACGATTATGTTGTCACTGACAACTGTATTCTTTTTCAGCATGTCTTTAAACAGTTCGGCTTGCTCGTGGTACAGGTCTACCCTTTCTTTTACGTCGGGCAAATTGAGGACTTCCTCTATCGTTTTGGTGCGGCAGTAGTCTATAAGCTCTTCCATCAGGCTGTAGTTGCTTATTCGGAAATCGCGGAAACGCCCGAGCCCCGTGCGCGGGTCGCTTAAAAAGCCCAGCAGCACCCAGCCCCTTGGATTTAACACATCATCAGCCGTCAGCCGCCCGGAGTCCACTTTATCCACTTCCTCCAACATGGGCTCGAAGCGCGCAAGGTCGTAGCGGTCCTTAAAGTATTCGTAAATAACTCTGGCCGCGCTGTCCAGCTTCCGGAGGGAGCCCACAAAACCTTCCGGCTTTCCGATTCTTTCCCATTCGCTGGTGTGGTGGTCAAACCACATGCCGCAACCCGCCACATACGGGACATTGGCCAGTATATCATTGGCTGTTACCCGCACGTTTCCGTCCTGCAGGTCCTTCGGATGCACAAACCGCCACTTGCCTATTAAGCCGATTTCCCGAAGAAGTATGGCACATGCCAAACCATCAAAGTCAGACCTTGTAAGTAAGTCCATTCCTGTTCCTCCTTTTAAATGTGGGCCCTGCCCCCAAACCCCCGCCGCTCCGCATGGAATGAATCCATGCTACGCTGCGGGTTTATTTGTAAATTCCAATTCGCACTAGGCCATATTTGGCCAGTTGGTTTTCCGGATTAAACTCCAATGCCCGCTCAAAGGACACCTTAGCCGCTGAGTACTGCATTTTGTTAAAAAAACGAACGCCTTTGTTATAGTGAATTTTTGACCTGTATTCCTTGTTGCCCCATTGCATGGCGATGTGAGCAACGCCGGCAACGCACACCAGTGCCGCGATGCCTATGATAATTATATTTGACATTCCCACACCCAAGGCCGCAAAAGCCAGCCCCACCAGGCCTATCCATATGTTCATTCCGATGGAATCCGTACGCATTTTCGAATGTTTGGGGGCGTTCTCCACATAGTTGTCAAGGTAGTTGGGAACGCGCCCTTTCTGCATGGCTTCATAGTTGGACGGACGTGGCCTCGACGGCGGCACCGGCATATCCTTGCGCAAGATTTTATATTCGGAAATTTCGCCCTGATACAGTTTGAATAATATGCTGATTACCGTTTTAAGGTTCTGCCCTTTGGCCGAACGCACCTTTTTTGAAACCTTAAGCAAATAATAACGCTGATCCTCGTAACTGTCCAGCGGTGAAATAACAATTCTGTTGTCAACGGACCGGTAGGAGATATCCGTGCGCATAATATAACCTTCGGTGTCGGTTACTTCCATGGAATTCTCGTTTACGGAATCCTCGTCCAGCGGGATATTAAAGCGAATATACCAATAAACCGTGTCTATCGACCCTATGATGTCTATTTTAATTTTATCCTTAAGCTTGGGGTCCGAAGTGGCTAAGCGTATTCTGGAATGATTTTGATTTTGCACTTCGCCAGCCCCCTTTATAAATCATATCATCATCTTACAATATTTACGACAAATACACAATGACCGGAGGATATTTTGTATAAAATTTGCCCACCTTTGCCATACTATGGAAAAAGGAGGAGCAGCATGGATAAAACTACACCTCATGATATAATGAAACTGGAAATAGCGGAAGAGCTTGGCCTTTTGGATAAGGTGACAGCCACCGGATGGAAGAGTCTTACGGCAAAGGAAAGCGGCCGCATCGGCGGAATTTTGGCCAGAAGAAAAAAAGCGAAACCATAATGGTTTCACTCAGCACGAGCCGCCGCTCGTTATTTTTTTGCCTATAAAAGAAAAACGCCTGCGGTCAGCTTCAATTGAAAACGCTATAACCAGCCGCAGACGTCTTTTTAGGTGAAACTACCTCGTTCCAAACAGCCTGTCTCCGGCATCACCGAGGCCGGGAACAATATATCCGTGGTCGTTTAGCTCTTTGTCGTAGGCGGCGGTGTAGATGTCAACGTCGGGGTGATTTTTAAGGACTTCCTCTACGCCCTCGCGGACTGCAACCAGGCAGAGGACTTTAATATTTTTAGCTCCGGCTTTTTTTAAATACCTGATGCTGTATTCCGCAGTGCGGCCTGTGGCGAGCATTGGGTCAAGCAGAAGGATGTCGCGTTCTTCAATTTCGGAGGGTAGCTTGCAATAGTATTCTACAGGATGAAGGGTTTCGGGATTGCGATAGAGGCCGATATGCCCGATTTTAGCCGTGGGAAGCAAATTGGAGATGCCATCCACCATACCTAGCCCCGCCCGCAGAATGGGTACGAGGCCAAATTTTTGCTCGCAGTGCAGGCCCTTGGTCGCACCAAGCGGGGTTTCTACTACTTTTTCTATTACCGGGGTGTTCTGCGTGGCCTCGTAGGAAATGAATGCCGCGATTTCCCCCACCAATTCGCGAAACTGCTTAGGCCCCGTTGTAATGTCACGAAGCATGGTCATTTTGTGTTGCACCAGCGGATGGTCGTTGATGTGTAATCTCTGCTTGATAACATCGTCAATGTTTTCCATTAAATCCTCCCTCAATTTTGAAATACAGCTTTGCAAAAGTGTCTTGACTTGTGCCGCACATGCGCGATATGCCGCCTCGCTTCCGCCAAAGGGGTCGGTAACATCACAGCCGCCGCCGGCATAGTCCCCCAAAGTGAAAGCATTCGCTGCCTGGCACATTGCCGATACCTGCGTCAGATGCCCTCTCGTCATCGTGAGAACCAGCGTCGCGCTTTGCAGCAATTCCCTCGTGGCGGGCTGCGCGCGATGCGTCCTGAGACAAAGCCCTTCGTCGGACATGACCAAAATGGAGTTTTTGCTGGCGGATTGCTCTCCCCACACACTCACCCCGGCAGAGGCCACCTCCGCTTTAATGCCCGCCTCGGCGAAAATTCTTTTTGCCAAAGCCTCCGCCATAGGCGAGCGGCAGGTATTTCCCGTACATACAAAAAGAATTTTATGCTTCTCAGACAAACACAACACGCCCTTCCGACGCCTTTTGCAGCCTGTCCATAATCGCCGCACCGAGACCGGAGGCCGGAACCGCTTGGGCGTAAATTATGTCCGTGCCAAGTTTATCAAACCGGCGCAAAGATGAAAACAAATTTCTTGCAATTTCTTCTGAATCAGACAACTTTTCGCATATGGTAATGGCTTTGAGACTAGGCGGCGTGGGAATTTTTGAAAAAAAGGTATATGTTTCCATAGGAATTAACGCGCCTACGATTTGCCCCAGCGGCGCGGCGCGTTGGTGTTCCTTCATTATATATGCGGCGACGTTTTCCGCCTCGCCGGAGAGAATCGTCATAGGCGCGCGGGGCGCGTAGTGCCGATATTTCATCCCCGGGGACCGCAAAGCGGTTTTAGAACCGTGGACATGCGAAAGCTGGCTTTCGGTACGACTCGAAGCCGGATTGGATGAGTCAGGGCTTAGAGCCTCCAGCCCTGTTGTGTCGTGAATCATTTGCGGTGTGACCGCTCCCGGGCGCAAAATTCGTGGCGCGTCTCCGGTGATGTCAACCACGGTGGATTCCAGACCCACGGATACGCTTCCGCCATCAAGAACCATAATTCCCTCGGCTTCCGGGTTTGGGAAATCCTCGAGAACATGGGCTGCCGTTGTGGGGCTAGGTTTGCCCGCCTTGTTCGCGCTGGGGGCGGCGATAGGGCGGCCGGCCGCTTTAATTAATGCCCGCGCCACGGGATGCTCCGGCATCCGGATGCCGATGGTTTCGGTTTCGAGGTCGGGATGGCCGCCCAGCCAGCGGGGCAAATGCGGCTTCTTTTGCGCAACCAGCGTAAGCGGCCCCGGCCAAAAAGCCTTTATGAGTGCGAAAGCATATTCCGGCGGGTCGTGGGCAAGCTCTGAAAAGCCATCCGGGTTTGCGACATGCAAAATCAGAGGGTTGTCCCCCGGGCGGCCTTTCGTGGTGTAAATTTTCGCCACGGCTTTCCGGTTTAAGGCATCCCCTCCAAGACCGTAAACCGTTTCCGTGGGAAAAGCCACAAGCCCCCCCTCACGGATGAATTCAGCGGCGCGCTCAATATCTCCCGCTTTGCCAAGTATTTCAGGAACAAACTCAGGCATTAAGCCGCTCCGCAGCACTTTTTATATTTTCTGCCGCTCCCGCAGGTGCAGGGGTCGTTGCGGCCGATTTTATCCTCGTTACGCACAATTGTGTGTGAGCGTTTTTGCTCGGTGTAGAGGGTTTTTTGCTCCTCGGGGGTGAAAATATTGCTCCATTCGGGCAAAGTGTATAAATTTTCGGCCTTGTACTCTACCATTTGCTTGTACAGGCGTTCGAATTCGATATTGAAGCCCAAAGCTGTGTCTTCCTCGATTTCTTTGATTTCCGGCAGGCCGTCCACGCATTCGTGTATTCCGTCCACAAAGGCACACATTTGTATGTTTGTGAAACGAAACTTCTCTGCCAGCTCGGAAACCGTGCCTTCGATACGGGTGATTTTTTCCCGTAAAATATTCTCATATACAGCCTTTTCCTTGGATAGATACTCGTCCCAGATATGCTTCACCGGCTGATTCTGCGGGTCAAATGCCACGCGCTTCCATGCATCGTATAATGCCATAACTTAGTCTCCTTTCACGACTGAGCCCATATTCAACGGAAACGTCTATACAGTCATGTGGGAATTGTAACCTATATATCCGACTTCCACAAGCACAAGCCCTTGGGGCGGCATGGTTTTTCCTGCGCGGGTTCTGTCCGCGGAGTTGATGATTTGGTACAAGGATTCCGGCGGGATTTTCCCCATACCCGCGTAAATTACCGTGCCGGCGATAATTCGAACCATATTATACAAAAAGCCGTTGCCGGTTATGGTCAGAGTGATAAGACCACCGGAGTTGCCCATTCCACCCGGCTGCTTTTCCACATCGCAGGCGAAAACCTCCCGGACGGTGGTTTTCGCGCTTGAGCCCGTGGCGCAAAACGCCGCAAAATCATGCCGCCCGACGAATGTCCGGGCGGTTTTTTGCATATCCGCGAGGTTCAGGCTTTGAGGCACGAACGCGCTGCGCTGGCCCAAAAGCGGGTTGGGGCAAGGGGCATTATATATATTATAGGAATAGGTTTTATATTTCGCGTCGAAGCGGGGATTAAAGCCATCGGGGACGGCCTCCGCCGCTTGTATGGAAATATCCGACGGAAGGAGGCCGTTAAGAACTACTGGCAGTTTGCCCAAAGGCACGCGCAAGTCCTCCGCAAAAAACGAGGCGCGCTGTCCCAATGCGTGAACTCCAGCGTCCGTGCGGCTGGCAGCTGTTAAAATTGCGGGACGGCCCAGCAGATTCGACAGGGATTCTTCTATTTTTTCCTGCACGGCCATGGCGTTTTTCTGCCGCTGCCAGCCGGCGTAATTTGTCCCGTCGTAGGCGATGGTCAGTAAAATTTGCATTTGCGTCTCCTTGCAAAAAGCGGCCTTGCTTTTTCCCCCAAGGCCGCCTTTTTTGCAGTAAACTTGATGTATAGACGTTTCCGTTGAAAACGCTACAGTGATAAAGTCCTTCCGATAATTTATTATAAATCGGGAGGCCATTTTATGCAAGGGGGTGAGAGAATCGAACTCCCACCAATGGTTTTGGAGACCACTGTCATGCCACTTGACCAATCCCCTTTGATAAATTTGAGCTATCTACAACGACAAAATAACCATCTTGTATATTACGCAAGATGGTTATTTTGCAGACTACTCCACCAAGAGAGGTAGAGTTTGTTTTTCAAATGACTTACAGGAGCAAGAGGACTTGAACCCCTGACATCCGGTTTTGGAGACCGACGTTCTACCAACTGAACTATGCTCCTAAGCGGGACAGGGGGGTGCCCCGCAAAGTTTATTATAGGGTCGTATTACATCACTGTCAAGATAATACAAAAAAATTAAACCAGGTCTCCGACTTTGTGACATGCATAGTGAATGAACTTCGGAAGCAGGGTGTCGATATGCATTGTTCAACGGCTTTAGAGCAACATCTGTGCGGCGTAGAGCAGTAAAAAGCCCGGTGCGCCTAGTAAGCCTACAACCATGGCCGTTATCGCGTTAATGCCTACGGCCAGCTCCATTCCCGAGAAAAGAAAGTTGAACAGCAAAATTCCGACAATGCCTAGGGCCACATTGCGCACAACCCCCAGCAGCCATTTGAATTGCCGTGTGTACAATAAGTACGCAAAAAATCCAAACCCCAATGCCGCCACCAACCACATTATCGCGCTCATGATAACATCCCGCCTACGATTCCTTTTTCCTTGCACAGGCTCAAATAGTATTTGTACTTCAGGTTTGCGGCTTTTAATTCGTAAATCAGGCTGTCTATTAAAATTGCGTCGGTGGTGTGGTCGAAGCAATTATGTAGAAACTCCATATCGCTCCTAACCGCCTCCAGAGCCGCCACGATTTCCATGTCCTCGCGGGTCAGCCGCTTTGATTTCGATGGCCTTGCCACCTTCCGTCCTCCCCCGGTTGCTTTTTTTATTTCCGGCAGCACTGTCAGTCCCTCCCATACGGTGGCCTCAGGTGCGTATGCTACTGATTGTGTTAGGTTCGTCATAAAAAGCTCTCCTTTGCAATTTGTCCTATTAATAAATATAGTCCAAATCAAAGGAGAATATTCCATTTGTTGGAAAAATATGTACGCGGGACAGGTCTATTCAATTACCCACTCGCTAATCCTTGCGAAAATATTATCCGGGGCGGGGTTGGTACCGCGGGCGATGCGGGAATTCGTAAGCACCGCGGAATGCCTGAATGCCAGCCCGATAACGGGCAGACGCTCGGCGAAAGCGTGCTGAAATTGTGACACGGCCTGTAGATACGCACCCTCTGTGGAGGCAATCATCATGGCGGAGAAAAATCCGTCCAGCAGGTTGTCATACTGAAAAAGACCGCCGCTTTGGAAAAGAAATTGCATATCCGGCGCGAAGGGCAGATTCACCCCGCCGATGAATAAGTCGAAATCGTGACTGTCCAGCCGCCAGAAGTATTCGTGGTCGGGCAGAATTTCAGCGCGGGAGGGCAGGCCGGCGGCGTCTAGGGCATTGGCAAGGCGTTGGGCAATGCTGACACGCTGGGGATTTTCGGCATTTGCCAAAATTATCAGAGGCTCATCCAGCCGGATTGTTCCCAGCAAAGCGGAGGCGCGGGCCGGGTCGAAGGTTGGCGGGGCGATATTGTCCGCCGCCCAGCTGTAGGGGTGAATGGGCGTGACAGAAGTTACCGCGTGGGCCATATATACGGCTGTTACGGCCTCTTTAATGTTAAAAGCGTGGGCGATGCCTTGGCGGACATGAATGTCGCGGAAAATCGGCCGGCGAAAATTGAAGCCTATAAATTCGAAGTACATAGCGGGAAAAATTTCATATCGCGGCGTGCGCGGGCTGTGAAAGCGTGCCCACTCCGTAAGGGGCAGGCGAATCGCATCAATGCGGCCCCGGTCAAAGGCGTACAAATCGGTCTCTGCGTCGGGTAAAAAGATTACTTCAATTTCCTCGATTTGAGCCCGGCCTTGGAAGCTGTGAGGGCTTCTGCGCAAAGTGATATTCCGGATGGGTACAAGCTCGTAAAACACAAATGGCCCGTTGCCTACGGGGCTCATATTGCGCGGGCTCCCCGGGTTGGTTTCGCCGCGATACAGGTGCTCAGGGATGATGGGGAAATTAAGGGCGTATCCGGCGGTTACGGAGGCTTGGGCGAAGGTAATCTGTGCGGTTTTTGCGTCCACCACGCGAATGCTTTCGATATTTTGCACATTGCCACGGTAAATCGCCCGTGCCGGGGCGTTGCGCAAAGTCTCCACGCTGAAAACCAAATCGTCGGCGGTTACGGGCTTTCCGTCGCTCCAGATGGCGTCGTCACGAATTCTTACCGTTACGCCGGAAAAATCCGACGCGAAGTCCAGCTCCGCCAGATGACCGGTAGTACGCAACTCGTCGTCCAATACGGCCAGAGGCTCGAAAATAAGACGTAAAATCCGCGCTACGGTTACGTCCTCGTTTAATAATGGATTCAGTGTCATCGGCGGCCGCATATGAAGCCGCAAAATACCGTCGTCAGCAGCCGGAGCAGCCGCAGGCACATGAATCGGCCCGGCCTCGGCATCCAAGTCGTCCTCGTATTCATACGCAGGCGACTCGGGCTCCTCCGGCATGATAAGCATTCCGGCCGGGTCTATTCGCAGGCTGTTTTCGCCGCAGGCCGTGGCCGCAAATGCCAGCGCGAGCACCAACAACACAGTAAAAAAAGAAAAAAATATTCGCTTCATTATCTGTTCCTTCTGGTTAAATAGAGGTTTCTGCGCTGAGGGCATCAGGCTCTGCGTGATGGATGGAATCTAAGAAGTATCTCGTATACACGCCGGTTAAACCGCACGCGGCGCAAATAATTGTGGGTTTCCATAAAGGGGATGGTATCCAAGGTTTTCCCGTCGCCGGAAAACTCAGGGTTTGCCAGCCAGCTATTTACATTTCCCTGCCCAGCGTTGTACGCCGCCAGCGCGAGGTCCAGATTTCCGCCAAAAATATTTTTGAGCCGGTTTAGATAAAAACTACCCATGGCGATGTTGATTTCGGGCAACCACACATCTTCCGGCTGAAAATCCTCCAAGCCCATATGCTGGGCGATTTCCTCCGCCGTCGCGGGCATCAACTGCATCAGCCCCTGAGCCCCTGCGGGGGATTCCGCATTTTGCCGGAAACTGCTTTCTGCCATGATTACCGCCAGAATCAGCGCGGGGTCCAGCTCCCCTGCGTGGGCACGGATAATGTCCAAATGCCGCACGGGGAAACGTATATTCACCGCCATAACGAAAGCAATCACAGAAAGCACCGCTATCGCGAGAAGAATCCATTTTTTATTTTTGCCCATACTTATCCTCACAATATACGAAAACGGCTGCTTCGGGAGTATCTTTGCCCGCCCGCCGGAATCAGCAATGCCAAAGGCCCCCAAATGGGGTTGAGTCCAAAGAGCAGCCCCACAAAGACAAATGTAAAAGCAACAAATTCCACAAAGCCAAACCATGAGTAAAACCGCAAAACTTCATCTTCTTTGTACTGTTCCCTATGCCTCTCCCGCGCCTTTTTGCTTAAATAAACACCCGAATCCTTGCCCATACAGGCGAATATGGCATTAATAAAGGAAAGACCCGCGCATATGACTAATAATATCATAAAAATATTAAGCAACATTGTTTACCTCCGCAAACACTTTATCACACAGGGCTTTCAGGTCATCGTCATTTTCGATGATTGCGTCCGCGTAAGGCCGCAGAGTCTCGTCGCCGGGGCGGCTTTGTAGCCTGCGCAAGGCGGCCTCGCGGGATATACTATCACGGGCCATGATGCGGGCCAGGCGCGTATTCTCCGGTGCCGTTACCAGCCAGCAAGCATCGCATAGGTTATTCAGGCCGGATTCGATTAACAGTGGCGCGTCTATTACCGCGAAGGAGTATTCGCCGGTTGCGGCGGATTCTTCGATTAGCGCGATAATTTCCGATTCAACACGGGGGTGAAGGATTTTCTCCAGTATCGAAAGCTTTTCCTTATTTTCCGTGCCGAATACCATCGCGCCCAAAGCTTGACGGTCTATTTTTCCGTCCGTGTTAAGAACTTCCGCACCAAATGCTCTTACAATTTCATTAAAAGCGGGCCCGCTCTCGCACATGATTTCATGGGCGAGCTTGTCTGCGTGAATAACAAAGCCGCCCTGCTCCGCCAGAATTTGCGCCACGGTGCTGGTTCCGCTGCCGGAGATTCCCGTCACGCCTATAATAGCGAGCCTTAACAACGCCCCCCGCCCGCCCCGGCGGCTACTTCGTGTCATACCAGCTGTCTCCCACATTTACGTCGGCTGCCAGCTCCACGGCCAGCTCGGCGGCATTTTCCATCTCTTCCTTTAGTATATGCTGCACCAGCTCGGCTTCTTCCACAGGGGCTTCGAGAAGAAGCTCGTCATGAACCTGCAAGATGATTCGTGTTGCGAGATTTTCGCGCTTTAGGCGGGCAGTTACGTTGAGCATGGCGATTTTAATAATATCTGCCGCGCTACCTTGGATGGGCATGTTCATGGCTACGCGCTCACCGAAGGAGCGTTGGTTAAAATTGGAGGATTTCAGCTCGGGCAAAGCTCGGCGGCGGTTAAATAAAGTCGCTACGAAGCCGTCTTTTTTGGCGCGGGAAATAGTCTCGTCCAAATAGGCTTTAATTCCGGGATATTTTTCAAAATAGCCTCGAATGTAACGCTCGGCCTCTTTTACGGGAATGCCCAAGTCATCGCTTAGCCCAAAAGCCGATATGCCGTAGATTATCCCGAAATTCACGGCCTTGGCGTTGCCGCGCTGTTCCGGTGTGACATCCTCGGGGGCGATTCCCAGCACCTGAGAAGCGGTCAGTCTGTGAATATCTTGGTTTTCGTTAAAAGCTTTTATAAGAATCTCGTCGCCGGACATATGTGCCAGCAGCCGCAGCTCGATTTGACTGTAGTCCGCGTCCACAAAAACCCTCCCCTCCCCCGGTACAAAGGCTTTGCGCAGCTCACGCCCCAAAGATGTCCGCACGGGAATATTTTGTAGATTCGGCTCGGCACTGGAAAGCCGCCCGGTGGCGGTCAGGGCTTGATGAAATGTGGAATATACGCGGGAATTTTCCTTTATTAAGGGCATCAGGCCATCTACATATGTGGATTTCAGCTTGGCGTGGGTGCGGTATTCCAGCACAAGGGGCACGAGGGGATGTTTGTTGGCCAATTTTTCCAGCACATCGGCGGCGGTGGAATAACCCTTTGTGGTCTTTTTGCCGCCCCGCAGGCCAAGCTTCTCAAATAAAATCATGCCCAGCTGCGCGGGGGAATTTATATTAAATTCCTCCCCGGCCAGCTCATAAATGGCGGCGGTCAGCCCCGCAAGCCGTTCGTTCATGATTTTGTCAAAGGCGATTAGCATGGATTTGTTTACCTTGATACCCAGCCCCTCCATCTCCGCCAACACAAAAGCCAACGGAAGCTCCATGTTGCGGAAAAGGCCGGTTTGGCCTGTTGCGGCAAGACGCTCCTCCAATATCGGGCGGGCACGTAAGATGCAGTCCGCCACACGAACGGCGTAGCCTGCGGCGGTTTCTATGGGAAGGTCGGCCACGGTTCGACGGTCTTTGCCACGCTTGCCTTTATTGTCCAAAATTTCTTCCAATGTGGGAATTGTCTCTTGCAAATAGGCAGAGGCAATGTCCGCCGGATGGCTATTGGATTGCAGCGCGTCCAGTACATATGCCGCCAGCATCGCGTCAAAATCCACACCGTTTAATTGTATTCCAAAGGAGCGCAGCCGCCCGATTTCGCTTTTTACGTCGTATACATATTTAGGCGCGCCGGATTCCAGCCATGGTGCGGCCGCCTTTAGAAGCTCAGCTTCGGTAAGCCCATCTCCTTTGCCGATTTCGCTGTATGCCGGAATATATACGGCCGGAGAATCAGGCCGGGAAATTGCAATTCCTATTAAATATTGTGCGTTGTTATCGGCAGCCTCCCAAAGCGGGCAAAATGCCATGCCTTTTTCACATGCGTTCAAATCCGCAAAAAATTCAGCAACTTTTGCGGCGTTCTTGATGATTTCGTATTCCGTTTCCGGCTTTGAGGAGGATGCCGAAGCTTCGTCTGCCGGCAGAAAGCGTTTGTAGAGGGTCTTTAACTCCAGCCGTTTTATTTCGGCAAAAGCGGCCTCATTGCGCATTTGCTCCAAACCTGAAAGCTCCAGTTCCACAGGCGCATTTGTTACGATTGCGGCCAGCTCGCGACTTAAAATCGCTTGGTCGCGATACTCTGACAGGTTTTGGGCGGCTTTTTTAGGCTTGATTTCCTCTGCGTGCGCCAGCGCGTTCTCCAGCGAGCCATACGCCGCGATTATCTTAGTGGCAGTGACCTCGCCTATTCCCGGCACCCCCGGGATATTGTCCGAAGAGTCCCCCATCAATGCCTTAACGTCGATGTAGGCCGTGGGGGTTACGCCGTATTTCTCCAAAACATCGGCGGCGTGGTAATCCTCAACTTCAGTTTTGCCCGCTTTTGTTTTGGGCAAACGGATTTTTACTTCATCCGTGGCAAGCTGCAGCAAATCCCGGTCGCCGG
This sequence comes from Defluviitaleaceae bacterium, assembly GCA_009788085.1. Taxonomy (GTDB): domain Bacteria; phylum Bacillota; class Clostridia; order Lachnospirales; family WQUN01; genus WRAH01. Next base: position 14,588 of record WQSB01000049.1, read on the forward strand.
AAACGATTACCGGCTTGATTCCCCGCGAAACAGCTTGTTGCGCAAGCGTTCCCAGCACGTCGTCCGCCTCATATCCCGGCACGGACGCAATATGAATCCCCATTTTGCCCAGCAGGGTTTTCAGCGTGGGCACCTGAGCGCGCAGCTCGTCGGGCATAGAGCGGCGCGTACCCTTATACGCCCCGTATCGCTCGTGCCGAAACGTCGGCTGCGGCAGGTCAAAGGCCACGGTAATGTAATCAGGATTCTCCTCGTCGCAGAAGCGGAAAAATATGCTCATAAATCCGTAAACCGCGTTGGTGTACTCCCCCTCCGAGGTCGTCAGAAGCGGCAAAGCGTAATACGCGCGGTTTAAGATGCTAAAGCCGTCGAACAGTAATATCTTCATATAGGCCCCTTTTGTTTACAGCGATTTCAGTTGAAAAAGGTAAAATTGACTGAACCTCATTTTCAACGGAATCGTCCATACAAGATATTGGAATAATAACAGTTTCCGCGCAACAAAAAAAGAGTCTGACAAAATCTAAAATTTTTTACGTTATTATAGTGGATTCAATGAGAAACGGTGATATAGTATGTAAAAACTCAGGAGGTAATTTTCATGAAAAAATCCGTAAACACAGAGAAAGCCCCAGCCGCTATCGGCCCGTACGTGCAGGCCACAGTACACAACGAAACGATATACGTATCCGGACAGCTGCCCATAGACCCGGCCACCGGCGAATTTTGCCCCGGTGGCGTTGAGGAGCAAACCACACAGGTAATGAAAAATTTGCAAGCTATTCTCGAAGCGGCCGGAAGCGGGCTGGACAAGCTGCTAAAATGCACAATTCTGCTTACCGACATTGCCCATTTCGCAAAAATGAACGAGGTCTACGGCAGCTTCTTCACCGGCGAGCCCCCGGCACGGATTTGCTATCAGGTGTCCGCGCTGCCCAAGGGCGCGATTGTAGAGATTGACGCCATTGGGGCTGTAGCAAAGTCGCTTGCTATATAAAAATAGGCACCAGCGTACCGATAGTCAAAAGCCCAAGCCCGGCAATGCTGCGTTTGGTAAACCGTTCGCCCAAAAACAGCCGCGCAAAACCCATCGTAAGCACGATGCTGAGCTTATCAATGGGTACAACGTGGCTGGCGTTGCCAAGCTGTAGTGCATGGTAGAAAAATAACCAGCTCGCTCCTGTGGCCACGCCCGACAATATGAGAAACACCCAGCTTTTGCGGTCTATGGTTTTTTGGGCCTCCTTGTTTTGCCGGCCCGTTATAAAAACCATCAGCCAACTAAGCGGCACAACCACCATCGTTCTGATTGCCGTCCATAAATTGGCGTCCATGCCGGCCACGCCGACTCTGCCGAAAACAGCAACAAGACTCGCAAAAACAGCCGCCAGCAAAGCGAAGAGCAGCCATCCTTTGCCGGCGGCGTTATTATTGTCTTTTTTCAGTTCCAGCATCATCCATGTACCCGCGCCCATGAGAAGCATTCCCGCTGCGGTAATCCAGCCCAGCGGTTCGCTTAAAAAAATAAAGGCCAGAATCATGGTTAAAATGGTGCTGCTTTTATCAATGGGCACGACTTTGTTTACATTTCCAAGCTGTAGTGCGCGAAAAAAACACAGCCACGAGCCGCCCGTCGCCAGCCCCGACAGGATAAGAAATACCCACGTTCTGCCCTGTATATAAAAAATATCGCCCTGCGACCCCACTACAAAAACCATCAGCCACGCAAACACAAGCACAACTACCGTGCGTATGGCCGTGGCCAAATGGGAGTCCACGTTTTTTATGCCGATTTTTGCCAGAATGGTTGTCAACGCCGCAAATACCGCCGCACCTACGGCATACAAAAACCACAGCTCCATAGTTAATCGCAATAATCAAACCGGGCGTTAAAGAACCGCAGCATGGGCGGCTCGTAAACGAATTTCAGGCCGCGGATTTTATCACGGTTTTTGTAGAGGTCGATAATGGCCTCTGCGGCGATGTCCATATGGGCGTAGGTGTAAACGCGCCTTGGAATCGTCAGTCGAACGGTTTCCAGCTTGGGTGCGTGGTTTTTGCCGGTGATTTTGCAGCGGCCTCCGGAGACGATTCCGCGCTCCATTGAGCGCACGCCGCTTTCGATATACAGATGTGCGGCCAGGGTTTGCGCCGGGAATTTCTCTTGGGGGATATGGGGCAGAAATTTGCGGGCGTCAAGGAAAACGCCGTGACCGCCAATGGGACGTACCACGGGAACTCCGGCGGCAATCAGCTTGTCCCCCAAATAGGCGCATTGCTCTACGCGATGCTGGATATACTCGAATCGAACGCTTTCCTGTATGCCGATGGCAAAGGCCTCCATATCGCGGCCGGTCATTCCGCCGTAGGAGGGCATTCCTTCATATACAACTACCAACTCCCGAGCGCGGATATACATACCCTCATCGTTCATGGCAAGGAAGCCGCCTATATTCACAAGGCCGTCTTTTTTACCGCTCATTGTGGCCCCGTCGGAATAGCTGAAGGACTCCAGTACGATTTCCTTAATGGTCTTGTTGGCATAACCTTCCTCGCGAATTTTTATGAAATAGGCGTTTTCCACGCAGCGGGTGCAATCGTAGAATACCTTGATGCCGTGCTTTTGACACAGCGCGTAGGTGGAGCGCATGTTGGCCATGGACACCGGCTGGCCCCCCGCTAGGTTTACGGTAATAGCCAAGCATACATATGGAATATTCTCCGCGCCCACTTCGTCGATAAGGGCTTGCAGCTTTTTAAGGTCAATATTTCCTTTGAAGGGCAGGTCAATTTCCGGGTCGTGGGCCTCGTCGATGATTACATCCCGGAAGGTCGCGCCGTTGTTCTCCTGATGGAAGCGCGTGGTTGTGAAATACATATTTCCCGGCACATATGAGCCCGGTTTGCACATGATTTGGGAAAGAATATTCTCCGCACCGCGCCCCTGATGGGTGGGCACAACGTATTTATAGCCGTAGTATTCCTTGACCGTGGCCTCAAGATGCGCCCAGTTGCGCGAACCCGCATAGGCCTCGTCGCCCAGCATCAGCCCCGCCCATTGGCGGTCGCTCATGGCGTTGGTGCCGCTGTCGGTCAAAAGGTCGATATAGCAGTCCTCGCTTTTCAGCTGAAAAGTATTATATCCTGCGGCCTTAATCGCCTCCACACGCTCCTCTTTGGTCAGTATGTTTGGCATTTCCACCATTTTAATACGAAACGGTTCGGCTGGATAAGTTTTCATCGTTAAAACCTCCTGTAGTTTGTGGATTTTCTTCACGCAAATAATAACATACCCCACAAAAAAAGCACCAGCTATTTCCCCAACTTGCGTTTAACGCTGTAGTAGTATTCCAGTGCGCGGGCGAATTCCTCTTTTGAGAAATCCGGCCACAGCAGGTCGGAGAAAAACAGCTCGGCGTAAACGGTTTGCCACGGTAGGAAATTGCTTAGGCGGCGGTTTTCCGCGCCGCCGGTGCGAATGACCAAGTCCACATCGGGGATGCCCGCCGTGTCGAGATATTTTTCAAAAGCTTCTTCTGTTATGGATTCGGTTTTTAGGCTGCCGGTGGCTACATCGGCGGCTATTTTTTTTGCGGCGCGGGTGATTTCGTCGCGGCCGCCGTAGCTTAGGGCAATTTGCACATTAAGCTGCTTGCAATCGCGGGTGGTATTCTCGATATCATTGATAATCGACATTACGCGGCTGCTGAACCGGTCCCGCTCGCCTATGATGCGGATTCTTACGCCCTTTTCCACGCAACGGGTCTTTTCCTCCAGGAAATATTTTTCCATCAGGCCGAATAGGTGATGGATTTCTTTGTCTGTGCGCTTCCAGTTCTCTGTGGAAAAGGCGTAAACCGTTACATATGGGATGTTTTCCTGTAAACACCAGTCGCATAAATGTCCAAAGATTTCAGAGCCCTTGTTATGCCCCATGTACAGCTCCAATGCGTGGGCCTTTGCCCAGCGGCGGTTGCCGTCCATTATTACGCCTATATGATTTATTTTTTCCATGATTGTCTCCTTATATAGACAATTCCATCGAGAATGGGTTCAGTCATCGCGCAAAAACGCCGCCGACGCAGTCGCGGCTTGCGCTCGACTTCACCGTTCTCGATTGAAAT
>WQSB01000050.1 GCA_009788085.1 Defluviitaleaceae bacterium
CAGCCGTTAAGCGAATGCCGGTTTTCACCGATGTACCAACCGCGTGAAGGCGTAGCCAAAGTGAAGCAACCACATCTGAGTGCCCACACCCAACCGCCGCCCTCCCCGCGCTGTCGCCCATCTCCTACCAGCACCCTTGGGCCACTCCCTTTTGACAAAGTCTACGACCTATGATATCGTGAATTAAGTACATAAACAGGAGCGTGAGAGCCGATGAAAGAGAATCTTTTGGCGATAAAGAACCTGAGAACGTCATTTAGAATAGAAGGAAAATATTATGCGGCGGTGGACGGCGTTTTTTTGGATATATATAAAAATGAAGTCTTCGCGCTGGTGGGGGAGAGCGGCTCGGGCAAAAGCGCGATGGCCCTGTCAATCACAAAGCTGCATAATCTCAATTATACGCGCATTGAGGGCGAGGTTCTTTTCGACGGGAAGGATTTAATAGGCATGACCGAAACGGAAATCAACAAAGTTCGCGGGCGTCATATAGGAATGATTTTTCAAGACCCGCTGTCCGCGCTTAATCCGCTGCTGCGGGTGGGTTCGCAAATTGAGGAAGCCCTCACATATCACACGAACCTAGACGCGGCGGGGAAAAAGGCCCGGGCCTTAGAGCTTTTGCATGATGTGGGAATGGTGAACCCGCAACTGACTTATTCCCAGCTTCCACACGAACTTTCCGGCGGAATGCGCCAGCGCGCCATGATAGCCATAGCCCTTTCGTGTAAGCCGGATTTGGTAATTGCCGACGAGCCAACAACCGCGCTGGACGTGACAATTCAGGCACAAATATTGGATTTGCTGCGCAAACTTCAAAGCGAAATGAAATCATCTGTAATTTTAATAACCCACGACTTGGGTGTTGTGGCAGAAATGGCCGACCGGGTGGGCGTAATGTACGCAGGGCAAATCGTAGAGCTGGCCCCGGTAAACGAGCTGTTTAAAAATCCGCAGCATCCATATACGCGGTCGCTGTTGGCCTCGATTCCCAGCGGTGAAAGCACGGAACGCCTCCATGTTATCCAAGGAACCGTGCCGCCGTTGCAGCATCTTCCCAGAACCGGATGCCGCTTCAGCCACCGCACGCCATGGGTTTCGCCGGAAATTCATCAGGAAGAACCCGTGTATCACGAGGTCACACCAGAGCATTTTGTGCTTTGCTCATGCTATAAAGATTTCACGTTTGAAGGTCAGGAGGTAAGCTGATGGCTCTTCTGGAGGTTAAAAATTTAAAGGTATATTATCCCATCAAGGGCGGAATTCTTGGCCGCACCGTGGGATACGTAAAGGCCGTTGACGATGTCAGCTTTACAATCGAGCCCGGCCAGACCGTGGGCCTTGTGGGCGAAAGCGGTTCGGGAAAAAGCACCACGGGCAAGGCCATTCTGGGCCTCGCGAAGCTTGCCGGCGGCTCAATTCACTTCAATGGCGAGGACATCACACGTTATATAGGAAAGAATCGCTCTGACTATCGCAAGAGCGTTCAAATGATTTTCCAGGATGTCTATTCTTCCCTTAATCCGCGCAAGCGCGTAAGGGATATCATTGCCGAGCCCCTGCGCAATTTTGAAAATCTCACCAAGGCCGAAGAGCAGAAGCGCGTTGACGAGCTTCTTACAATCGTGGGCATGGGCAGCGAGGCCGCCGTAAAATATCCCTTCGAATTCAGCGGAGGGCAGCGGCAGCGCATTGGCGTGGCCCGCGCCATCGCCTTAAAGCCCAAATTGATTGTTGCCGACGAACCGGTATCCGCGCTGGATTTATCCGTGCAGGCACAGGTTCTTAATTATCTCAAAGATGTCCAAGAGGAACTCAAGCTCGCGTACCTCTTTGTCAGTCATGACCTTGGCGTCGTGCGCCATATGTGCGAAACATTGGCTATTATGCACAACTCTCGCTTTGTGGAATTCGGTTCCCGTGAGGATATTTATAATAATGCCCGGCACATATACACCCGCCGCCTAATCGCCGCCATCCCCGACACAAACCCCGACCTTCGCACCCAAAACGCCGAAAACCGCGCCCGCCTCTCCGCCGAGTACGAAGCCGAATACAGCAAATACTACGGCGAAAACGGCCGCGTTTACGATTTGAAAGAAATCAGCGGTACCCATCACGTCGCAATGCCATGAGTGACGTAGATACCACCTATTTAAATACACCTTTGAAAATCAATACACATGAATGGATACCACAAAATACGGTAATAAATAACGTGCATACTATTGCTGGAAAAGGTGTCAATGAAAGTATTCGAGTGACGAATAAGCTGACAGAAATGTATGGTGGCGTCTCTGACGGGTGGATGAAACGGGTCGGCAAGATTGTTTCAGGCAAATATGAGTTTGATATCCACTGGTACGAACATGTGGATATTGGATGCGTTGATTTTAAAATAAAGACTTATAAAGAAAGGGGATGGCTCTGATGAAGGTAAAATATTTGGGCGATAGCTTTGGCGTTGACGGGCTTACAGACGGGCGAGAGTATGAGTGTTTGGGTGTAGAGGGAACTTTTTTGAGAGTTATTGATGACTCTGGGGAGGACTATCTTTATCCTGTAGATAATCCTGCTTCTTTGAATGGCTGTAACGGACGGTGGGAAATTGTGGCGGACAGTGGTGTGTGCACCCTCCAAGGCATTTTGCAAAGGTATTCCATAGCCGTATAAAATAGATGATTTGGGCAAAGGTTTTCAGGGCGGTTTTACAAATCGCCCATTTTTATGCAATCTCATAAGTATAAAACCCAGAAAATTGTAATTTTTTTTAGAAACGTGCCCTGAGGTACAGGTATGGTATGTCCTAAATTGTAAAAAGTCCTAAATAAATTTGCGGATTTTCGCATAATGAAGTAAATCTTCCATATATTTTTACAGGAGGACAAAATCTTAGAACTAGACAAATGTAATGGTTCTGTGATATCCTCTTCGAAGTTTCAATATTTTTGTATCAATAAAAAGGAGGAAAAGTGAATGAGAAAGTTATTGCTTATCGTGCTGGTATTGGGTTTAATGGGTTTTGCCCTTGCAGCGTGTGGCCGGGATGAGCCCGCCCCCGCCCCTGACCCGGGTCCGGTAGAACTTACCCCACCTGCGACCCCCGCACCGCCTGTGGAAGCCCCCGGCGTGGCCGAGGATGTGTTGGTAGGCACCCCCACGGCGGGCAGATTACTTGCCCATCCGGATGGCAGATTGTTTACCCGTGCGGAAATTTTGCAAATTACGGACATGACCCCCCCCGCTGGCGAGCTTATTATGGGTAGCACCACAACCCTTACGCCCAACTTTATATCAGGGTTTGAAAGCATCGCCACAAGCCAATGGATGCGTTATCTTATGCATGACGGCCGCGCCACTATGGCCCGTGACTTTGTGGGCAACTGGGTAGCCAACCCTATGGTGCAAAGCGCGCCTGTTAGAACTACAGACCATCCCGACGGCTCAAGGACATACACCTTTACAATTTACACAGACAATCTGTGGAGTGATGGCACACCCATTACCGCCGCAGACTATGTATTCGGAATTTTGGCTTACTCATCCCCGCAGTTCCGTGCAATCGGCGGAGCTGTTCTTACCGGCGAATGGCTTGTAGGATATCAAGAATTCCTTAACGGCCCCATCACCGGCACAAGCACCGATGCAGACGGCAATGAAGTTATTGAACGCGGCGAGCCGGTTCGTAACTTCCAAGGTGTCCGTATGTACGGCCCAGATTCCTTCAGCGTAACTGTACGCCCCGAGGCACTGCCCTTTGTTTGGGAATTCCTGTATATGCTGTGGAGCCCCACACCGCTTCATTACTGGAGCAATAATGGCACAGCTTTCACCATTACCGACACCCCCAACGGCGTAACCATCAGCGATGGCTTTACCGAAGAATTCTTGCAAGACAGAGTCAACTCCCCCGGCGGGATTCGTTTCAACCCCACCGTTGTGGCCGGCCCCTACTTGCTGTATTCCTTTGATGAAGGTTCACGTAATGCAGTATTTGTAAGAAACCCCAATTTCACAGCTACATGGGACGGTTTCCATCCCCAAATCGAAAGAATTGCAAAAGTAGCTTTGGACTCTGCCATTCAAATTGACGCCCTGCGTTTAGGAGAAGTTGACGTGCTTCACGGACTGCGCGCCGGTGTTCATATCAACGACGGCCTCAGAGCTGTTGAAGAATTAGGTCTGCACAATTTCATCTCCTATGCCCGCTCCGGCTTTGGTTTCCTTGCTTTCCATGCGGACTTTGGCCCGTCTCAGTTTGTTGAAGTACGCCGCGCTGTGGCATGGCTTCTTGACAGAGATGACTTTGCCCGCGCATTCACAGGCGGCCATGGTTTCGTACTACAGGGCCCCTATGCCGTTGACGGATGGGAGTTCCAAACCGTAGGCGACAGTCTGTATGCAGACCCACGCTTTACTCACTTTGATTTTAACCCCGCCATGGCCGTTCAAGACCTTGAAGCAGGCGGTTGGGTGCTTAACTCCGCAGGCGGTCCCTTTGTAATGGGCGTGGATGACATTCGCTATAAAGATGTAGACGGCGAGCTCATGCGTCTTTCAATGCAATGGGGTGCCAACGATAACGCAGTATCCGACATCATGCGTGTTATGCTGATTCCTCAAGCCGAAGCAGTCGGCATGGAAATCATTGAATATCTCTACGCTTCCCCGGCATGGAATGGCGACTCTTGGGGTCGTGCCCCCGGTACGCCTTATGCCCCCGGTGGCGAAAGATTCCAGTTCCATCATATCCACACCCTTGCATGGAACGTATTCCCACCGTCACAACACTGGTATTCTTGGAGCTTGTACCCAGAACATTTGGCAAGTGCCGCCCACAGCAACATGCACCACGGCGACTGGCAATTGCATGATTTGGCATGGGCATCCCGTCATATCGACGCTTCTGCACCCGGCTGGGAAGAAATTTACCTTAACGCATGGCTTGAGTTCCAAGTACGCGTAAACCAAGTAATGACCATGCTTACCCTGTATGCGGACGAAGACCATGACTTCTTCCCCACATGGCTTGGCAACTGGGACGCAAACACTATTTGGGACTTTGGACGCGCTGTTCAAAGAGCCTATGATGGACGCACCCGTTAATTTCCTTTAAAAATTTAGCCGAACGCCTCATCCGCCCTTTCAAGGGCGGGTGAGGTAGTTTTATACATACCGCGTGGTTTTATGCGGAAGCTATACAAAAAGGGTGTGATTATGTGGGTAAATACATTTTGCGCAGGTTGTGCTATGTAGTTGTTGTCTTGTTTATTATTTCAATTTTTATGTTTGCTATTTTCCAGTTGATGCCGGGTGACCCGGTGCTGCATTACATGGGTCAGGGCCATCAAGACCTTACCCCAACGCAGTGGCAGCAATTATATGAAGATACTGTGAGAAGAATGGGCTTTGACCGGCCGGTTCACATCCAGTATACACGCTGGTTGCAGGGTATGCTTACCGGCAATTTCGGCTACTCCATGGTTCACCGGAGGCCGGTGCTGGATGTTATACGCACGCCCATATTCTGGTCTGTTGTGCTTAACTTGGCTTCTATGTTTCTTATATTTATCGTTACCGTGCCCTTGGGTATTATTTCGGCAATCAAGAGGGGCAAGACGGTGGACAACGGCATTCTAACTTTTACTCTGGTAGGTTTCTCCATACCCTCATTTACGGTGGCCTTGATTGTAATTGTTATTTTCGCGGTATTTCTGGGGTGGTTCCCAATCACGGGGATGCATTCCCCCTTCTTGCCGGAGGGGCAGTGGGCACAGTTTGTGGACAGGTTGCAGTATATGGCAATGCCCCTTATAACATTAACCTTTGTGGGCATGGCGGCTTTTACCAGATATGTAAGGGCGGCAATGTGCGACGCCCTTAGTGAGGACTATATCCGCACCGCACGCTCCAAGGGCCTGAAGGAAAAGGTTGTTGTGTACTCCCACGCTTTCCGCAATGCTTTAATTCCCTTGATTACAATACTGACAGGCTGGTTTATGGGCATGTTCGGTGGCTCTGTGGTAATAGAGCAGCTTTTCGGCTGGTCTGGAATGGGACTGACTATGTTGCAGGGTATCATGCAAATGGACTATGCCATAGTTAGGGCCGTAAGTTTGTTCTATGCCTTTGTTGCGGTTATTGCAATTTTACTGATGGATTTAGCTTACGGGCTGGCAGACCCGCGGGTTAAGGTTTCGAAATAGGAGGGTGTGCCATGCAACCTAAAAGGAAATCATTTTTGGGGACTATATTCAGAGGACTTTTCTTCGGGCAAAGGGAAGTCATGTCTATGATGGAAGAGGAGCAAATCCAAAGCCCCACCCGCACTATAGCTAGAAATTTCTTTGCGCGTAAGCTGACTAAAATAGGCTTGGCATTCTTTACACTGATGCTGCTTATTGTTATTATTTTGCCATTTTTCTTCCCCTTGGACGAGGCCTTTTTTGACACCACCATGGGCAATCGCCGTCCCAGTTTTAACATGATGCGCTTCCCCCGGGCCCTAGATAACGGCAACGCGGCATATATAAGCGCGGGTTCGGGTTTTGGTGTGGGAGTCACTCAAGCGGGGAATGTTCATGTATGGGGGCAAACAGGCCTGACAGGTCTTGACCAGATACCAGCCCCTATGGGACGTGTGATTCAGGTAAGTGCCGGAATGGATCATGCATTAGCTCTTAATGCTCACGGGCAGGTGTTTACATGGGGTAATCCCAACTTCAACCTTCCCAACATTCCCCCTGATATACAAGGCCGCACAATATATGTAGCCGCGGGCGTGCAGTATTCCGCCGCTTTAACCGATGACGGCATAGTTCATGTATGGGGCAATGACGGTGTAATGCGGGCCAATATTAACCCCCGCTTGCAGGCAGGCCGCCCGGCGCGGCACATTGTCGCCAACATTACAACAGTCATGTTGCTTCTTGAAGACAACACCATAATGCATCTTAGCCCGCGCCAGCCCGCCATAGGCGAATTCCCCGACTGGATACAAGGGCAAATTGTTGATATTGCTCTCACGGACGGCACCGGCGCGGCACTTCTTATGGACGGCACAGTAGTGGCATGGGGCGATATTACCGCCGAATCCATTCATGTTCCTGACCATATTCAGGGTCGTGTTGTTGAAATAGACGGGGGCCGCTGGCATTTTACCGCCATTCTTGATGACGGTAGCTTATACTCTTGGGGCAATAACTTTTTCGGGCAGTTGAATGTCCCCACTATTTCCAATGCGGCTTATATTTTCCCGGGATTCCATCATAACTACGTAATCGACACAAACGGCAATATCCGCACATGGGGGCTGAATGGTTTTTTAATGGGCTCTGACGAACTTGGGCGGGATGTATTTGTGCGTTTCCTTTCCGCTGGAAGAATATCCATGACCGTTGGTGTAATCGCTGTAATCATTGCCGCCTTTATAGGAATTACCTTGGGCGGAATAAGCGGTTACTTTGGCGGTAAAATTGACATGTTCCTTATGCGCTTCTCTGAAATTTGGGGCTCGATTCCCTTTTTGCCTTTGGCTATTTTGCTGAGTCATATAATAGGAAGAAACTTGGGCCAGATAGGCAGGCTTATAGTAATAATGGTGGTGCTGGGCATACTTACTTGGCCCGCGTTGTTCCGCCTTGTGCGCGGGCAGTTGTTACAGGCCCGGGAGAATGAATATGTAATAGCCGCCCGTGCCTTGGGCGTTACCGAGCTTAGGATTATTTTCAAACATATTTTCCCCAATATTATTTCTGTAATAAGCGTTTGGCTGGCTTTGAATCTGGCGGGAAGTATGCTTACAGAGTCCACTCTAAGTTTCATCGGCTTCGGCGTCAGCGAACCAACACCCTCTTGGGGTAATATGCTTACCGGGGCAAACAACACCATAGTGCTTCGCCAGTTTTGGTGGCGTTGGATATTCCCGGCTATTGCTTTAACCACCGTTACGCTCAGCATCAATATCATTGGTGACGGACTGCGGGAAGCCATTGACCCCAGAGCACAGGAGAGATAGGTGTCAACCTTTAAAATAGAAAGCTCAAGAGGTGTGTTTTTTGTGGATAATAACAATGCAACAACCCCTATTGAATCGGAAGTTACAACTGCTGAGGACAAAGCTCTTTTAAGGCTGGATAAGCTGCATACATTTTTTTCTACCAAGCGGGGCACGATTAAGGCGGTAAACAACGTGTCTTATGCGGTTATGCCCGGCAAAACCTTGGGAATCGTTGGCGAATCGGGCTGCGGCAAGTCCATTTCGGCCATGAGCGTTTTGCAGCTCTTGGACGAAAACGGCAAAATCGTCAGTGGCTCTATAATGTTTAAGGGCAAAGATTTGACGCAGCTTACCAAGAAGGAAATGAACCAAATCCGTGGCAATGATATTTCTATGATTTTTCAGGAGCCAATGACCAGCTTAAACCCTGTTTTTCAGGTGCGGCGGCAAATCGGCGAAAGTTTTATGGTTCACCAAGGCATGAGCAAAAAAGAAGCTTGGGCAGAATCCGTAAAAATGCTGTCCGATGTAAGAATCCCCGACCCGGAACAGGTTTCCAAAAAATATCCTTTCCAGCTTTCCGGCGGAATGCGTCAGCGCGTTATGATTGCGATGGCTTTGGCCTGTAAGCCTGATTTGCTGATTGCAGACGAGCCCACTACGGCTTTGGACGTTACCATTCAGGCACAAATTCTAAAGCTGATGAATGACCTCAAGCGCGAAAAGGGCACGGCTATTATGTTCATCACCCATGACTTGGGCGTTATAAACGAAATGGCCGATGACGTGGCCGTTATGTACTGCGGACAGGTTGTGGAACAGGCCCCGGTGCGCAAGATTTTTGGAAAATCCGAATTTTCGCATCCATATACGGAGGGTTTGCTGTATTCTATTCCACGGCTTGACACCCCCCATGGCCAGAAGCTGGAGCCGATTCAAGGCTCTGTGCCTCATCCTCTGGATTTGCCAAAAGGTTGCAAATTCGAACCGCGCTGCAAATACGCCACCGAGCGTTGCCGCGAAGAGGAACCCGATTTGTATCAAGTTTCGGATGAGCAGAGTGTCCGCTGCTTCTACCCGTCTAAGGAGGAGCGTCGTGGAAAATAATATTCAAGAAAAAAAGCCGCTTATAAGCATAAGAAATTTAAAGCAATATTTCCCTATAAAAGGCGCGAGAAATGTTTTTCTAAAAGCCAATGACGGCATTTCCCTTGAAATTTACGAAGGGGAAACTTTGGGCATCGTGGGTGAATCCGGTTGCGGCAAGTCAACCCTTGGGCGGACTTTGTTGCAGCTTTATACCCAAACCGACGGCGAAAGCATTTATTACGGCCGCTCTCTTGACGAAATTATGCCGGACTATGCCCTAGACATTTTTAAAAACTTGGAAAAACGTTGTGCCGACAGCAAACAAAGCATAACCAAGGCCGAATCAATTGACCAGGAATACAAAAAAATAGAAGCCGAGCTGGGCACTACTACGGACAAGGCAAGGAGAAAAACCCTATACGCCAAACGTGCCGAACGCGATGAGGTAATGAAAAAAGCCACCAGCGACTTTTTGGTAATTGTTCGACTGGTGGGCGGCTTTTACGTTGCCGACAATTATGCAGAGGTTTCGTCCTTGCTTATGGAATACCACAAAATAGCCGTGCAGATTCGCACTTTAAACGACCGTATTATGGATACAACTTTAATCGTAGATGAAATGAAATACAAACTTGACAACGACCAAAAGGGCGCGTCCCAACAGGCGTATGACCAGTCCAAAGCTAAGCTGGACAGCCTTGCTGGCCCGGAAATGAACCGCCATAAGGAAGATTTACAGAAAATTCAAGAGAAACTGGATGCCATCCGCGCAAAACGCAAGGGCGACGCAGAATTTGAAAAATATGAAGCCTACCGCGACGATGGTATTGACCTTGCGCGCCTTAAATACAAGGAAATGCGCTATTTACGAAAAGATTTGCAGCTTATTTTCCAAGACCCGTATTCCTCGCTCAACCCGAGGCTTACCGTTGGGCAAATTGTGTCCGAAGGGCCCATTACCCACAAATATTTCTCCGGCGAGGGAGAACGTATGCAGGAATATTCCGTCCAGCTTATGGAAAGCTGTGGCCTTGCCCCGTATATGATTCACCGCTATCCTCACCAGTTTTCCGGCGGGCAACGCCAGCGGATTGGTATCGCCCGTGCCCTAAGCGTCAAGCCAAAGTTCGTTGTTTGCGACGAAGCTGTTTCCGCGTTGGACGTGTCAATTCAGTCTCAAATAATAAACCTTTTGCAGAACCTCAAGGAGCAGTACAACCTCACATATATGTTTATTTCCCACGACTTGAGCGTAATAAAATATATCTCCAACCGTGTGGCTGTTATGTATCTTGGTCATATTGTGGAGCTTGCCGACTCTGCGGAGCTGTTTGAAAATCCTCTTCATCCATATACAGAGGCTCTTCTTTCTGCCATCCCCACCACGGATGTTGACGGCGAGAAAAAGGAAATGATTATTCTTGAGGGCGATATTCCAAGCCCTGTAAACCCGCCGCAGGGGTGCAAATTCAACACACGTTGCCGTTATGCAAGCGACATCTGTCACGAGCTGACCCCCGATTTTAAGGAAATTAAACCCGGCCATTTTGTGGCCTGCCACAGATATGATGAGCAGGAGGCAGTTAATGCTTAAACGTTATTTAACCTTACGCGAAAAGGAAAGCGATACTCCTACAAACGACGGCCAAGACCGCCTTGAGTTTGAGAAGGGGGACATTAAGGCCATAATAATTGCCGCTATTATTACCTTTGTGCCGCTTTTGCTGTTTTTAGCAATTCCTCTTGTGCTGGCATGGTGGATATTTGTCGGAAGGTTTTAGAGGGATGTTATGAAAAAATATAATGAAACTCATTTGTACTATACAAAAGCCGACGGCTATCTAGCCATCGGCATTTATGTTGTTAATGTTGTGCTTTTGTTTTTGGCGGCGCGGCTTTTAAAAAGCCAGGAGCTGAGCCTGTTTGTGCCCTTCAGTATACTTGTGGTTGTGCTGATTATTGCTTTGCTGTTATTCCTCAAGCAGAACGGGCAATCCATTGGTATATCCCTGAGCGGCCTGTGGCAGTCGGCTTTGCTGGGCCTTGCCCTGGGGGGCGCGTTCTTTTTTGGTATGCGCATCTTTTTGCTGGGCTTTTCGGTATTTGAACAGGAGCTTGCCGGGGCACGATTAGATTGGGTTCGCGGCGATTATATTCTTGTATATGACATACCTTTGTCGGAATGGCTACCCACGGCTTTGCTGTTTATAATAATCACCGTTGTTCACCAGGAAATTCTAATGCGCGGCTATGTTCAAACACGTCTGTATGGCCTTATCAAATCCGACGTGGCTGTAACCTGCATCACCGCCGTAATGTTTGTACTGCTTTTCTTGCCCATGCAGTCCGTTTTGGCGGGAATAAACATTTTCTGGGTTCTCAGCGCGATAATCCCCCTTAGGCTCGCTTGGATGCTTGCTTTCCATATCGGCCTCAATTTCCTCCACAGGGCTTTTAATAATCTGGCTGCACCTATTATTTTTCACATATTTTTCAGCTTTTTCACAAGAGCCACGCTGGTCAATTATTATTATTTCGGACTGTTTTAATCCTTGGCCGTGCCTACGGAAATGGCGTACACCGTATACTCGTCAAGCCCGTCCACTCCAAGCACCTCGTCGCAGGCTTGCTGGCTGTAGGCGGCCATGCAACAGCTTCCCAGCCCAAGTGCCGCCGCACTCAGCATAGCGTTTTGACCTAAGTGCCCCAAGTCGATTAACATTACGCGATGGGCCATATCTACATAACGCCACTCTGCCTTATATGGAATGCAGGTGTAGAACAAAACTACCGGGGCTTTGGTTGCCCAGGTTTGACCCGCCAGCATTTCGGTAATTTTTTCGTCGCTGGGAAGGTCGCCCACACGTTCGACTGTGCAACGCTTTGTGGCTATGTGTTCCGTCGGGCGGTAGTGGTACAAGCCGGGCTCCAGGCCCTCTACGGCTTTTACCGTAATATAGGTTTCGAAGGGGTGACGCGCTCCGCCGCTTGGCACTGTGCGGAATGTGGCCACTTCGCCGCGAAAGTTTTGTATGCCTTGGGTACTCCACAGCATAAACGCCAGCTGCTCTTGGGTCATGGGCGTGGAGGCATAGTTGCGCTTACTGCGGCGGACATCCAGCAAATCTACATATGACGGAATCGTTGCCACATTGTCAAAGGCCGGCAGAGGGATTAGCTTCCCCACGAGCGGTTTGCCAAAATCCGGCGGGGTAAGTCCTTTTGATTGGTCGCTTTCGGCCATGCCTTCCCGAAAGGATGGACAATGCATAAAACGACGGTTTTGGTTGATTTGGGACATAACAGATGTTCCTTTCTTTTTTTGTATTGTAGAAGCATTGTCTATCATACCATAAAACGCAAACGTATGCAGGTATTACCTGTGCCTTACACGCGCCGTCAACTGAATCGGCTATACAATTTCCCCCAAGACGCCGCCTATGCTGCTTCTGATTATTAAGTCGGCGCGTTTGTCGTAAGGTGTTTCGGATTTATTTATCAGCACAAGACTGCTTCCTTTATAATAGGTGATAAGCTGCGCGGCAGGGTATACAGACAAAGACGTCCCGCCGACAATCAGCATATCCGCCTGTGATATATATTTCACGGCTTGGGCCAGAATGCCTTGATTAAGGGCCTCTTCGTACAGCACCACATCTGGCTTGACGATGCCTCCGCATTCACACATGGGAATCTCCGCGCTGATTATAATATCCACATCATAAAGTTTTTTGCATTTCATACAATAGTTGCTGTAAACTGAGCCGTGTAATTCCAAAACATTTTTGCTTCCGGCCATCTGATGCAGCCCGTCGATATTCTGTGTGACTATGGCTTTCAGCTTGCCGTCGCTTTCCAGCTTTGCCAGCGCGAAATGAGCCTGATTCGGCTTTATATTTGTGTGAAGCATTTTTCCTCTGTAGAAATCGTAGAACAATTTCGTATTGCTTTGGAAAAAACTGCGCGACAGCATTACCTCGGGAGGATGCTCATACTCCTGATTATAAAGCCCGTCCTCGCTTCGAAAATCGGGTATGCCGCTTTCTGTTGATACTCCTGCCCCGCCAAAGAAAACTATATTATCACTGCCTGATATTAAATCCCTTAAAGCCTCAGTTGCTTTTTCCATGCTATAATATCCCACCTTGTTTGGAGGTTGACTACTGACAAATTTCGTGTCACAATGGTCAGACTGGTGAAGAGGGGATTGCATTGCACATAATATTACTGCTTCTAGGTTTGCCTGTATTGTTTGCTGTACTTATCTTATTCGCGAAAGAGCACAAAGCGTATAAATTCATTGTTCGCTTGGCGGTAGGGGCTATTATCGCCGCAACGGTTTTAAACGTGTTTCTACATTATAATGATACCTATATGTTCAGCATGTCGGATTATCCGATAGTCCGATACATTATGCTCGGTATTATGTTGCTGGCATCACTATACATAGTTTATGCGGGTGTTAAAGCCCGGTCATTTTTGGTTTCGATGATTGTCGTTTTTCAAATCGGCCTTTTTGCGTGGTTCGAATTGTTTAGCGGTCATGTGGCGGAAATACATATCAGTATTTACATTGATAAGCTGACGTTGGTTATGCTAATGATTGTCGGTTTAGTTGGCGGTTTAATCTGTCTGCATTCAGAAGGATATATGGAAGAATACCATCGGCGCAACCCGGAGTTGAAAGACCGGCGTTCCAGATTTTTTGCTGTTTTGTTGGTGAGTATATCAGCAATGGTTGGTTTTGTCATTTTTAATGACTTGACATTTATGCTGTTCTTCTTGCAGGTCATCACGCTTTGCGCGTTTTTGTTAATCGGTTATACCAAATCATCTAATTCGGTGAAAAACTCATTTACGGCAATAACTTTTAATGCCGTCGGCGACCTCTGCTTTGCTGTTGGTATCGTAATGCTGGCAGTGTCCGAGAATGTGCTGGAGCTTAACAGGCTTGTTTTATTGGATAGGGATTCATCCTTTACCATGTCTGCGATTTTGCTGATTGTATGTGCCGGGCTTATCAAATCGGCGCAGCTGCCATTTTCCAAATGGCTTTTGGGCACAATGGAGATGCCAATGCCCGCATCGGCTATGTTGCATTCTGTGACCATGGTTACGGCTGGGGCATATGTAATAATCCGCCTCACGCCCATGCTGGGGAATAATCCGGTGGGCATTGCAACTATGTTTGTGGGTGGGGTTACGTTTCTTATTGCAGCAGCCTTGGCGGGAAGCGACGCTAGAAAGATGCTGGCTTACTCTACTATCTCCGCTTCGGGGTTGATTATTGTTGGTGCCGGTTTAAATACCCCCGCGTCTTTGTGGGCGGCAATTATGCTTCTTATTCTGCACGCCGTGGCCAAGGCGTTGGTTTTCCTGTCCTTTGCCGAACATCAATCCTGTTGTAGCGATGCGGAGCAAATGGAATGTTTACACGGAATGCCCACCCGATTGAAGGTATCCCTTGGTATAGGGATGGCGGGTATGATTTTCGCGCCCTTTGTAATGATGATTTCCAAATGGCCGGTTATGCAGGCACTTATGGATTCGGGCAATATTTTGATTATTATGATTATTACGTTCGGCAGTGCCGTTACGCTGTTCTTCTGGACAAAATGGCTTGGCCGGCTTATCGCTCATGCGCATCATGTCGTCGAAGAGGTCAAGTTGCGCTTTGACGGAAAGGTTAGCCTTTTTGTACTTGCCGTCCTTGTTATGATTGTGTCGATGCTGTATCCGCTGGTGTCCGGGGCCATTGTGGTTCCCTTTATTCGCGAGAGTATGATGGTTGACTACTACGTATATATTTCCCCAAGCGAGATTTCCGCCATTGTTCTAATGCTTACTATGCTGCTGATTGTGCCGGTGATTCTTATTCCCTATTTCAAAAAACATTGGGTAAAGGAAACCTCGGTATACCTTTCCGGGGTTAATACCGGGGATGATTTAAGCTATCGCGGGGCCATGGGTCAAGCACATCCGTATGAGCTTCAAAACCGTAACATGGTCGCATTATTGGATGAGCGCAAATTCTTAATTGCCGGGTGCATCATTTGCGCTGTTATTATCATCGGAGGATTTTTCTTCACCATGGGGGGCGCGATTATATGAACGACTTTATGTCAGCCGCATTGCAAATCCTTGCCGTAATTATCATAGTGCCAATTGCGGGAGGGCTTATATCGGGCATAGACCGCAAAATATCTGCAAAAATGCAGGGCCGCAAAGGCCCGCCCATTTTGCAGCCATTTTATGATGTCCTCAAGCTTTTGCAAAAGGATTCCAAAACCGTAAACCCGACTACGCGGTATTTCCTGGTGCTGTCGCTTATATTCAACATGTTTAATGTTGTGCTGTTCTTTATGGGTGCGGAATTGCTGCTGTGTATCTTTGCATTTACCATATCCTGCGTGTTCTTTTCGCTGGCGGGATACTCGTCACGCTCGCCGTACAGCTTTATCGGTGCAGAGCGGGAGCTGGTTCAAATCATATGCTATGTGCCTATGATTATTCTGCTGGCCTTTGGATATTATCAGGCGGTCGGTTCCTTTAGCATATCCTATGCATTCCAATTGGATGCCCCTGCTGTCACCAGATTGCCACTCCTTTTCATAGGGCTGCTGTATGTCATTACCATTAAGCTAAGAAAATCCCCCTTTGACATAAGCATGTCGCATCACGCCCACCAAGAAATCGTAAGGGGCGTAACCACCGAAATGGAAGGCTCCTGTCTGGCAATCGTGGAAGTCAGCCACTGGTTTGAAACTGTTTTCACCATTAGACTTTTGTTCCTGTTCTTGATATATGGTCAGCCCTTGGGCTGGGTAATTGGAATAGGTGCTTGCTTAATAATTTACTTCTTGGAAATTTTGGTTGACAACGCGACTGCGCGGATTAAATACAGGTCAGCCTTGCGGGCAACTTGGATTGTTGTACTGGTACTAGGTTTTGCGAATTTAGCGTTTCTTAGTTTGTTCTAGGAGGAATCGGCTTGAAATTTATTAAAAAATCCCCGTGGATTCTCCATTATAATGCTTCCAGTTGCAATGGTTGCGATATAGAAATTCTTGCCTGCCTGACACCTCTATATGATGTCGAGCGTTTGGGCATGATACACACAGGAAACCCAAAACATGCGGATGTTCTTCTTATATCCGGTTGCGTGAATACCCAAAGTGTTTCGGTGGTGAAACAGCTTTATGAGCAAATGTCCGAGCCAAAAGTGGTTATTGCCGTAGGTGCATGTGCAAGCACGGGTGGAATTTCCAAGGATTGTTATAATGTAATTGGCGGTGTCAGCGAGGCGATTCCGGTGGATATGTATGTGCCGGGTTGCGCGGCGCGCCCCGAAGCCATTATTGATGGCGTTGTGAAAGTGTTGGATAAGATAAAGTAATTTCAATTGGAGGCTTTTCGTGATACAGGAAATAATTGAGATTGAAAAACCGGATTTGATTACCAAAGTGCGCGATATGAAAAACGCCGGTTACAGGCTGGCGACAATTTGCGCGTTAAAGGATTTGACCCTGCGCTACAGCTTCGTGAAAGACGAGAAGCAGGTGACACTCAAATACCCGGCGGACGGCCCGGAGCCGGTGGAGAGTGTCAGCGGTTTGTATTCCTATGCCTTTATGTACGAAAACGAGATTAGGGATTTATTTGGCATTAATATTATAAATATGAACTTGGACTTTAACGGACATTTTTACGAAACAGCCGTAAAAGTGCCGTTCAGGGCGGCTGAAAGCAAGGTGAAAGACGGTGAATAAGCAACGTACAATAATACCATTTGGGCCACAGCATCCGGTTTTGCCGGAGCCGCTTCACTTGGATTTAGTGCTTGAGGGCGAAAAGGTGGTAAAGGCGATTCCGTCCATAGGTTTTGTTCACCGGGGCATGGAAAAGCTGGTTGAAAAAAGGGATTATCAGGAATATGTCTATGTTGCAGAGCGCATTTGCGGCATTTGCAGTTTTATGCATGGTATGGGATATTGCACGGCCGTTGAACAGATTATGGGCATCGAAGTGCCGGAACGGGCAATTTTTTTGCGTACCATGTGGGCAGAACTTTCCCGGGTTCACAGCCATATCCTTTGGCTGGGGCTGACTGCGGACGCCATCGGCTTTGAAAGCCTGTTTATGCACTCTTGGCGCATACGCGAGCATGTTTTGGATATTTTTGATATGACCACCGGTGGGCGCGTAATTTTCTCCGTCTGCAAAATCGGCGGAGTTCGAAAAGATATTGACGACGAAAAAATGAAGCGTGTCTTGGCAACCATAGATAAAATTCAGGATGGTTTAAATGAAATCACAAAGGTATTTTTAACGGATAAATCAATCATCCATCGATTGGGCGGAATCGGGTATCTTTCCAAAGAGAAAGCAATTGAGCATGGCGTAGTCGGGCCGATTGCACGGGGTTCCGGGATTGTTACAGATGTGCGCACCTCCGGTTATGGCGCGTATCCGCATCTGGATGTTGTTGTGCATACCGACGATGGTTGCGACAGCATGGCCCGCACCAGAGTTAGGGTGAAGGAGCTGTTTGAATCACTCCGGCTTATTCGGAAATGCGCCGAAATTATGCCGAAAACCGACATTATTGATATTAAGAAAATAACCGGAAACCCCGACGGGGAGTCATTTGCAAGATTAGAACAGCCGCGAGGCGAGGTTTTATATTATGCAAAAGGTAGCGGAACGAAATTTTTAGACCGCATGTGCGTAAGGACGCCAACCTTTGCTAATGTCCCGGCCCTTCTGGAAATGATGGAAGGTATTGAGCTGGCGGATGTTCCCGTTTTGATTACGACTATAGACCCGTGCATCAGTTGCGTTGAGAGATAGGGGGTCTATATGGCGGGGATTCTACCTTTTTTTAAGACGATTTTATCAAGTCTTGGGCGAAAGCCAACAACATATACTTATCCCAACGCGCCGATGCCAAAAGACCAGTTGGTTCGCGGGAGCGTGGGGATTGATATTGACAATTGTATCTTCTGTAATATTTGCGCAAAAAAATGCCCCGCCGATGCCATAGTAATGGACAAGGCGCGTAAAGAATGGGAGCTTGCACGCTTTCAGTGCGTAGTGTGCGGAGCCTGTGTTGAGCTGTGCCCGAAAAAATGCCTTTTCATGAGCCCGGAGCTTGCCACGGCGTCGGATGTCCGGGTAAAGGATAAAGTAGTTAAGGTAGTTGAGGACACGATGGAGAAGGAAAAGATAAAGGAATCTGTGACGGCGGATGCGCCGAAGACTCAGCGGGAACCCGTGACGGCAGATGCATGAAGCCTCAATTGCGGAAAGCATCCTGCACTCCGCCACTGAGCATTCCGGCGGGGCGAAGGTAAAGCAGATTGATTTGGTCATAGGCGAGTCTTCCGGTATTTTGGGTGATTCGCTTTGTATGTATTTTGATATTTTTGCGGAAAATACTATTTGCCAAGATGCAATTATTAAAATAGAAACCGTAAAACCAAAGCTGAAGTGCAAAGTCTGCGGCGAGTTTTTTGTACGCAAGCCATTTTGTTTCGAATGCGATTGCGGCGGCGACGGCGAGCCGACAGACATCGGCAGGGGG
>WQSB01000051.1 GCA_009788085.1 Defluviitaleaceae bacterium
TTTTTGCTTCTTTCTTGCTTTCCACGCCTCCACTAACATTTCCCTGCCCGAAGAGACAAACGCTATTCTATCACCTTATTCCTCTTTGTCAACCCCTTTTTAAAAAAAATTTACGCCGAGCGTAAAACAATAGAACGGATGTTGCGCGAAAAGGCAAATAAGGGAGAAGTAGCCCTCGCCAACTGCGGAAGCAAAAATAAAATCGTAGCCTGTAGCGAACTGTTGGCTTTCGTAGAAGAGAAGGTGCTGGGGCCAGAAAGATGGTCGTCCGACGTGGCGATAGGATGCTCCAAAACAAACAGCCTTTATGCCGGCCAACAGTTTTCCACAAAAACGTTCTACAATTGGGTAGACGGCAGGTTGGTTAAGGTCAAAAATATTGATTTATTACTGAAAGTTAGGCGAAGGCCAAAGCGTTTGCGAAAAGAACGGAAAAAGGTCTTGGGGAAAAGTATCGAAACCCGCCCTGCCACCGTAGAAACCCGCGAAGAATTTGGGCATTGGGAGGGGGGATGGCATTGTGAGCAATCATACCATTTTTTGCGGTGAACGCAAAACAGATGCCGTCAAACTTGTATTTTTCTACACCAGCGAGAGCCTCATCCACTGTTCCCCATGTCTTTGGGCTTGTGGCGTCGGAAGTGTAGCCGGAATGTGGGCTGTAGGGCGCTTTAACAAGTCGGTGTGCTTTGGTGCATCGCTCCTCGCGCCAGTCCAGCCATTGGCGGAGCGACAGCAGTGTCTTTGGAAAGTTGTCTTTGTTAATCAAAATAAAAATCCTCCCGGAATATGGTTGGTTATAGCTTATTCCGGGAGGGGTTGGACACTTGACGGGTAAATAACAGTTGAAAATATTTATACCTTATGACAATGGGCTTTTTGGTCAAGAAACAAAAACTTTTGCGTGATATTCTTATGCATGGAAGGAGGTGGCGCGATGAGTATCAAAAATGTGATTTATGGCTCTGTTTCGTTTATTGAGCATAGTCGGTGATGGAATATATAAAGAAACGCCGATTGCAACGTGCTGGCATGGCATTATGTGAAACAGAATTGTCTGTGTTGGAAATTGCATTGCAATTTGGATATGCCTCTCACGAAGGCTTCTCGAGAGCATTTAAAGCACACTTTGATATGCCGCCTCTGGAATATCGAAAACGGTATTCCACAGCTAAAATAAATCTATATCACGAGGAGGCTGTGAACATGATTACCAGCCAAGCAAGGAAAAACATCACGAAGCATACTGATGAAATCACGAAGGAATTAGATGTATTCGTGACCAATTTGGAAAAATGGACAACGCCCGCGCAACAAGAAATTGATAAAGCTGGACGAACAGCAGGTGGGATGCGTGTTGCCTTTAAAGAGTGGGTTAACCTATCTGGGAGAATCAACTCAGCAAAATTTGAGATACAAAAAATCCCAGCCGAAACAGAGAATGTATATGACTTGTACGACAAGGCTGACAAAATGATGAAGGTTTTTGATGATATTATCTTTCAAATGAACCTGTTGCGCTTTTTGACCGGGATTGAATGGTCTCGCATGGGAGAACATGGTGTTCCATTTGAGCCAATTATTAAGGGTCTTACAGCACTATGCGAAGCGGAAAATCATCGTAAAGATGCCGCTATTAAACTCGTCTTGGAAGTGGATACACAAATCCAAGATGAAATTAAACGCGAAGCACAAAGCCTATTACTGCAATCAGCAGAAGCGTTACGCGAGGCTGTAAACGAGGGAGCGACCTTAGCCGAAAAATTAAATGCACTTGTGATAAAAATGGGTGCGCATGGCAGAGGTTTTGCGTTGGTTGCCAGAGAAACTGAAAAATCCGTGTCGTTTTTGCGAAACATGGAAACACTTTTGTCAGAGACCGCTGGCAATGATGACTTTTTATCCGCAAACAAAAACCTTCCAAGCATCGGCAAAATACAAGACAATGCGTTTCAAATGAACCTAAACGCATTCAATGCAGCTGTAGAATCTGCTCGTGCTGGAGACGCAGAGGATTGTACTGATTGCGCACAAGGGGTTAGGGATTATGCTTGGCGAATGCACCGTACAGCCATTAAATGCGAGGAACTGGACAAAGATTACAAAAGGCTTGTTGGGTTGTTAAGTACGAAAAGTAAAACCTCTGCTAGTCATCACCAATGGAAACGTCTTGATGACATTATGTTTCAGTCTGGATTCTTAAATACACAATTGCATTTAGAATCCGAGCGCGCAAGCCACGACAAATTCCTCGCCTTATCCCGTGAATTTGAAAAAGTACGAGACACGCTAATTGAGAGCAATGGCGATGCGCATATAAACATCTTCAAGCGATTTAAAAACGGACGCATTATGTGTCCGTTTTTTTCGCTATGTTTTGCAATTCAGGCGTTTTTCTGCTTCGGTTATGGTTTTCGTTATGAGCATTGCCCTTTGGTGGGTGCAAGTAAAAACGAGCACTTTCGAGCAACAATAAAGACCAAGCAAAGACCAAAACTAAGGCGCGTTTCCACTACAAAAGCCCCTTGCATTGAGCAGGGGCTTTCTTTTCGTCTGATAAGCCTATTTCTCAATAGCTTGGGCGCATAGAAATGTTGCGTTGATGGTGAAGTGGTATTTTGTCGGCAAGAGAGTAAGAAAAAAGCGACCTAAGAAACAGCCGATTTCTCTGACTCCAATTTTTTTCGTTCGCCATATGACAACCTGCTTTTTTCTTTTTCTTCATCAACTTGCTCTTGGAAAAAGCTTATTTCATCATCATCAAGCAACTCCGCACCTTCTAGCGCAATATCGTGAAAAGATTTTTTTTTCGATGCGCTTTTACTGCCTACCATGTCACACCACCTCGCGCCCTTTTTCACTAATTGGAGTATATGCAACACAGCGATAATTATGCGGACTCAACCATAACGTGAGCAGGTGAATCAACCATTAAAGCCATATCATCAAACGTGGTGGAGCGATTCGCTATGGTATAAAGCAAATCACGCTGTATGTTCTTCGGTATGCGCATTTTTGCCATTTCACGGATATTCCTGTAGCTGGCAACCACCACGGAAACCAAAAACAACGAAAAAAGCTCGTTATGACTACCCGTAGAATACTGCGTATCCGATTTGCGAACAAAAGGCTTAAAACGAGAAAGCCAAAAAGCTAAAATAGCCGCCTCTTTGGGTTCGTTAAGCTCAGTACTCCTATGATACATTTTGTAATGTAATTTGCGTTGGTCAACGCGGACATATGCTTCCATTATTTTTTCTTCGTCAACCGAAAACGATGTCCTTTCAAGTCTCAACTTTTCGCAAAACACTGCAAACAAGCTTTTCAACGAATCTAAACTGTCTACAAGCGATTTGTCCGACGGTGCCTCGTAACTTGGATATTCCTTGCCGTTATGTTCATGTACATCGGCTTTGTCCTTTTCATCCGTTTATACCTACTCCTTTATCAGCGCACGAAAATCGTCAAGCGTTTGGTTGTCCATAATATTAACGTTATCCAAAACAAAAGACATAAAAGTTTGCTCTTTAGAACGGCATGGTCCATTGCCCATTATTGTGTTGGACATCCGCGCCTTGACTCGTTGAGCCATCAGAATTTTGTCATTTTGCAAGCTTCCGTTTTCTGCTACTTTGTTCATTTTTCTCCTCCTTCGTTTTAGTGTAGTTAGCCGATTTCCAAGTTTGTGATGAGGCTTTAAGACAAAGTTATCCACAATCGTCGGAAATTGTGGATAACTTCTTGCGTTTTTTTGCTCATTCCTAGGTTTTTTGAATAAGCATGTTCATTTTTAGAAAGAATATAGGTCTTGTCCGTGAACGTGTCAAGCATATTTATCCACACTATCCACATATTGCTCGTTATGGGTGAATGACAGCTTTCTATACTATTTATCGGCATATTAATGTCGCAGGCTAACCCTTGTGATTACAGGGCTAAACCGTGCGACTGGGCAAAATCGCACTCGTCGCATAATCGCAGAAAATCACTTCCTAGAAATCATTTATTATCTTATTTTCGGCGGAGGAAAAAATTTACAAATAAAACTGAAGCCCCTGTCATCGCCCTCCATTATACATGAAGTAGCCGCCCGGCAAAACGCTCCCCACGTAAGAAGCCAGCGACACACGCACTAACCCAGACTTATGGCAAACTCCCTTACATAATCCGTCTGCGGGAACAAATCGCCAAAACCGCGGTCTTTTACATTGACGGTAAGTTCGGCATTGGAATTGAAGCTTAGTTTTACCTCTAGGCGGGTGACGCCCTTTGGGCGGGCAGGGAGGCCATCGAGGCGCATAGTGGCTAGGCTGCGACCCTCGCGGTCGGGGATGCGTTCTTCAAGGAACAAATCAACATCGCCATCCACGGGGCGGTTTACCAGAAGCAGCTTGGCGGGATACTTCTGCCACCAGAAGCCATTGCGCTCTACCAGCGTCAGGAAGTTGTCACCGTCGGCAAAACCAATGTCACCGGTTAGCTGATGTTTGTCCTCAAGGGTCAAGGTTGTTCCGGTGAGGTCAAGTGCGTGGGCGGCGATTAAGGCCGCGCCTTCGGCTGTAACAAGCTTGGAATTCTTAAAAAATTTGATTTTGCTTTTATCAAAGATTCCGCTAACGGCCTCTTTCGCCCACAGCATATCAAAGCCGCCTCCCACACACAGCACCGCGTCCACGTTGGCAGGTGAGATTTTCTGCTCGTAAAGGCTCTTCTCCAGCACATCACGGATAAACTGATTAAACCGCTGAGCGTAGGGTTTTAGCAAGTCTTCCACTCGGTCGTAGGTGAGGGTGTGCTGAACCGGGGGATAAGCAAAATTATAATAAAGCTTCAGGGGCTTGGTGCGGATGTTTTTTTGAAAAAGGATATCCTTGTGCTGATAAGTAAACGCGGGAATATGTTCACGCAGGGCAGCCTCCGTAACCGCGCCCTCTTTTAAAAATGACTCAAATAAGTCGCTGACATCGTCGTTGAGGGCGGCCATGCCGATTGCGTCATCAAAAACAGAGGACATGCTGACGACAACAAGCTCCTCGCCCTCGGTGGCGGGCTTCACATGGTAAAGGCCGCCGCGAAGCTCACGGCTGCCGAAGTCGAGAATCAAGGCGCATTCGGGTGCGTCTGGAGGCTTGCGGTAATTACGCGCCAGCACACATTCCCTGTCGGGAATAAAGGCTATAAGCTCTTTTTCGTATCCGGCCAGCTTAAAAACTTTTAGAAATTCCTCATGGGCCTGCTCGCTGAAATAGGCCGGCACAGACACAACAATACCCACGATTTCTGCTCGTGGATTGATATTTTTGACATTACCCAAAAGCTCCTTTATAAACATGGCCAGCACACTTGCCACGCTTAAAGAGCGTCCGTCAACGTCGATATAATCAAAACGGCCAAGCCGCGCCGTAAGGTCGGCAAAAACCGTGCCCACGCCCTTGTTTAGCACGGCGTACTCGCCAAATACCCATTCCTTGGTTTCGGGCACATATTGCATTACCGTGGGAATCGAGGGCTTGCCGTATCCGCCGCTTAAATCAATGGCCTCGGGGGCGTCGTCGGCCAAATTGTAAAACGCTATGGCCGAGGAGTCGTTTCCCACATCCAGCCCTATGACGTAATAGGCTTCATCGCGCTTGGCGGCTGGGTCAAGAGACTTGTATTTCTTCCAATTCACGTAAAACCTCCGGCTTCGAGACGTGTACTTGGCCACGCACTGCATTTCATCGGTGTTACATCCAGATGTTATCTGGCTGCTATTACATTTGCCCGCAGAATAATCTGGTCGTCCTGCCGGTATCCGGCGGTTACAAGCTTTATGATTTCGCCGCGCTCGAATCCGTCTTGTTTTTCGGCGACTAAGACCTCGTGCTCCTTCGCGTCGAAGGGCTGATGCGGCTCGGGCTTAATAACGGTAATATTATTTTTTTTGAGAATGATTTCCAAATCGCGGAAGGTTTTATCCAATAAGGCCGCCGCGTCCGCCACGGGCTGATTTGCGGATGTGCGCAAGCGCGACACGCTGTGGATAAGGATTTCTTCATAGGTACACACTTCGTACAGCAAGACCTCTTGCTTAAACCGCAGCTTTGTTTTTTTCGCGTTTTCGAAATATTCGGATATCCGCTTGCTGATGCACTCGTGGCAAAGTGCGAAAGCCTCCCCGTGCAGAGCCATATCAAAAAAACTGTCGATGCCGTTTTCTTCGGGGGGGGAGCTTGTCCACATTGTTTTCGCCTCGCCGAGAACGGCTGTCAGCTCCTCATCGGAGGGGGAAGCGGTTTCGGCCGTCAGAGCGCGAACCATGTCCAGGCCCTGTCTGTTAAAATCTTGGGTGCTTTCCTTGAGGCTGGATATTTTTATTTCTATGGTTTCGGAAATTCCGGATAAAATATCACGCTCGGTTGGCTCGGCGGCGGCTTCCAAAGACACGTCCGGCAAATTTTTTAGTGTTTCACCAAAGACAGCGGCAACTTCCTCCGCCAGCAAAACCGCCTCGCTGATGGTGCGCTTAAGCCTGTATGCCGCTTTCATATATTCCATATTCAGCCCTTCGAACAGGGCTGTTATTTCGTCTGTAAGTGCGGAAAGAAACTCTTGGGCGGCCCCGATTGAGGGCGTTGAGCCACCCAAAGCTTCGTTAATGACCGCTTCAAACTCGTCGAAGGGGCGGCCGGGCGCGGGAAATGCCGGAGGGAGCAGCAGCAGCTTTTGGAAAGCTTCTATTACAAGCCCCGTTTGCTGATGAGCCTCTCGCAGAGCGTCTAAAATTACTATGGTTATGCTCTCGCTTTTGGCCTCTTCCAGAGCGGGGACATTAATAATATTGCCAAGCTCTTCCCATTCCTTCTCAATAAGCTCCATGTAGAGCTTCGCCGCTTTACGCACACGGATATCATCCAGCCGCGCCAGACAAAATTTCAGCCCGTCGTTGTAGTGCGAAAACAGCTCGTGAATTTCGCCATGCCAGCCCGGTGAGATACCCTCTTGCAGGCTCGCAAACCGCCGGACTTGGTCGTCGGCTTGCTTGCTTACCAACGCCACGCCTTGGCCGATGATTTCGTTTTTTTCGGCGGTTATGGGGTTTTCGGGTTCGTTCACCTCGTCAAACTGCCGCACCCGAGATGTCAAAACCTCACAGATTCCCATAACCAACGCTTTAATGGCTGGATTTCCCGGCTGACATCCCGTAGCCAGCTCCTCCACACGGCGATAGACTGCCATCAGCTCCACAAGATGTGTGTAGAGCCCCTCGTCACTGCTGCCAAGCCGCGAAAAGCGAACCGCGTCCGCTACCATTTGGTCGCAGGCGGCCCGCTTTAAGGGCTCAAACATTGATGCCGTATTTTCAAATGCTTTCCATTTTTCCCAAAGAGCCAGTCTTTGTTCGTTACGCTTCACGCCTATGCCCCATTCCAATGGGGCTGAAGCCCCAAGACACGCAAATTATTGATATAGCTCATCTACTGCAAGCTCCGTTACAACACCGTCCGTAGACAGGCTCCGGGCCGTAACGCGCAGCATGTTGTCCTGTCCTATATGAAAAATTACCTTGACCTTTTCCTGACCCCGGGGCCCTTGAGGGATGCCTCGCAGCGATGTTCCGGCGAGACGTTTCATGCCCTCCCGGTTGACATTGATATGCTTGTCCTTGCCTGCGGGGGCGGGCATGGTGTTTTCGTATACGACTATGGCCATGCTGGTGACATTGTCGAAATTGGTCATAAGAGGCTCGGAGGCGTCGATGGTTAAGCCGTCCTTGGGAATATCCTGCCCGGCAGACACGATTTCCATGAATCTGCGCCCCGCGATTTCCAAGCCAAGGGGGTGAATTGTGCGCTCCTGAACCACGGGCCCGCGAACCGTGGGCATCATAATCATATTGCAATAGTACGCCGCGCCCTGAGAAATGCTTAGCGCGGGGCTGATGCGGGATTTGAAAGGCTCCTTGCCAAACCTCTCGGTGATTTTTTCCCCTACATATAATATAGAAGAACTTCCTCCCACGAGGAAAATTTCGTCGATATCTTTTTCGGTAAGGCCGCCCGCTTCAAGGCAGTGGCTTACACATGTTAAAGTCTCATCCACAAGGTCGCTTACGCTTTTATCGCGGAATTTTTCATACGCTTCCTGGCTGTCACCGAGGGGATTCACCCGCTTATGAGTTAAAAATTGCTCCCGGGTGATTTCCATGTTTATATTCACGATGCGCGGCTCTTGAATCAGCGGCGCAAGGGTCACTTTTGTGGACTTGGTTTGGCTTAGGCGTTCCTTGGCCTGTGTGGCCGCCTGTTGCAAACGCACCAGCGCGACTTTTTTCTGCCGCTTGGAAACACCGTCGTCGGCGTCCTCGTCGAAAAGGTCAATTTCTTCGCCAGTCAGCTTTTTGAATTCCTCGTATACGATATCCATGATAATTTTATCAACATCGTTGCCGCCCAGATTATTGTCGCCATAGGTGCTTGTTATCGAAATCGTGGGCTCTCCGGCCTCTTCGGCTTTGATTTCCAATACGCAGGCGTCAAAGGTGCCGCCGCCGAAGTCGTATACCAGCACTTTTTTGTTGGACTCCTCGTTTACTGCATAGGAAATCGCCGAGGCCGCAGGCTCCAGCCGCAAATAGATATTCTCCGGGTCAAAGCCCGCCAGCACCGCCGCGTCCTTGGTCATTTTTTTCTGCTTGTCCGTGGAGTTGGCCGGCACGGTAATTACGCAGCCGGAAAACTCGCCACTGATGCCCAATTCCTCCTGTGCGTACTCGTCGGCCTTTTGCTTGAGATAGCCCAAGATTTCACCGGCGATTTGCTCGGGGGTAAATTGGAACTCCTTATCGTCGATTATCACGGTAAGCTTTTGGTCGCTTCCCAGGTATCGCTTGATGCTTAAAACCGTTGACAGCGGGTAAATAATCGCCGCCTCCTTGGCTTGTACACCAAAAATGCGCGACAGCTTGTTCTCGTCTTCCGGGTCGGATTCAAACTGAATCGCCGTGGGGAAGATATTCGACCCGTCAATAGGAATCGTTTGCGCTTCCCCCCCCGCAAAATTATAGATGCTTACCACGGAGTTTGTTGTGCCGAAGTCGATTCCCAAAAACAGCCCGCGTTCGTTGTCCAGTCCTAATGTTCCCATGCCATGCCTCCTGAAATTTTTTATTTAGAAGTATTTCCACCAAAATGTACGTTCAGCCGGGGCATTATGTATGCCGCTGGTATAATAACTTTTTTCTAAGGAAAAATCCAGTATAGCATTTCCGTGACGGCTCATGTTCATGTGATGAGCCTGCATAGTATTTGAACGGCATTTGCGGCCGCGCCCTTGCGGGTGTTGTCGGCGCAAACCCACATGTTCAGGCTGTTGGGAAAGCTGGAGTCGCGGCGGAGGCGTCCAACGAATACATAGTCTGTTCCGGCGGCGGCAATGGGCATGGGGTAAAGATTACTTGCCGGGTCGTCAGACAAAACCACTCCGGGCGCGGCTTCAAATAGGGCGCGGATGTCCGAAAGCTCAAATTCACTGTCCAGTGTGGCGTTAATCGAAAGGGAATGACCGACTCTTACGGGTACACGCACGGCAGTGGCCGTAATGGCCAGCTCCGGCAAATGCAAAATTTTGCGCACCTCGGCCATAATCTTTTTTTCCTCGCCGGTGTAGCCGTCGTCGTGAAACCGGTCGATGTGGGGGATTAAATTAAAAGCGATGGGATGCGGAAACAACCTTGGCCCGCCGCCCTTTGCGGTGTTTTCCAAATCCGTCATTCCCCCGACCCCTGCGCCGGATACGGATTGATATGTAGAAATCACCACGCGCTTTAAGCCGTAGGCATCAAGCAAAGGCTTCAACGCCACAACGGCGGGCGCGGCACAGCAGTTGGGATTGGCGATAATCCCCTTGTGCCCTGCCAAGTCGCACCCGTTGACCTCCGGCACAATCAGCGGCACGGCCTCGTCCATCCGCCACGCGCTGGAATTGTCCACAACCACGCATCCGGCCTTTACGGCAATGGGCGCGTATTTCCGGCTAAGCTCACCGCTTACGGCGAATAAAGCAAAATTAATACCCCGTCCGTCAAAAACGGAGGGGGTCAGCTCTTCGATAGTTAATTCTTTCCCGTGGAAGGTCAGCTTCTGCCCCGCAGAACGCGCCGACGCAAATAAAAACAGCTCGTCGGCGGGCACATGCCTCTCCTCTAAAATCTTTATAAACAAACGCCCCACCATTCCCGACGCGCCTACGATTGCAATTTTCATTTAAGCCTCACTTTCAAGAAGCAATTCAAATTTATCATGAACGGCCTTGGTGGCTTTGCCCACTTCCCTGTGGTCTACCAGCACTTGGATTTTGATTTCCGACGTGGAAATCATATGAATATTCACGCCATTATCGTAGAGGGCTTCAAACAGAGCCGCCGCCACGCCGGAATTTGAGGCCATGCCCGCGCCCACGACTGTAAGCTTTGCCAAATTTTCGTCGGTGGCCAGCTTATCGTAGCCGATGTTTTCTTTATTGGCCTCAAGGACTTCGCCGGTCTTTGCCAAATCCCGCTTGCGAACCGTAAAGCTGATGTCCTCGCCAAAAACTGCCGACTGCAAAATCATACCTGCGGAAATCCCTTCCCTGGCCAGCTTCGAAAATACATTAAACGCCGTGCCCGGTTTGTCGGCCAGCCCGGTTACGCTTACCCGGGCAACGTCTCTGTCCACAACCAGCCCGCTTACAGACAATTGCTCCACATCAGAGTCCTCCTTAATCCATGTGCCGGGCGCGTCGGAAAAGCTGGAGCGCACCAGCAGTCTCACCCCAAACCGCTTGGCCATCTCAACCGCCCGGTTGTGCGGCTTTTGCAAACCCGAGGCCGTAAGCTCCAGCATGGCTTCGTAGCCGATTTCCTTTAGCTTTCGCGCCGTGGTGACTATTCGCGGGTCGGCGGTGTATATGCCATCAACATCGGTGCAGATTTCGCACACCCCCGCGCCAAAAACCGCCGCCAGTGCAACCGCCGTCGTATCCGACGCCCCCCGCCCAAGGGTCGTGATATCATCAAAGCGGTTCACCCCTTGAAAGCCCGTCACGATAACAATGTTTCCGCGTTCAAGCTCGTGGGAAATTCGCTTGGTTTTAACATTTTTAATTTGCGCGTTGCCGTAAAGGCTTGTGGATTCGATGCCAACCTGAGCCGCGTTCAGCGACACCGCAGAATATCCCAGCCTTTGGATGGCCATGGCCATTAGAGCGGCGGATTGCTGCTCCCCCGTACTCAGGAGCATATCCAGCTCCCGCTTGCCGGCCTCCGGGTTCACCTCCCGGGCTTTTTCCAATAAGCTGTCCGTCATGCTTCCCTGTGCCGAAACCACCACGATTACCCTGTTTCCCGCGCGGTAGGCATCGGTTATACGACATGCCGCGTTGTTTATACGTTCGGCATTGGCCACCGATGTGCCGCCGTATTTTTGTACGATTAGCATATTATCCCCCGTGGTGTTTTTCGTGGTTAGCACAACTATATAATATTCAGCAAATCATAAAATCGAACCACAATCAAAATAAACGCCTCAAAAACCGTGTTAATTATAGGGAAGATAACAGTACTGGTGACACCGGTAAGCATAAGAATCAGCAGAAGGAGCATCCCGTAATTGCCGGCGGGCGGCAGTGACCTGTAAACGCTGTCGGGCAGCAGCCCGGCAATAACCTTTGAGCCGTCCAGCGGAGGAACGGGAAGCATGTTAAAAATACCCAGCACAATGTTTATCCGCGCAAATGTGAATATTACGTTTACAACGTACATAGGCAAGCCCGGCGCAAGGATAAAAAGCGGATAAGCAATCAGTAAAGAAAGGAAGGCCATAATAAAGTTTGACAATGGCCCGGAAAACGCAATCAAGGCCATATCAACCTTGGGATTTTTTAGGTTTGCGGGATTGATTATTACGGGCTTGGCCCAGCCGAAGCCAACAAGCATAATAAAAAGCAGCCCAAGAGGGTCGATGTGCCGGATTGGGTTAAGGGAAAGCCGCCCGTCTTTTTTGGCGGTGGAGTCCCCCAGCGCGTAGGCCGCCAGCCCGTGGCACAGCTCGTGGATGGTAAAGGCTATTATCAGAGCGGGAAGAAGAAGCATCATTTCCCTTATCGAAGTATTACGTATCATTATTTTTCTTCCTTCCCTGTTTTAAATCCCTCGCCCAGCACCTCACGTACGTCGGCCACGATTACAAAGGCCTTTTCGTCTAGCGAGTATACAATGTCCTTCAAGTGTATGATTTGCTTTGCCGGAACAACACACAAAAGCATGGTTTGAGGAGTTTTTGTAAACACGCCGTGGCTGTCCAGCGCGGTGCAGCCGCGGTTCATATCCCGCAGAATGGCCTCCGATATGGCCTCCGAATCCTTGGAAATGATAAACGCCGCCTTTGAAAAATGCATTCCCTGCATAATCGCGTCGGAAATCTTTGAGCACACGAAAATTCCAATTACGGCATACATGGTGTTAATGGGCCCAAAGACCAGCATCCCCATTACAACAATAGTGGTATCCACGGCAAAAAGCACCGTAGCCAAGGACAGGTGCTTAAAAAATTTGCGCTTTAAAATTTCGGCGGCGAGGGTGCTTCCGCCGGTGGTTGCCATGGTGCGGAACACGAGCCCCAGGCCAAGCCCGGCCACAACCCCGCCAAATACTGAAGCCAGCAGCATATCCGCATCAGGCACGGGCAGAAACTCCGCCACCCACAGCGCGAAAACCAAAAACATAGACGCATAAACCGTCCGCACAAAGTATCGCACGGGAATAACCCGATAGCCGATAACCAGCAGCGGCACGTTAAGCGCGAAGTTGGTGAACCAAATGGGGACATGAACCCCAAGCTCATCGGAAAAATCCTCAATAATAATCGCAAGCCCGGAAAGCCCGCCCGTTACCAAGCCCCATTGAGCCCAAAACGCTATAATCGCATAGGCAAGCAGCATCGTCCCGACGGATATGAGGAAATAATCCCAGAGGGTTTGTTTTTTAAATTGAGACTTGAGACTTGAGAAACGAGAATTATTCATTGGCTCACTCCAATTTTCACGGTCGCTAGTATAAAGCGCGGTATGTCCAGCATTCGCCTGAAGCGGCTGGGCTGGCACACCAGCCTAAACAGCCATTCCAGGCCCAGCTTTCGCAGAAGCGGCGGGGCGAGCTTTACTTTGCCACACATGATATCCATTGTGCCGCCCAAACACAATGTTAGCCGGGTATTTATTTGTCTGTGACGTGCCGCCCAAATTTCCGCCCGGGGCATTCCCGTACATACTAACAGGATATCCGGCGAGAGGGAGTTTATTTCATCCAGAATTTTCGCCTCGTCGGATTCGGAAAAAAAACCGTGATGGCAGCCTGTGACTGTCAGGCCGGGAAAACGGCTTTCCATTTTGGATTTAGCGGATGCCGCCACACCTGGTGTCCCACCCAAAAAATACGCCGTGAAAGCTCGCCCTTTTTTCGAAAGGCGTTCAAGCAACGCGAAAATCACATCTACTCCGCGCACCCGTTCGGGGAGACGTTTTTTTGTTAAATACGACGCCAGAATTATTCCCGTTCCGTCCGCAAGGGATAAATCCGCGCCTTTTAACGCATTGGCAAACTCTCTGTTACGCCGCGCCTGCATTACCCCTTCTGGGTTTGGCGTTACTATTATGTGGTTTTGCGCGGAATCAAGCCAGTTTTCCAAAAGGTCAAGGGCTTCATGCTGCGTCACCGCCGCAAAGGGTATGTCTAAGATTTCTATTGTTTTCATGGCGGAATTATAGCATACTTGCCACATGCATGACAAAATCTTAGACTCGTGCTAAAATAATTTTTTGCTGGAGTGACGAAAATGAAAACATTCAAAAAAGCTGCGGCAATTCATGACATTTCCTGCTTTGGGCGGTGCTCGCTTACTGTGGCGTTGCCGATTCTTTCTGCGGCGGGGGTGAATTGCTCGGTTGTACCAACGGCGGTTCTTTCTACGCACACAGGCGGGTTCGACGGGTTTACATACAGGGATTTGACGGAGGATATTCTGCCTATTGCCAAACACTGGCAAAGCCTGGGGCTTGAATTTGACGCGCTGTACAGCGGGTTTTTGGGCTCAACGGAGCAAGTGGAAATTTTAGAGGTTTTTATAAAAATGTTTCGGCGGCCTGAAACAGTGGTGCTGGTAGACCCGGTGATGGGTGACAACGGAAAGCTATATAAGACGTTTTCGCAAAACTTTCCGGGGGAAATGGCAAAGCTGTGCCGTATGGCGGATTTGATTACACCCAATATGACCGAGGCCGCGCTCCTGATAAACGAGTCTTACCGCGAGGGCCCGTATACAAGGGAATACATCGAAAGCACAATAAAAAAGCTTGCTTCGCTGGGAGGCGAAAGCAGGCAAATTGTCCTGACGGGGGTGTATTTTAGCGAAAAGGAGCTGGGCGCGGCCGCATATGACGGCACAGTGGTGCGTTACGCCATGGCGGAACGGGTTCCGCAGCAGTATCCGGGCACGGGCGACGTTTTCGCAAGCGCGCTCTTGGCCGCGTTAATGAACGGCGCGGACTTATCAAACGGAACGGAATCCGCCGTAAAATTTGCGGCGGATTGCATCAAGCTCACATTTGAGGCGGGGACAGACCCACGCTTTGGGGTAAACTTTGAGGCAATACTTGCTAAGAAAATGTCAAACATGATACAATATGGCGTATAAACTAGATTTCTTTCAAAATTGCAAAAAAAGGGAGGCCGCCCGTGATATCCAATCAAATTTTGCAAAGCACGGTAGACGGTTTAAAAAGCATCACCCGCAAGGAGATTGCGGTAATTGACCGGGAGGGGAAGCTTGCGGCCACAACCGAGACGGAGGCCAGCCAAGCATCACTGACCTTTGTGGACAGTGTAATAAGCTCGCCGGCGGAGAACCAGATGATTCAGGGTAACCAGTATTTTAAGGTGATGGACAATGGCATCCCGGAGTATATCTTGGTGGTGCGCGGCGACGACGAGGATGCTTTCCGGGTGGGCAAGCTGGCAGCGTTTCATATACAGGCCCTGATGATGGCCTACAAGGAGCGGTTTGACCGGGATAATTTTATAAAAAATCTGCTGCTGGACAATTTGCTTTTGGTGGACATTTACAGCCGAGCCAAAAAGCTGCGCATTGAAAACAGTGTCCGCCGTGTAGTATTTTTGGTGGAAACCAAGGTTGACACAGATATGGGCGCGGTGGAAATTTTGCGCGGAATTTTCCCGGACCGCCAGAAGGATTTTGTAACGGCGGTGGACGAAACCAGTATAATTTTAGTAAAAGAGCTTCACGACCGCGACGGCATGGAAGATATTGAGGGCATCGCCAAAAACATCGTGGATACCCTCAGCACAGAGGCGATGAATTGGGTATATGTAGCCATTGGCGCGGTGGTGAGCGACTTAAAAAATGTATCCTCCAGCTTTAAGGAGGCGCGGCTGGCCCAGGAAGTGGGCAAGATTTTCGAGGCAGAGAAGCAAATCGTAAACTACGAACGCCTTGGAATCGGCCGCTTGATTTATCAGCTGCCCCTGCCGCTATGCCGTATTTTTATAAATGAGATGCTGCAAGGCTTCAGCATTGACGACATTGACGAGGAAATGTTCGTAACGGTGACAAAATTCTTTGAGAACGACCTTAATGTTTCCGAGACATCACGGGAATTATTTATTCATCGCAACACTCTGGTTTACAGGCTGGACAAGCTTCAAAAGCTGACCCGCCTTGACCTCCGCAAATTCACTGACGCCATCACCTTTAAAATCACGCTGATGGTAAATCGCTACATGCAATACCGCGAAAAGCAAGCTTTTTAGCACCGCTGACACGCGGGTGGGGCTTCCGCCAACGTCTTGAAGCCGGATTACTTTTGTAAGGGGCAGTACATGATTGAAATATCCAATGTAAGCAAAATTTACGAAAACGGGGCGAGGGGCCTTTGCGATTGCAATCTGTTCATCGAAAAGGGTGAATTTGTGTTTGTCGTGGGCTCAAGCGGCTCGGGGAAGTCCAGCCTGATTCGGCTTCTGCTAAAAGAAATTGAGCCCTCCAGCGGGAAAATCATCGTTGACGGGCAGGATATCGGCAAAATAAAGCATCGCCGTCTGCCCTATTACCGCCGCAAAATGGGTGTGGTTTTTCAGGACTTCCGTTTGCTGAAAAATAAAACCGTTTTCGAAAACGTGGCTTTTGCGATGCAAATTGTCCAAGCCTCCACAAGGGAAATCCGTAGGGCGGTGCCCCAGGTTCTGGCTCTGGTTGGTCTTGCGAAAAAGGCCAAGGCGTATCCGAATCAGCTTTCCGGCGGCGAGCAGCAACGCACGGCTCTTGCCCGCGCCATAGTCAACAAGCCGCCCATTCTTATAGCCGACGAGCCCACGGGTAACCTCGACCCGGACACCGCGTGGGAAATCATGACCCTACTGGAGGACATCAACGACCGCGGCACAACCGTCGTGGTGGCAACCCATGCCCACGATATCGTAGACGACATGCAAAAGCGCGTAATCGCCTTAAAAAACGGCGAGCTGGTGCGGGATATTGCCGTGCGCGGCGCGGAATGGCAGGGCAATTACCAAGAGGAAGAAATTGAGGAAGAGCTTGAAGAATATATAGAGGAAGGTTACGGCGATGAGACCCAGGACGATTAAATACTATATCCGTGAGGCCCTAAGGAGTCTTATCGTAAACAGGCTGATGTCTGCGGCGTCTATCTTTGCTGTGGCTTCGTCAATATCCATCGTGGCGATTTTTTATATCATCGGCGCGAACGTGGAATATAACATCCGGCATCTGGAAGAAACCGTGGGGCTGGTTGTTTTCATAGACGACAATGTGGGGGCCATGGGCATAGAGCGGCTTGAGGACAGAATCAACGCCATTACCCATGTGGATTCCGCCCGGTTCGTTTCGCGGGAGGAAGCGTTGGAGAGCTTTCGAGATTGGATTGATGACGACGCACTTCTCTATGGCCTGACGTTGGACAATCCCTTTCCCAATGCTTTTGAAATTGAAGTCACAGATTTGGCGTTCCAAGGCGATGTCGTGCGCGCCCTGGAAAACCTGCGGCCCTACGGAATTGACCGCATTCGTCAGGACGAGGATATCGCCGGGATGCTTACGACCTTGTCTACCGTTGTTCAAATAACCTCGGCGTCATTGGTCCTTATGCTGGGGCTGATTTCCATTATAATAATCACCAATACCATCAGAATTACCGTAAACGCCCGCCAAACCGAAATCAATATCATGAAATACGTGGGCGCGACAGACTGGTTCATCCGCTGGCCCTTCGTCATTGAGGGAATGCTCATCGGCCTTATCGGAGGGGCGATTCCAGCCACAATCATATGGCTGGTTTATGGACGCATTGTTGGCGCGGTTGGCGCGATTCCGCAGCTTCCCTTCCTTTCCTTTTTACCGGAGGACGACATCTTTATGTACGTGCTTCCGCTTGCCCTTATCTTGGGTACGGTTATCGGGCTGCTGGGCTCAAGCTGGTCTGTTAAAAAGCATTTGAAAGTGTAACTTGCCGTGAAAGGAGCATTTTAATGAGGGGAAAATTTAGTTGGAAAATTATCGCACCGTTAATGGCATTATTACTTTTACTGCCGCTTTTGCCGCTCGTCCGTGTTGATGCGGCAAGCCAGGCCACCCGGGACAGGCTGCGGGATTTGCAGCTGCAGCAGGAGCAGGCGAGGCAGGATGTTCGTGAGCAGCAGAATTTGCTGGAGGGTACATATGCCGAAATGTATGGCGTTATGGCGCAGATGCAGGCACTTGACCAGCAGATGGCGGACGCGCTGGCGGTCTTGGAGGCCGTGGATGTTTCAACCTTGGAGACGGAGGTTAGAATTGCCGACACCATGGCGGACTTGGCCGCGGCACACGCGGATTTGGATTTGCAAAACGAGGTGTTCCGCGCACGGCTTCGGGCCATGTACGAGGCCGGGCCGATAGGTCATGTAGCAATATTGCTTCAAGCGGAAAATTTTTTGGATTTTTTTATGCGCTTGGAATATGTAGCGGCCATTTACAACGCGGACAGAAACAGACTGGCCCGGATGCAAGACGCCGAAAACCGCGTTTCCTCGACCTTGGAGCAATTATCGCGGGAGTATAATATATTAGGAGAGCTTCACCGGCGGGAAACCGCGGCTTATGACGAATTTAGGCGGCTGTATGCGGAGCGCGAAATATGGTTTAACGAGCTGGCCGCAGACGCGGAGCAGCTGGAAGCACTTGTGGCTATTTTGGAGGCGGAAGCTCATGCCATCAATGTAGAGTTTGGTTTGGCGCAGACGCAATACCGCGCCGAGGTAGCCGAAGCAGACCGGCGACGACGCGACGAGCTGCGACGCCAGCAGGAGGCCGCCCGCGCGGCTGAATTGGCGGAGATTAATTGGGACGGGCAATTTGCGTGGCCCATTCCGGCCCGCCCGCCCATCGCAGCCAACATATCCAGCCCCTTTGGCTCCCGCACAAGCCCCATCACCGGGCGAACCGAGCATCACTCCGGTGTTGACGTGCCCGCACCCGCCGGCACCAGAATCAACGCCGCCGCAGATGGAATCGTACGGCTGGCAGGCTGGAGTGGCGG
>WQSB01000052.1 GCA_009788085.1 Defluviitaleaceae bacterium
GAAACCGTGCCGAGCGGCACCCGAAAACGCGAGATAAGCGTTTTTCGGGCGGTTTTGCCGCGACAGCAGTCACGGATTGAAAAGACGTTTGCTATATGAATCCCAGAACGATTTTGCGAACAGCCTCGACAAAGCCCTCGGTATATGAAAATTCACAAAGGTAATCTGCAAATTTTTTTGTGAAGGGAGACGCATTTGCAACCGCTGCCCCAATGCCGGCCGCCGCCAGCAGTTCATTGTCGTTTTCGTTGTCCCCAATGGCTAATACATTTTCTTCTTTAATGCCCAGCAAGCCGCACAGATTTCTTAATCCGGCGGCTTTGGTGATACCTTTTGCAACAATTTCGCAGCCGGTATCGCCGTACTTGGTGATGGAAACGCATCCCTCCACCTCGGCCAGCAACCCTGACAGCACATCCAAACTCACGCCTTGCTCCATGATATTAATTTTCTCGGCAATCCCTGTTTCCCAGTTAATTTCATCCGCTTCCTTTATGGGTACGATACGCCCTGCCGCTTGCCGCTTGCGCACCCATGCCGTTTTAGACAGGGCGTATTCTGTTCCGTCTTGAAACAACAGTACGGTAAACCCATTGGAGGCCGCTGTTTGCATCAGCTTCTTTAAAGGCGACAGCCCAAAGGAGCAGCGTGATAAAACTTCATCCCCGTCGCAGATTACAGCACCGTTGCATGTCACCATGGGGGCCGTAAGCGTAAGCTGTTTCGCAAACCTAGCTGCGGAGATATGCGGACGCCCGGTGATAAAGCTAAAACGAACATTCCTTTTAGAAAGCTCCGCCACTATTTCTATAGCTTCCTGTGAAATAGTAGCATCCGGTGCCAAGAGTGTTCCGTCCAAGTCGGTGACTACAAGCTTAATCTGATGCAATACTCCGCCTCCCCGTAAAATGTTTGCCAGATTAAAAGTTGGCTGCGTGCCAGTCGTCCAACTCCCTGTTCACATCTCTTACAATTCGTTCTATTACTTGTTCCACCGTTAAATTACCGTTTTTAAACTCCAGCATGGTGTTGGTAATAATTCGCTGCACGTCGGCAAAAACAATATCGAAGGGCTCCTGGGAATTTGGGGCACCTTGAAGCATTTGCTCAACCCCAACTAAGAATTGAGGGTTCTCCTCAATGAAAGCCACCATCTCCGGTAGTTGCATCGCCTCAACGTTTACCGGAAGAAACCCAGATACCATAGAAAATCTTGCTGAATTTTCCGGCCGCAAAAGAAACTCCACTACATCCCATGCGGCTCTTACACGGGCATCGTCCCCCCGGTTAAACAGACTAAGGCAACTGCCGCCCAAAGGCGCACTGCCAGTATCCCCGGCGTTTACATGGGGCAAAAACGCGGTTTGGAAATCAAAGCTTCCGGCAACAAGGCCCCGTACAGCACCCAAGTGGGAAGACGGCCTGATAACCATAGCGTTTAAGCCTTGTGCAAATTCTTGGTTGGGATTATCCTCTACCCATTTAAATCCGCCGGTTGCGATAAGGCGTTCCAGCTGAGTTAAGAACGCGGCCATAGTGCCGTCTTCTCCGGCGGTCACGCGGGTTACGGGAGCCACCCGTCCGCCTTCGTTATCAAAGAAAAAGCTGTTTGGGTTCTGGTTGACCGTAAACACTATCATCTGATATCGCATTACTGGAAAATTAACTCCATAACGGGTTACCGCA
Source organism: Defluviitaleaceae bacterium (assembly GCA_009788085.1). Lineage (GTDB taxonomy): Bacteria > Bacillota > Clostridia > Lachnospirales > WQUN01 > WRAH01. Next base: position 1,687 of record WQSB01000052.1, read on the forward strand.
CCTGTGGCGTCAACCTGAGTTAAGGCTTTCGTCCATTCAATCAGCTCATCAAAGTTTGCCGGGGCCCGGTCAAAGCCCGCTTCCCTTAAAGCATCCGCGTTGTAAAACAGCAGCGGGATGGAGTTTGCAAAAGGAATCGCCGCCATCCGCCCATTGACGCTTGCCATTCTCTGCATGGCTGCGGGGAATGTGGCCGGAGTTACGCTTGAAGACGGATTGTTCAAAAACTCGCTGACGTCTACTGTCCAAGACAAATCCAGCATATTTGGAATCGTAGACACCAGTCCTACATTAATATCCGGCGCGTTTGACGTGTCATTTGTCTGATAGGCCAAAATTACGTTGTTTGTCCCCTCGAAGCCTTGAAACACAAGGTTTACCGTGATGTTCTGCTCGGCACCCCGGGTTTGGTTGTACTCTTCAATCATGGCCTCAAGTGTTTCGCCGTTGGCTCCGCTAAAGGAGTGCCAAAACACTACCTCAATCGGGCCGCCTTCACCCGATGCCGAGCCTGCCGCAGAATCGCGGCCGCAAGCGGCAATCACAAGGGCAAATAAAAGCACCGTAAGTACTGCTGCACCTTTCTTCATGTGCCTTTTCATTGAATCTTCCTCCTTCAAATAATAACATTGTTTATGGTAATCCCCAAGATGGGGTTTATCCCTTTACCGAGCCCGTCATCAGCCCGCCTACGATTCTCTTTTGGAATAAAACAAACACCGCTATGGACGGAATAAGAATAATCACAGCGGCGGCCATGACGGTTCCAGGCCCATAGGATGCACTGCCTTCCGCGATATTCAGCATAGTAATAGCCATTTGAGCGGTACGCATTTCGTTTACATTAGTTACCATCAGCGGCCAAAGAAAAGTGTTCCACACCCCTACGAAGGATACGATAAACACAGTGGCAAACACCGGTATGTTCGAGGGCACAAGAATCTGCGCATAGAATCTAAAGTTGCCGCAGCCATCCACCAAGGCGGCCTCTCGCAGAAATTTAGAATAGGTCAAAAATCGCTGGCGCATGATGAATACACTCATGGCATTAAAGAAAAAAACAATCATAATTCCAAGATAGGTGTTTACCAAATCCATTCGCGCTACAGTAAAGAAATTTTGCACCAGCAGAAGGTCCGAAGGAATTATCATGCTGCCCACTACAAGGTAGAAAAACATCTTCTTCCCCTTGTATTCAAAAAAGGCAAGGGAAAAGGCGGCAAGGCTCGCCAGTATGATACGTACAAAGCTGGCCACAAAAGCTACAACAAAGGAGTTGAAAATAAAACGAAAAATCATCGTTTGCTCAATCGCGATTTGATAGTTGCCCAAATAAAGGGAATTTGGCAACAGGTTTAAATCTGTCGTTAAAATTTCTTCCGGGCGCATAAAGGATATGCTTACTGCGTAAAAAATCGGAGCCATGAGAATCAGACCAACGGCCACACAAAAAAGCTGATACATGCCCCGCCCCAGCTGTTTTTGCTTATACATCGTAGCTCACCTTCTTTCTGTCCAGTACTAGGGCCAATGCCATTACGATGGAGGATAATACGAAGCCTACGGTTGTAGCGGCATATGCCACATTAAAGTTCGTACCCATAATCGCTCTGCCGTAGATGAAGGACATAATAACCTCGGTAGCACCCCCCGGCTGCCCGGTGGCTCCGTGTGTGGTGGTTAAAATAAGCACCAAGCTCGCCGAGGTCATAGCGTGGGCAATGCCGGACATAAGTAAAAATAACAAGGTTGGCGATACTAATGGTATAATAATCTGAAAGAGCAGTCGTGACCGAACCGCACCATCCATTCTGCTGCTTTCCATTACATCCTCCGGCAGTGCACGCAGGGCTGAAAACATGAAAAGGAAGTTATATCCGATATTCGACCAAATTTGTATAATAATCAAAGAAAGTAGTGCCGTACTGGGGTCGCTGAGCCAAGAAATAGAAAGGCCGAACAGCTGGTTGATTGCCCCCATAGAAGGGTTATATGCCAATTGAAAAATCATTGCGATGACAGCGATGGAAATTGCCATGGATAGAGCGAACAAGGTTTCATACACTACCGAGAAGCGTGTCTTCTTTTTGGCCAGAAGTGCTAACGCAAAGCCAATCACAATGCTAATCGGCACGGTAGCCAGCACATAGATAAAGGTATTGCCAACGGCCTGCAAAAAACTGTCGTCCGTCAGCACACGCGAATAGTTCCTTAAGCCTGCAAATGCCCTGACTCGCCGAAACCTGTCTACCGTAAAGAAGCTATGGATAACATTTGTAATGAAGGGGTAATAGGTAAATAAAATTAGCATAGACAAAGCGGGCAGCAAATATAAATAGGGCTCTACGCGCTGGAATATTTTCGTTTTTAATGGTAGTGCACTAACAGGTTTTCCAAGGCTCGCTTTGCGCAGTTTCATCGCCAAACTCCTTTCATTGCCTGAAAATTACTCATATCGCGCTATTTTTTCAAACAAATCCCCCATTAGCTTATCCCGATTAATGCTGTATACATACCGGATAAACAGTCTGCGTTTATCAACACTGTAGAAATGGTCGTATTGCATGATAGGGCTTGGCTCCAAGCGGTCCAGCATAAAGTTTTCCCCCAGCATCCATCCCACGGCGGCCACATCGGAAATAGGGCGGCTCCAGCAACGCTCTCCATTACACACGGCAGACTCTTTGGCGGTTTTATCAATGATATAATCGCAAAATTTGTTTTTGCCACGGAGCCAATATTCCAGCTCCGGGCCGGTTGTTGTAAAGCGGTCTAATACCCCGCGCCCCGGGAGCAATACCAAAGGAACGCCGCTGCCCAACAGCACACGAGCGGAGGCAATATCCTGCCCCGCGTTAAAGGAAGCATTATCGTGCCAGTCAAAACCCATGCCGCCCAGCCATACAACAAAAATGCGTTCTTTGATTTCGGGATGCAAAAGAAGAGCTGACGCAATATTGGTGCAAGCAGCAATTGCGATTACATACAGGGGGTTTTCGGGAGTATATTCCATGGCTAACTGATATAGGGCTTCCGTCGCGTCAGATTGAATGGGAGCTTGTTCACTACTCAAAAAGCCGGTCGCGCCTTTGTAAACAGCCGATGCGTATTCATCCCTTTTTAACATGGATAATATATTAAATACCTCTTTGTAGCTTTTCTCCATGCCATCAGCCGGGCTTTCCGAGTGATGGTTAAAAAACGGTGCCGCAAATATGCCCTTTAATCTCATTTTATCCTGATATTGCAGCAGGTAAGCAAGGGCGAACTGGTCATCTACCTCGTTGGCAGGGTCGGTATCCAACACAATGTCTACCGGATAAACAGGCCGCTTCAATCGCTGAATAGATTTTGCGTAGTCATCTACAGTATTTGGATTATTGTCAGTAAAGATGTAAGGCTTGGGCGAGTTCATTATTATCCTTCCTTTTCAAAGCAATATTATTGAATATAACCAAGTTTATGTAAGTAAAATTGGTTATTTGCACTATTTTGATGGTAATATACCATTGTTTTAATTGAACGTCAATATAAAATTGGATTTTTCAAATATTTTTTATAAACTCAGCGACAATTTTTTGGTTTAATGCAATAAATGAAAAAAACCTCAGAATCTGCTATAATAAAAAATATAGAAAAAGGGGCTTCTCAAATGGCAAATAAATCACAGCGTCGCAGAGAAAAAATATTGGTCCTACTTTCGCAGGTTCCCATTAGCTCAACACAGCAGTTGGCGGCGGCAACCGGTGTTTCTGCTGAAACCATGCGCAAGGACTTAGACGCCTTATCAGAAGGCGGACAGATTATAAAAGTACACGGCGGAGTTGCTCTTGCGAATACAGTCAGCGCGATACCCTTTGATTTGCGCGCCCAAAAGAATGCTGAGTTGAAGATGAAAATTGCCGGGGCCGCAGCTGGACTTGTCGCGCAAGGAGACGCCATCTTGATGGAGAGCTGCACAACCTCCTTGGAGCTTGCAAAAGTGCTGGCGCAAGACCAAAATCTGCTGCAAACCTTGATTGTCTTTACCAACTCTCTTGCAATCGCTTCTTTGTTCAGCAACGGAGCAAAATGTAAAAAATTGTTCTTCTTAGGCGGCTGGGTCAACCTGGAAGAGCACGCCTCTCAGGGATATCAGACAACTGAAATGATGCGCAAAGTTCATGTGGACAAGGCGTTTCTTAGCGGCGCGGCTATTAATAACGACCTTGTGGTTACAGGGTATTATGACGACGACGTTGCATTCCAGCAAACCGCCTTAAAATGCGCGGGAGAAACGGTTTTGATGGTGGATAGCAGTAAATTTGAAAACACCGCGGTCCTAACCGTTTCACATTTGTCACAAATGAAATTTTTGGTTACTGACAAGATGCTTTCCAATGAATTGAACCGCCATATTGCCTCGCTGAATGTTATTTATGTTCATGCGCAATAACTGTTCTTAAAGGAAGGGCAAACATAGATGAAGCTATTAACACTTGGTGCGATTTTCGCGATTGTTTTAGGCTTTGCAGCTTGTGGTAGGGGTGAGTCCCGTGAAATGGCCGGAAACGGAGCCCAGCCGCAAGAGATTATTATACATTCGTCACAAGAACCGCCGGAACCTCAAGAACCAGAGCCTAAGCCAACACATACAAGCTATACCATCCACGGGTTGACATTGGAAATGCCAATTGACTGGCAAGCATTTCGCCATCCGACATATGACCAGATATGGATACACCCGCCAAGCGATGCCCCAAGAAGACGCGAACAAACCAGAGTGCAAATATTCTCTGAACCCATTGGCGGATTTGTACCCGATGTTGATGAATGGCTGGCTGGTTTTACTGACCCGCTAGGCCCCCCGCCATTAACGGAATTGGGCGGGGTTGTGGCATTTGACGGCAGAATGAGAGGCGTGATTGGGGATGACGGGATTATTTTCGGGGTTGACAGCTTCATGCTTGGCGAAGAGGCAAGAGGCCAGCATTTTCAAGTGTTTCATAATGGAAGGTTTTATTTCATTCGGTTTTTGACGGCAGACGGCAAGCATTGGGATACACTGGAAGAAATACGGGGTTCAATGAGGTTCATATGAAAATCAATGAACGCAATATGTATTGACGGCTTCATTACACCATCGCTATAATGACAAAAGTAGGAGTTGATGAAGTTGGCAACCACAAACTTAAATATCCGCATAGATGAAAACCTAAAAAGGCAATCAGAAGAAATTTTTAATGAGTTGGGACTTAACATGTCTACCGCGCTTACGGTATTTTTGCGCCAAACTGTCCGTTCAAGGGGCATACCCTTTGATATGCGCCTTAGTATGCCCAATGACGAAACCTTGGATGCCATGCGAGAGGGCAACGAGATAATAAAATCGGGAAAAGCACGGTTTGACAATGCCGAAGATATGTTTAAGGCGTTGAAATCTTAATGTTAAAGCCGGATTATACCAGCAAATTCAAAAAGGATTATAGCCGGGCAATAAAGCGCAATTATGATATTTCCCTGCTTGATGCCGCTATAGTCATGAAAATAACTATTCCAGACAATGTGCAAGCAATTTTATCCGTGTTAGAGAGTGCGGGATACGAGGCCTTTATTGTGGGCGGCTGTGTGCGCGACGGGATTCGTGGGGTGAAGCCTACGGACTGGGACGTAGCAACATCAGCCACGCCCGGGGAAGTAAGGGCCTTGTTTTCGCGCACGGTGGACACGGGAATCAAGCACGGAACAATCACCGTGCTTATCGGCGGTGACTGCTGCGAGGTGACAACCTATCGTCTCGATGGCGAGTATCTGGACGGCCGTCGCCCGGAGTCTGTGACATTTGCCAGGCGCATTGAGGACGACCTAAGCCGCCGCGATTTTACAATGAACGCAATCGCCTATAATTCGCAGCGTGGCTTTGTTGACCCCTTTGGCGGCCGTGAAGATATAGAAAAGAAGCTAATCCGGTGCGTGGGCGAGGCGCAAAGTCGTTTTGGCGAGGACGCCCTGCGAATGTTGCGGGCGGTGCGCTTTTCGTCGATGTTGGGGTTTTCGGTGGATGCAGTGGCACTGGAGGCCATTACAAAATTAAAAAAAAATTTAGCCCTTATCAGCGCGGAACGCATTCGGGAGGAGCTGGGAAAACTGCTAACCGGCGCGGAACCACAAGCTGCCAAATTGCTTGAAACCACGGGGCTTTTGCCATATGTACTGATGGGAAGGGAATACGGCGGCAATCTTTCTGATGTTTTAACAAAAATCCAAGCTTGTCCAACCGACGAGCCCATGCGTCTGACTTTATTTTTGGAATGGGCAGGTGCGGATTGCGAAAGCATTTTAAAAGACCTGCGCTTCGATAATAAGACAATAAAAGAAGTGGCGCAATATATTCGCCTACTTCGCGAGCCATTGCCCCACGACCGCTATGACCTAAAAAAGCTGTTGCGGCAACTGACGCAAGAATATTTTGAAAAATTATTAAATTTAAAAATTATTGCGGGCGCGGAGTCTCAAGACGTAAATTTCGTCCGCCGGGAAGCCCAAGACATCATCACGAATGGTGAGTGCTATACCCTGCGCGGCCTCGCCGTAAACGGTGACGACCTTGCTCAAATCGGCATCCCACGCGGAAAAACGATGGGAGATACACTGGAATTTTTGCTGGACACGGTAATGCGCGACCCGCTTCTCAACCAAAAGCCGCTTCTCTTATCACTCATCAAGGAGAAAACCAATGAAATCTAAGTACGAAGCGGGAATGACCGGCCAGCATGAAGCGGAAAAATTCCTTCTGGCTAAGGGGGCTAAAATTTTAGAGCGGAACTATCGCGTAAGAACTGGCGAAATTGATTTAATCGCCCGCGACGGTGAGTTTATCGTGTTTGTGGAGGTAAAATACCGAAGGAACTTGTCATTCGGGCTCCCCAGAGAAGCGGTAGGCGGCGCGAAGCAGCAAAAAATCATCCACACCGCGATGCACTACATTTCCGCAAAAAAGCTGAGCAGCCACGATTTCCGCTTCGATGTGGTAGAGATACTGGAGCAAAACGGGCAAATTTTTGCCAATCACATTGAGAACGCCTTTGGGGCATAGTATAGCAAACGCACTTTGAAACCGTAAAAAGGAGTCATGAAAATGAAATTATATCCGATTCTACTGAGGCCTATTTTCAAAAAAATGATATGGGGCAGCGAAAGCTGGGAAATCACCTGTCGGCCGGATGAAATGGGAATAATAGAAAACGGCCCGGCGGCCGGGGAAGCCTTTGCACATTATATAGGAAGAAACTCATCCGGAGTGCTGGGGACGCGCTTCGGGCCGGAGAGCAGGTTTCCGCTGCTGGTAAAAATAATCGACGCGAAGGAGCGGCTATCGGTGCAGGTTCACCCGACAGATGCCTATGCCAAGGCAAAAGGTGAGACAGACAGCGGAAAAAGTGAAATGTGGTACATTATAAAGCCGCCGGAATGCGGTTTTTTGATAATTGGCCTAAAGCCCAGCGTAACTCGCGAAAGCCTAGCCGCCGCCTACAAGAACGGAACGGTTGAAAGTTGTCTTAACCGTCTGCGCGTCCGGGAGGGGGACATAGTAAACATCCCGGCCGGACTTGTCCACGCTATCACGGCAGGCACCATCGTTGCGGAAATCCAGCAGAATTCCGATATCACCTATCGCCTGTATGACTATAACCGCACGGATGACCAAGGAAAAACCCGTCCCCTTCACATAGAGGATGCCTTGGCCGTATCCGACTACGAGGGAAAGATTCCCAAAACTGCCGCCTCGGCAATAGAAACCACAAAAATAGGGGCGAACCTACTGACACGTGTCATCTCCGACGAATATTTTGACATAAAAAAATACGAGCTTTCCGGGCCGCTGAATGAATCCTCTAACCGGTCGGAGTTCGCAATTTTCACATGCGTGGAGGGAGATGCCGTTATCGAGGCCGAGGGCATAAGTGTGGAGATTCCAATGGGGCGGTCGGTTTTTTTACCCGCGGCCCTTGGAAGCTATACCATCCGCCCGAAGGATAAACTCGCCGTTTTGCTTAAGTGCAATCCCTAAGTGAATCATTCACCGCTTGCACCGGTATTGTTGCCCCTGCTATAATGACCATATACAGCGATTTCAGTTAAAAATTGAGGAGGCTATTATGATTAAGGCAATAAAAACGGGACTGTGCTGCTTGGTGTTGACAATGGCCATCGTGTTTGTGATACCCGTGCAAGAGGCGCGTGCAAACGAGCTGCCGGAAAGCAGCTTTGAAGCCATTATAGAGGCTTTTGGGCAAATATGGGCAGAAGCCGCCGAGCGCGTTGAGGGCTCGCCGCTGAGAGTGTACAGATTGCTTGCGGAAAGTATCCAAAACGGCATGATGCGGCTGAACATGGATGTGCTGGATAGATGGGAAGACGCAAGCATAGACATTACGCTGTTTTCGAATCTTGACGAATTCGACTTTGGGTTGCACTTCACGTTTGAGTCCCAGCCGGTGGGCGACAGGACGTGGGCCCGCGAGGAGCACATAGAATTTCAATTGTACATCAGCAGCGAGCGCGTCGCGTTTGGTCTGCCACAAGTAGGTAGTACGCTCTTTGGCGTGACCTTTGCCACTCTGGACGCCGATATCGCGGCTTTTGCCGAAGCCATAGACGTTGACGTCGATTGCTTCAACATAGCAGAAATCATGAGCGAAATCACACCCGTGCTGGAGTTTTTGCAAAACCCCGTATGGGAAACCCCCGATTTGGACTTCCTGACACCATATGTAAATATGTTTATGTCGTGGCTTTTGGCTGCGGAGGAATCCGCCACACAAGCGGACGGCACGACAAGAGTCGCTTTCAGCTTCACAGCGGCGGATATGGCCGCGTTTATTAACGAGCTGGCCGACATGCTAGAAGCAGACAATCAAATGCGTGCCGCCTACGAAGTTCTGTGGGACTTGGGCTTTTTCTGGACACGTTATGACCGCGAAATAGAAAACCTGCGATGGGAAGCGGAGTTTCTGGATGAACTGGTATCCGGTCAATTTACGCTGGCATTTTATATGTATGAAGGGCGCATTCTTAGCACGGAATTTTCTTGGGAGGAAGAGGCAATAGTCACTCCACGCCCGTGGATAATACGCCAGGTGGACGAGTTTCGCTGGCTATTTGATGATACCATTGAGGCGGCAGAATGCTACTGCATTCCCTATACTGCGTGTGGCGGCGATTGCGATTTCTGGCCGTGTTGCGATGAGGACTTTTGGCGTGCCGAATTCGGCTGGCTGTATGAATATTGGCTGATTTACAATAGCCCCGACCCGGTCACCCGCACACATTTCACCAGCATCGTCTTGGACTTTGGCCGCGACATTTACGACCCTTGGACGTTGGAAATCCGCGTCTACGAGGACGACAGCTTTGACGGTTACATGACCTTCACATGGGATTTTGAAATTTTGCCCGACGCCTATAAAAACATCTTAACCATTACCGAATACGCCCCCTGGCGCACATGGCGCGGCCCGCTCACTACCTATAGTGTGGCCTTAGTTTGGACGACGGAAAGCGGTATCTTTACAATAGAATTTACAACTGACGAGCCCGGCTTTGAAGACGAAAATATCACAATAGAGGGCATCTTCCTCCACAACACCGACGGAAGCTTTTTGTTTAAATATGTATTCGACGACCAAGCTTGGGGCGAGCTCATCTCCTACGAAATCTCCGGCCAGCCAAACGCCCCAAGACCCGCGATTAACTTCATCAATCTCGACCAATGGGGCACGGTTTTTATGGAATTTATAGAAGAAGCGATGGATGCGATTTTTTAAAAGGTCAAGGTGATGTTTCGGGGCCCGCCGGCCTACTGTGACTGCACCAGAACAGCGCGCACCGGGCTTCCGTTTCCACCGGGGATTTTCAGGGGCAAAGCGGATAATGTATACGTTCCCTCGGGTACATTTTCAAGAACTAGGCCCTCCAGTGTGGCGATATTATTGCCAAGCAAGGCCATATGGGCGGGGAAGTCCGTTGCGTCGTAGGCATCAACGGAAAGATAATCTATACCCACGGTTTTAATTTTTTTCTCGACAAGGTATTCCGCCGCTTCTTTGGTGAGGGCGAAATAATCCGGGTTGAATTCGGCTTGCCGCATGTAATGTGACTGGCCCGTGTTCAACAGGATTATATCGCCCTCTTCGATATTAAGGGGGGCCAGGTCGGATTTACATATGTGCGATGTCGCGGGAATGTCAAATACCTTTGCGCGTCCGTAAAAATGCTCCAGTGAGATATCATCGCAGGCCGCCCCGCCGTCGATGAAATGCAGCGGCACGTCCGCGTGAGTCCCCGTGTGGGTGGTAATTTTAAGCTGTGAAAAATTGTAGAAATCGCCGTTTTTTAATTGCATCAGCTCTGTGACCGTGGGGCGTCCCTTGCCGCCGTAGGATGGCAGATTTTCCGAAATTTCTGCGGTAATGTCATAGATTTTCATTCTCGTATCTCCTTTTTAGCAGGCTCATGTTCTGCGCCTTTGATGTTTTAACAACATTCTAAAAGTATAATAACACAAAAACATTGACATTTTCCAACTTTGCATAATATTATGAAAATATAGCAGATGAGAACAATATCGGGAGGAATCGCGTGAAGGCCATAATTTTAGCCGCCGGGCAGGGGAAAAGAATGCACTCGGATTTGCAAAAGGTAATGCATCCGATGTTGGGCAAACCGATTATACAATATGTAGTCGAGGCCGCGCTGGACGCCGGTGCTGAGGACATAACAGTGGTAGTAGGGCGCGGCGGGGACGACATCAAGAACGGGCTCGCGAGATTTAAAAATCTCAACTTCGCGGTACAGGACCCTCCTCTGGGAACCGGCCACGCCGCTCAAGCGGGAATCGGACGGATAAAAGATTCCGACGATGTGTTAATTTTATACGGCGACATGCCCTTGGTAACGGTTGAATTTTTGACGGAATTGAAAAATTTTTACCGCGCAGGCTCTTCTGAGGCGGTAGTATCGGCGGTATATCGCCCGGACGCCCGGGACTTTGGCCGGGTGTATGACAAAAACGGCGATTTTATTGAAATTGTGGAATTCAAGGACATGAAGCCCGACAGCCCACCCACCGATTGGGTGAACCCGGGTATCTACCTATTTAAAGGCGAGGCTCTCAAAACCGGCCTCAGCCGCATGACAAATAACAATTCCCAGCTGGAATACTACCTCACCGACGTGCCCAAGCTTCTGAAGGACGACGGCCGGGTCGTAAAGGTATTCCACACACGCGAGGATATATCCGCTTTTACGGGAATCAACACACATGCCCAGCTTGCGGAGGCCACCGCACACATGCGCGGGCGCGTAAACGAGCTTCACATGGCCGCCGGCGTACGGATGCTTGACCCCGCATCGGCTTTTATTGACTCCGATACGAAAATAGCCCCCGGGGCGGTGCTCTATCCCGGCTGTATATTGGAAGGAAAATGTGAGATAGAATCGGGTGCGGTAATCGGCCCGAACACGCATATGAAAGATACAGTCGTCGGCGCGAACGCCCGTGTGAGACAAAGCGTAACCGACAATGCGAAAATCGGAGAGGGCACGGAGGTCGGCCCCTTTGCGTACTTGCGTCCTGGAACGGTTATAGGAAAAAATTGCCGCGTGGGCAACTTCGTCGAAGTAAAAAACTCCAATTTGGGTGACGGCACAAAAATGGCGCATTTGGCCTATATTGGTGACGCAGATGTGGGAAGCGGCGTAAATTACGGCTGCGGCGCAATAACCGTCAACTACGACGGCGCGAAAAAGCACCGCACAACAATAAATGACGGCGCGTTTGTTGGAAGCAACGTGAATCTTATCGCTCCGGTGGAAATTGGCTTGGGAGCGTTTGTAGCCGCAGGCTCGACGATAACGGACTGCGTCCAGGCCGATGCGCTGGGCATCGCCAGACAACGTCAGACAAATAAGCCGGGTTGGAGAAAGCGGAAATGAACCTTTTGCCTCCCGGGGTACAAAGGAAAAAAGAGAGGCGTTTATTTTTAATGCGCTTAGCAGCCGTACAGGTTGCTATTTTTTTTATTCTGGGGGCGGCAACACTGACACTGACGCTTTGGGAACGGCATGTTTGGGAACGCTCCGGGGAGCTGAGCCAGCGGCTGACGGCTTTTGAGCCCGGGCCGGCGGAAGTGGCCGCCCGGGTGCGGGCGGAACGAGACGCGGCAGATTATCTGGACTCTTTTTTGGCGGGCATCACAGCCGTACCCTTTGGCGGAGAGTGGTTGCCATATATTTTAGACACTGTGCCCGCCGATGCACGTTTAACCGGGCTGGATTACCGGGACGGCGAACTTCTGCTGACGGGAGAAGTCACTGGTATCGCAATCGCAGAGACCCATCGCACAAACCTGACGGAGCTGTTTGAATATGTACGCCTGGGGCGGATTTCCTTTTCAGACGGCCTATATCGCTACGAGCTTTGGGCCAGGCCATGACGCGCAAAAAGCTTGGCGGGTTTTCGTACATAGAAATTCTGGTGGCATTGGCCCTTTTCTCAATTATTTTCGCGTCGGCAATAGCGATGCTGGGGCAGTCAAGGCGTAATTTGGTTTATGCACAAGAGGGCTATGCCGCGCATCTTGCGGCACACAGACTGATGCTGGCAACCCGCGACGCCCTTGGCCGCGCACCCGCAAGCGCAACACCAGCACGAGCGAGCCTTGCCGCCGCCATCTCCGACTACGCCGAGCAAATGGACGTTGAAATCTACAGCGTGTGGATTTTTGGTGCGTCAACTATGGAGTTTCATTCCGATTACGCGCCCGAAGTCACACTTGCCTTGGGTCGATTATCAGAATTAAATATCTCCGGCAATGCCTCCGTTATAGTGACCGTTGTCTGGAATGAGCACGGCAATATCTCTGGCCGTGCGGTTGGGGTACGCTGATTGACTCCATGTCTATGCCAGCACTTCAAATAATTCGTTCAGTGGAGGAAATATATCTACATCGTCTGTGTTGCTAAGCGATGAAACAACTATTTTTGATTGTGGAAAATACATCGTAAAGAAATTTACGCCGGAGTCCACGCCGACCGCATAGTAAGCCACATTGTCATCTTGAATATTTCGGTATACGCCAAGCCCATAGCTTTCCCCGCATTCCTCGTCTATGTCCACTTGCATGGCGAGGAAATTTTGCGTCATTTTTTCGGAAAGAAGTTCATTGGCAAAAATAGCCCGCCAAAGCTTATCCAAATCTCCCGCGCAAGTGAAAAGTCCTCCGTCAGAGCCGCCCAGAATCGGCACTGAAAAAGTATTGGTTCGCCATTGCCCGGTATCCCCCATTATATAACCCAACGCGGTATTGGACGGCAAAGCATCCATGCGATAAAATCCCGTATGGACAAGCTTGCAGGGCACGATAATTTTATCCCGTACAAATTGCTGGTACGATAGACCACTGACAGCCTCAACCACAAGGCCCAGCAGAACATATCCCGAATTTGAATAAGCATACCGCTGGCCCGGCTCAAATTTCGGGGGCAGTGGCGTAATCATTTGCAAATAGTATTCAAGCTTTGTCCACAGATACGACGGATATTTGTCATACAAAGCCTGCAACTGCGTCTCGTTGTCCTCGGCTTCTTCGTCGATGTAATCACCCACACCCGATGTGTGCGTAAGCAGATGAAAAACGGTTATGCTTTTGTCAATTTGCCCCAAATCATAAGGCAGCAAATCGCAGAGCTTACTTTCAAGGGTCAGCTTATTCTCATCAATAAGCTTGCAAACAGCCAGCCCTGTAAACAGCTTAGTGCCGGATGCGATGGCAAATGAGGTATCCACTGTGTTCGGAAGATTTTCGGCTATGTTTCGTGAGCCGTAGGCATGTTGTTCGATGATACCATCGGCCCCCGACGCCGAAAACACACCAGAAAAACCGTCACCCTCATCTTCAAGCCAGTTGTTCAAAATATCCTGTATTAACTTTTTCATTGAGAATACCCCATTTCAAATTCTTATAGCCACAAAATAACATATCCGACACGACGGCGTCATTATAAAGTTCAATTATAATTTTAGCTATATAAATGGAGGCATATAAAATGCTACGAAAATCCAGCCGTGGCGGCGCGTACATAATGACCTTGACTGTGGCAATGCTGCTTATCGCGCTGGTATTGTCGGTGCTGACAATCACGGTAAACAGCCGACGGATTACGGCGCGATACGGGTATTTTTTCGGGCTGTACGACTTGGCCATAGCTGGCAACGAACAGGCCTTTTTTAGAATGCAGCAGAGTTTGCAAAATTACAGCATCGCCGCTCACAGCCGTGCGCAGTCACGCACCCTCACGCTGATTCAACAAAATCCCAATGCACATTTGGCGAGACATGACAGCAGGTATTATCTGTATCCGCCGGATTTTTATATGGAGCTGTTCATCGCGGAAATTATGCCTGATTTAAGGCGAGAGCTGCATTTGCACAGGCATTCTTGGGGGCTGGAGCTGGACTTTAACATCCATGGCAGCCCCGATAATATTCAGGACAGATTTCAGGCTGTCACCACCATCGAAAACAACGGCGGTGGCTTTTATATCCGCACCAGAATTTATCGGTTGGAAGGTGTGCGTCCGCGCCCGGGAAGTGTGGCCGTCGTTCAAAGTCAGGTGCGCTGGCGTTTGCCGTCAGCCCGCAACGAGGAATTCCTAGACGGGCAGATTCTTATAAATTGTCTTGACTATTACGTCTTCGAAATGGTAGAGTTGTTCAGAGTTGCGGACTAAGAACTTGTCTTTGGAGGCCTGATGCTGACACCTGACTATTATTACGATTCCGTTTTTCAGATACCTTACGAAGAACTATGGAATAGAAAAATTCGTGGGCTTATTTTTGATATAGACAACACGCTTACGGCCTTTGACGAAAGCCTGCCCCCCGCAAAAATCGTGGCATTGATGAAGCGGCTGGAGCGCATGGGCTTTAAGCTTTGTTTGGTGACAAACAATACCGGCAGGCGTCTTCGCAGCTTTAACGAGTTTATGAAGCTTCCGGGCATCGCCAACGCAATCAAGCCGCTGACCCGAGGTATTCGCCAGGCCATGCAAATTATGCGCACACGGCCCGAAAGCACGGTGATAATCGGCGACCAGCTTCTCTCCGACATTTGGGCGGGGAAAAACGCCCGAATCGCCACAATTTTGGTAAAACCCATAACCGAACGCGATTTTTGGTTTGTCCGCATAAAAAGAATAATCGAACGTATTATGCTTCGAAAATTTTTCCAAGAGCACGGCATAAAAAAGTGAAGCGTTCCGGCGGTTTTACATTGCTGGAAATTACCATTGCAATGGCAGTGATTGTAATAGTCGTGGGTGGCATTTTCCTTGGCACACGCGGGAATAATAACAATGCGTACCGCGCTTTGGAAACCGCCACGCTGGTTTTGCAGGCGGATTTACGCTACACTCAGCGCAGGGCAATAATGGAAGGGCGGCGCGTTGGAATATTTTTTGAGCCGGCGCGCAACCGTTATTCTATAATCACCATGTCACCGTTTAGTACTATCAGAACGGTATATTTACGTGACGGTGTAGTTCTTGCGGAAACTTCCCATCCCCGGCTGATGTTTTTGCCGCGAGGCACGGCTTCATCGGGATTTCGCGTTACATTAAACAATGGGATTTACACCCAGCGCGTAACGGCCACCGTAAGCGGCGGCCAAGTGCGCATCCATGACATAATAAGAGAGGTGGCCTATGGAGCTAAAAATCAAGAACTACATGGAGGATGTGGTTCTCGACAAAATGTCGGCGATTTTGAAAACCATGCCGGACGTTTGCGATTGCGAACGCTGTAGACTGGACATATTCGCCCTCGCGATGAACAATTGTCCGCCTAAGTATATAGTTACACAAAGAGGAAGCATTTACTCCAGACTAAACATATTACAAAATCAGTTTGCCGTGGATGTAATGCGCGCAGTCACCGACGCAGCCATTCGCGTGGGCGAAAGCCCCCGTCACAATAAAGAAGAGGAGATTTACATTCAATGATTTCAGCAGGAGAATTTAAAAATGGTTTAACCATTGAGCTGGACGGCGGAATTTTTATCATAACCGACTTTCAGCATGTAAAGCCCGGAAAAGGCGCGGCTTTTGTGCGCTCGACTTTAAAAAATTTGGAAAACGGCTCGATTGTGGAGCGTACATTTCGACCCTCGGAAAAAATGCCCCGCGCCCACATCGACCGGCGGGATTTGCAATATCTATACAACGACGGCACTCTCTACTATTTTATGGATACGGAATCCTTTGAGCAGTTGGAAATAAACGCCTCCGACATTGGCGACACCTTAACATTTGTAAAAGAAAATGAAATGGTAAAGGTTTTGGAGCATAACGGGCGCATTTTCGGCATCGAGCCGCCCATGTTTGTGGAGCTGGCCATCACCGAAACAGAGCCCGGCTTTGCGGGCAACACAGCCCAAGGCGCGACAAAGCCCGCCACAGTAGAAACCGGCGCGACAATAAAGGTGCCCCTTTTTGTGGGTATAGGCGAAGTGGTAAAAATCGACACTCGCACCGGCGAATATCTCGGCCGCGTTTAAAGCTCAGGGCCTGTTGCCACTAACCGAAAATGACCAGATTTTGAGGCGATTTTTCGCCAATTGAGGAGGTTTTGACGACGCGCACCCGAAGGTGCGTTAGGAAAAC
>WQSB01000053.1 GCA_009788085.1 Defluviitaleaceae bacterium
CTGCCAGCGTAATTGCCGGACTTATGTGGGACAGATTCGGCCCCGCCATACCGTTTGTTTTTGGTGCCGCGCTGTCATTAACTGCGGCGTTGATTTTGGTGTTTTTTATGAAAAACAAACAAATCCCAGATGCCTGACCTTAAACGCTCTGCATTTGCGGGCGCGGCTTTTGGCGTGATACAATGTCACTGGTGATGTCGGAATGATAAAAAAAGTTGGATTAATTTTTCTGGTGGCGGTTTTGCTTGCGATGTCTTCCGCGTGCGGACGGAATAGCGGCCGGGATTCGGGCGTGGCCGGGAATCTGGAGGAAACCGGTGCACCGTCGGCGGAAGCCCCCGCTTCGGTGGGAAGCATCGCGGATGTCGAGGAGGAGGACGATTGGGAAAACTACTCCGCCGAATTCGCCGGGGATGAAGAAGAATCTGACGGCGAGGACGGTGAAGCGTCCGGCCTTAACGGAGAAAGCTGCGACGACTGTGACGAAAACGACGAAGCCTCCGGTGAAGGCCCGGATTATTCCGAAAACGGCGAAACCTCCGAAGACCCCGCCCCCTCCGAAAACGACGACGATTCCGAAGACACATCCGCAGAAGCCGGCCTTGGCCCGTTTGAAAGATACATGGAGGCCATGGAATTCCTGACAGAGTACATTTTTGCGGTGGATGCGGATTTAACTCTTGGTTTGGGAATGCGTTTTTTGGGAATTCCCATGCTCAGCCTTACCTTTGACGGCAACTTGAAATTAATTGAAGACGGGGACGAAACCCGGGTGTTCATGACGCTGGACTTAGGCACATTGGCTGCGGAGCTGCTGCCCTTTTTTGGGGAAGATTTCGGAGTCATTGAGACCTACGCGGTTTTCAGAGGCGGCAGCTTGACTTACATGCGTGTGAACGAAAGCGGGCAGGTTTCCGTTTTTGAGGGAGGCACGGCCTTGGATGACATTGGCATTCCCGTCAGTCTGGACGCGCTGTTTTTTGTGCCCGTTATCGAGCAGGCGGACATTTTATCCGAGGAAGTGACATATTCGCCCACGCAGACAACTATAACCCTCACCCTCGGCGGGGACGGGATTACCGGCAGCGCGGTCATAGACGATATGCTTTTGGGAATGCTGCCGGGCGACATTCTGGGCCTGACCGGGGGCGGCGGCATCGGTGTTACGCTGGACAGCCTGGTAATGCAGCTTGCTACAGACCCCGCCGGCATTCCGCGCTGGAAGTCCGTGACGGCCCGCGTCACTATGCTGGTGGAGGGTCTTCTCATGAACGTGGATGTTTCCGTCAGGTATACCTTCAACGCTTTTGATACCGCCGTAAGTATTGCGTTTTAAGAACAGGAGGATAAAACTATGCCGGAGCTTAACGCTAACGGAGTAAGGTTATTTTACGAAGACCTAGGCGACCCTGCGGCTTCTCGGGTTATAGGCTTTTTAAACGGGGTAATGGCCTCGGCAAGCTCTTGGAACGGCATCTCGGCCCCTCTTATAGAAATGGGATATCGCGTTGTCCTACATGATTTCAAGGGTCAGCTGAAATCTGAAAAGCCGCATGGCGTCTATACATTTGACGAACACGCGGCTGAAGCCCGGGCACTTTACAAGCACTTGGGAATTAAGAAATTACATCTTGTGGGGACTTCCTACGGCGGCGAAGCGGCAATGAGATTCGCCATGCTTTTTCCGGAGATGACGGAGTCCATTACGGTAATCGCGTCGGTCAGCGAGCTTGACGAGGTCTGCTGCGGCTTCGTTGAAAACTGGAAAATCCTATGCGGCCTATATGACGGCGAGGCCTTTATGAAAGCCGCCGCACCCACGCTTTACGCCCCAGACTTTATGCGAAACAACCGCGAATTCATAAGCAAGCGAGCCGCCGCAATGAAAGCCGTTCCCGCCGATTACTTTGACGGGCAGAAAATCCTCTATGATACCTTCCTCACCGACGTAACCATGACCGACCGCCTTAAAACCATACTCTGCCCCGCTTTGATAATATCTGCCGAACACGACATTCTAAAGCCGCCGCGTTTTTCAAAAATCATAGCCGAAAATATCCCCGGCTCGTTACATCTGCTCATACCCGACTGCGGGCATGTCGCCATAATCGAAAAACCCAAGGAAATCCTGACGGCCTTGCTTGGGTTTTTGTAGCTTACGCCATTTCCTTTTTAAGCCGTGCCGTAAGCTTGGGAATTATTTTGTGCATGTCGCCTACGATGCCCACGTCGGCGATTTCGAATATGGGTGCGGAGGAATTCTTGTTGATGGCGAAAATCAGGCCGGATTCCTCCATGCCGGCGGCGTGCTGAATCGCTCCGGATATTCCGCAGGCAAAGTATACGTCGGGTCTTACGGTTTTGCCGGTTTGGCCTACCTGACGGTCTTTTTCGGCATAACCTAGGTCTACTGCGGCGCGGGAGGCGGAGATTTCCCCGCCCAGCACGTCTGCGAGCTCGCGCAGAGTCGCGAAATTTTCCTTGTTGCCCGTGCCGCGCCCTCCAGACACCAGAATCTTGGCCTCGGTGATGTCCTTGGCCTTTTTTGTGGTTTTTATAGTTTCCAGAATTTCGACGGTAACGTCGCCGGGGTCAAAGCTTACGTCAAATTTTTTTATTTCGCCGTCTCGGGGCTGCTCGTCGCAGGCAATCATTACTCCGGGGCGCACCGTCGCCATTTGCGGGCGGTGCTGCGGGCAAATGATTGTTGCCATAATGTTTCCGCCAAAGGCGGGGCGTGTCATTAAAAATTCTCCCGTTTCGTCGTCTATCGTAAGGGATGTGCAGTCGGCGGTAAGTCCAGTTTCTATGCGGGCGGCAATGCGCGGGGCAAGGTCCCGGCCTATGGAGCTTGCCCCCACCAGCACGATATCCGGGTTTTCATCCTTAATCACCGCGCAGGCGGCCTTTGCTGCCGGCTCGGTCATATAGTCCTTCAGGATTTCATGCTCCACATATACTACCTTGTCCGCGCCGTGATTTATCAGCACACGGGCAAGCTTTTCTATGCCGTCGCCCATCAAAAGCGCGACAACCTTTTGCCCCGTTTTTTCGGCCAGCTCCCGGCCCTTGCCTATTAATTCCAAGGATACCTTTTGCAAAACGCCGTCGCGCTGCTCGCAAATTACCAATACATTTTCACTCATGCTGGCCTCCTTTATATCACGTAGTGTTGCTTCAGCTTGTTAATAATAATTTCCACAGCCTCGTCGTCGGGGACCTCGTGAAGCTCACCCTTGCCCTTGGCCGTTTTTGTGAAGGATTTTTTAACCCTTGTGGGCGAGCCCTTTAGGCCGATGTCCTTTTGCTCGACAAAATCCTTGATGTCCTCGTAGGTGATGGTTTTGACCTCCAGCTCGTCATAGGCCGCGACGATGCCGCCTACGGACATATATCGGGGCGAGTTTAAAGTGGAGAGGGCGGTTATAAGCGCGGGGGCTTTGATTTTAATTTTCTGATAACGGTCCTCGTACTGCCGCAGTACAACGAAAGCGTTTTCATTTTCCAATTTTTCTATTTCCTGAGCGTAGGTGACTTGGGGTATGCCCAGATGCTCGGCAATTTGCGGCCCTACCTGAGCCGTGTCGCCGTCTATGGCCTGCCGTCCCGTTATAATTAAATCGTATCCCAGTTTTTTTATCGCGCCGCTCAAAGTTTTTGAGGTAGCCCAGGTATCCGCACCGCCAAAAAGCCTGTCGGAAATCAGATGCGCAGCGTCGCAGCCCATGGCAAGGGCTTCCCGCAGGGCTACATCGGCTTGAGGTGGCCCCATGGTTATAACCGTAACGTGTCCGCCGTATTTATCCTTTAGCTCAAGGGCAGCCTCAATGCCGCACAGGTCATCGGGATTGATAATGGAAGGCACGCCGTCCCGAATCAGCACTCCTGTTTCCTGGTCCAGCTTGACCTCATTGGTGTCGGGCACTTGCTTTATGCAAACAATTATCTTCATTTTTAAAATGCTCCTTCCACGTCGAGGGTGCTTTCATTTGAAAGCCTCCTAATTGACCTTCATCGCCGCCGCGACAACCATTTTTTGCACTTCGCTTGTACCTTCGTAAATTTCGGTTATTTTAGCGTCGCGCATCATCCGCTCGATGGCGTACTCCCGGATATAGCCGTATCCGCCGTGAAGCTGTAAGCATCTGCGGGTGATATCCGACGCCGCCTCCGAGGCGAAAAGCTTTGCCATTGCCGCCTGGGATGAATAATTTTCGCCGGCATCCTTAAAACAGGCTGCGCGGTATGTCAGAAGACGAGCGGCGTCAACGGTGGTTTGCATGTCGGCCAGCTCAAATTGAGTATTTTGAAATTGGGATATACGCTTGCCGAATTGCTTGCGCTCTTTTACATACACTGTTGTGATGTCAATCGCGCCCTGGGCGATTCCCAAAGCCTGCGCGGCAATGCCAATGCGCCCGCCGTCCAGAGTTTTCATGGCTATTTTAAAGCCCTGTCCTTCCTTACCAAGCAGGTTTTCCTTGGGGACAACGCAGTCCTCCAAAATAAGCTCGCATGTCGCCGAGCCGCGAATGCCCATCTTTTTCTCTTTTTTACCTACGGAAAAGCCTGGAAAGTCCTTCTCTACAATAAAAGCGGAGCAGCCCCGGGTGCCCTTGGATTTATCCGTCATGGCAATGATAATATAAACGTGGGCGGCATCCGCGTTTGTAATAAAAATTTTTGTGCCGTTGAGGATATAATTTTCCCCGTTAAGGACGGCCGTTGTCTGCTGCATTGCCGCATCGGTACCCGCACCTGCCTCCGTCAGCCCAAACGCCCCTATCCATTCGCCCTTTGCAAGCTTGGATAAATATTTGTCCTTTTGATATGTTGTGCCGGACTCAAATATGGGCGCGGCACACAGGCTGGAGTGTGCCGAAACAATAACCCCCGTTGTGGCGCATACCTTCGACAGCTCCTCCACACACATGGCGTATGCTAAGTTGTCCGCACCGCCGCCGCCGTATTCCTTTGGAAAGGGAACGCCCATAAAGCCGTAGCGTCCCAGCTTCTTAACGGTTTCGTAAGGGAATTCTTCCCGTTCGTCAACCTCCGCAGCAACAGGCTCGACCTCCTTTGCCGCGAATTTTCTAAACACCTCTTGCAAAAGACTATGTTTTTTTGAGAGCTTAAAATTCATATAAACACTTCCCCCATTTAATAACATTCGCCGCCCAAGTATAGCCTATCCCGGCGGCCAGTGTGACAATATTGTCGCCGTTTTTTAGCCTGCCCTCGTTGCGTGCGAGATACAATGACAAAATTTGGTCCAGCTGTCCTAAATGGCCGTATTCCTCAAGGTAAATGCTTTGCTGCCAGGTAAGGCCGTTTTCCGCCAAAAAAGCCTCATGAGCCGAGCGTTTGAAATGCAAAATAGCCAGGTAATCTATTTTCCTTTCCAAGTCGGATTTTTCAAAGGCACGGCTTATGCACTCATTCCAGTTTTTCATGGAAACTTCCTTGAGCCGGTCTTTCATGATTGCGGGCTCCATAATCTCCAGAACGAAATAGTCGTCTATGTTTTCCCTCGTAACGGGAACCTCCGTTCCACCCACCCGCACCCCGGCGGACCTGGCCAAAGAGCCATCGGATATTATGTGGCTGCCCAGCACAAGATTGCAGCCAAGGTTTTTGCGTAAAATAATGGCTCCGCCCCCGGCTGCAAGGTCAAACATAAAGGACGTCTCGTTGTCCTCATAGTTTACAAAGTCACAGTTGCGGTATCCTCCCGCGATAAGCACGGTAGTCACGTCGTCGTCGGCCATTAAAATGTCCTTGGCGACTTTAATGGCCGAAACACAGGTGCAGCATCTATTTTGCACGTCTAAGCCCCAAGCGTTTTCCGCGCCGATTTCCCGAATGATATAATTTGCCGACGTCGTAATGGGATATTCCTTCCATTCCTCGGTTATGCACAGCACGCAATCAATTTCCGCAGCGGAAATGCCCGCGTCCTTTATGGCTGCCGAGGCCGCAAGCGCACCCATTTTTTGAGCCCCGTCACCGTCTCCAGGAATAGTTTTTTTGACAACTCCAAGCTTTTCTATAACCGCCGCCTCAGACCACACGCCCTTGGTTTTTTCCGAAATTTCCTTTGCAGTCATGAAGCTTTTTGGAAGGTATATTCCAAGCCCCATTACTCCCACATGATTTTCCATAGCTCCTCCATTACTCGTTCACAAACCCTGTAATCAAAGCTGTAAAAATGTCTGGTTGCTCATACATTGCGGCGTGGCCGCAGTTTTCTATTACTACAAGATTCGCGCCGGGAACGCGCTCCCGGATATATTTCTGTTGCTGCGGCGGTGTGAGATAGTCTTCCTTTGACCCCACCAGTAAGGTTTTGGCCGTAATCCCGGCAAGCTCATCCCGGACATCGTGGGCAACCGCGCTGTCCGTAAGCCTGTCCATGGCGTCTAGGAAATCCTTGTTATTAAACACATGCTGCATGAGAAATTCCTTCCGTGCGGCTATCCACTCTGGGTTGTGATTGTAAAAATCCGCGGAGTAAATCACCGGAATCGTCGTATGGTAATATGCTTGGGGGGAATGCCGCGCCAGCTTCCAGCCTTTGCCGATGTCCCTCATCCACTGCGATGTATACGGTACGCAATTAAACAAAATCAGCTTATCCGCATAATCCGGGTATTTTATCGCAAAATTCATAGCAACGGACGCCCCATAGGAAATGCCGCAAATCGTCGCCTTTTTGATGCCCAGCTCGTCCAGAACTTTTTTCAAAACATCGGCCTGAAGCGTAATATCATAACCCTCGCTCATCCTTGACGACTGCCCCTGGTCAAGCATATCCAAAAGAATCAGCTTATTCCTGCTGCTTAAAGCCGGAATAAATTGCGTCCAGCTTGGCGTTGACATCATAATGCCGTTAAGCATCACAAGGGCTTCGCCGTCCCCATGGGTTTCCGCGTAGATTTTTTTGCCGTTGAAATCAATTATCAAAATGCATCCCTCTTCCCATTAAATGGGGAGAGGGCTTTTTCAAAAACCCTCCCCCCTGAGGCTTTATAGCAGTTTTGCTTTAATAAACTTCAATTACGGCCTTCTGTTCATAATCTCAGGTGTAATTTCGTGCGAGGGAATCGTGCGGACATACAGCGGCACCAAATGGGTCGGGCTGTAGGAAAACTCAATTGCGAACAGCGGCTGCATAGCTTGATGGTCCTCGCGGCGGAAATAACGCACACCTGTTGGTGAGTCAAACTGCATACCGCGCATTGTGTCTATAAGCACGCGGGAATCGGTATCGCCGCCGGTAAGCTCAAGGGCTGTGATAATGGCGGAGGCCGCCGCAAAGCCGCCGGACGTAAAAATATCAGCGGCAAAGCCGAAATCTTCCATATGCCTGCGAACCATCCAATCGTTCATGGGCACATTTTGAGGAAGGGTAGGGTAGTATACACAAAAGCCAAAGCCGCCGATTTGGCCAAGCTCGCGCATGGCCTCAAGGGCTTCACGCTGGGGCGCACCAGTGATGATTGTTGTGCCTACACCTTCAAGGTCAAGCTCTAAAAGCTGCACCCAAGGGCTGTTTGCCCCTGCCCAAATTACATATAAATAATCGGGGGCAAGCTCGCGAAGACGAAGAATAAATGGGCTAAAATCCGTTGCCGCTTCCGGTGCCATCTCTGCACCCACCCAAGTAAAACCAAGTGCTTCCACCGCAGGCCTAAACGGGTCTACCATGCTGTGCCCGAATGTGGAGTCGGGAGCAAGAGCCGCCACAGTTCTGCCGCCGCCGGGGTGCATACCGCCAAGCACCGCCGCCAGTGCCAAAGCATCCTGCGCGGAGGTTCTGCCCGTGCGGAAAATAAATTCATTCCAGTTGGGGTATTGTATGATAAAGTCTGCGGCGGCGGGTTCGATTACCGCAACCGTTTCAAACTCTTCAAACAGCGCGAGGCTTGCCATCGCGTCTCCGGAGGACGCAAAGCCCGTTACTATGTCAACATTATGGGTTTCCAATAGCACCATGGTTCTTTCACGAGCCACGTCGGGAGTGTTTGTTGTGTCTTCCCAAATTACCTGAATGTCGCGTCCGGCAACTTGGTTTGTGCCGTTTGTCATGTATTCAAGGCCTAGGTTAAATCCCCTTTGGAACTGCTCGCCAAAGTCTTGAAGCGCGCCGCTTAGGGATGTAATCGCGCCTATTCTGATTGGCCTGTCCGGGTCGTCGTCATCGCGCCCGCAGGCAGTAAACATGGTTGCCATCAGCATCAGGGCTGTAATAACCATAAGTAACTTTGTAATCCTTTTCATTTTCTACACTCTCCTTTAAATTAATAAACTTCGGGATGGTTTTTAACATGGAAGTTCAACTCGTCTCTAAAGTCCGGGTGAGCAATGGAAATAAGTCGTTCGGCGCGCTCTTTCAGGCTTCTGCCCCGCAGACTTACGATGCCGTATTCCGTAACAACGTAGTCCACATCGTTTCGGCTCAGTGTTACAACCGAGCCTTGCTTTAGCATTGGTGTTATTTTTGATATTACCTCCCTTTCGCCGTTTTTATTCTTTACCGAAGCAGTAGAATACAAGCAAATAAACGAATGCCCCCCGGCGGAGCGTTGCGCACCTATGGCAGTATCTGCCTGCCCGCCACTGCCGGAATACTGCACCGGCCCAATGGACTCCGAGGCGCACTGGCCAAACAAGTCAATTTCCAACGCAGTATTGATGGACTGCATCTTGTAATTTTGCCCAATAACCGCCGGGTCGTTCACCCAAGTGCCCGCATTAAGCACAACGGAGGGGTTATTGTTTATAAAACCGTAAAGCTTTTGTGTGCCCATGGCAAAGGTGCCCACTATTTTGTGTTTGTAAATTGTCTTTTGGCTATTGTCCACAGCACCGCAGCTTACAAGGTCTACCATGTTATCCGTAAGCATTTCTGTGTGGATTCCCAGGTGCTTCTTGGTTTTTAGGCCATTGGCAAGGGCGTTGGGTATTCCGCCTATACCAAGCTGTATTGTAGAGCCGTTTTCAATTTTTTCGGCAATAAAATCCGCAATTTTTGCGTCATTTTCCGTAAAGGGAACAAAGGGAAGCTCGGGTGCGGGGCGGTCGGCTTCCACCAGCGCGTCTATCTCGCTTATGTGAATAACCGTATCGCCAAAGGTGCGGGGCATTTGCTTGTTGACCTCAACGATTACAAGCGCGCCGCTGTCGACTAAATTTCTCTCATATGTCGCGCCTAATGACAGGCTTAGAAAGCCATGTTCGTCCATCGGGCTGCATGAGGCAAAGAGTACGATTCTGCGATTATCCTGCTTCATGGCGTACATACGGCGAATACCCGCGTTGTGTAATCTTTGCGGCACATGGGAAACATGTCCGCCGCCGGCTTTTGCGGCTTTGCGCTGTACCGGGCCAAAAAACCATCCGCTGTTTGTTATAACCTCCGGGTTGGGCTTAGAAATGAAGTCATAATCGTTCATTGGCAAACAATTGGTGATATTTACACCTTTTACGCCGTAATCCGCAATAGTGTGGACCTGGGAAAGCAAATCCCCCGGCTCGGAGGCACCCAAGGCAACCATAATGGCGTCGTCGCTTTTAATAAGCCTTAAAGCCTCGGGAATGGATTTCTTTTTTGATTCGTAAAGCGACCTAGTATCAGGCATATTAAATCTCCTTCCTACGCTTCATCGTTAAGCTGCGGGGGAAGCTTGGCTTCTTGCAGCAGGCGTTTTTTCTGGGCGCGCTTGTCTTTCCAGTCGTAGTAGAAGCCCATTATGCCCCGCGGCATAAACATTACGACCACAATATACAGTGCGCCAATGAACAGCAGCCAGCGTTCAAAAATAAAATGCACGCCACGCAAATCCAGAAGCAGATTTTGGAAATAGACCACAAGCGCGCTTCCCAAAATCGCGCCGAATAAGGTGCCCGTGCCGCCTATAAGGGAGTAAAGCATTGCGTTAATTGTCATCTGCATATCCAATAAATCTGTGTTTACAAAGCGGTTGAGCAAACCAAACATTACGCCGGAAAGCCCGCCCACAACGCTTGCCACCAACAGTGCGATGGTTCTTGCGCGGTTGGTGTTATAACCAAGGAAAATCGCCCGCTGCTCGTTTTCGCGCACGGCCTGCCATACACGGCCCGTTGGCGATTTTGTAAATTTGTAAAGCAAAAACGCCATAATCACCATAAAGATAAAGCTTGCGTAAAACATCATCGTCCTGTCGTTAAAGGGTGGGGGCACGCGGAACGGAAGCCCGTCCGCGCCTCGGGTAACCGTGAACCATGAAGTCATTAAAGAGCGCATTATTTCCGCAAAGGCCATGGTAATCATAGCCGTGGCAATCATACCGCTTTTGCCGGAAATTTTGCCGACGATAAGGGCCCATATGGCGGAGTAAACGCTTGTGCCCACAACCGCAAGCAACAGCATGGGAATACCTACGCCAAACTGGGTAAACAAAATGCCCACGAAGTACGCGCCGCCGCCTATAAACAGAGCGTAACCAAGATGTATAACCCCTACATAACCCCGCAAAATATCGTAGGACATTGCGAATACCGCAAAAATCATAATACGTGAAACCATTGTCACCGTGGCGGTGCCGGCTACATGAGGAACGATTAGCAGCACAATTGCTAACGCCACAATTATGACAACCTCAATTTTTCTGATGGTATCAAGCCTCTGCAAAATCATTTTTTCACCGCCTGTCTAAGCAAACCAAGCAAACTAAACAGTCCTTGGGGCCTGAATATAAGAACAAGTGCCATAATAGTGACCGGAGCAACAGATGAAAGGGCCGGCACATACCAGCCGATTAAAGCAATCATAATTGCTATAAACAAGCTGCCCACCGCAGAGCCCATGAAGCTGCCCATTCCGCCTATTACAACCACGATAAACGCATCCAGCTGGAACATGTTGCCTATCTCCGGGTTAATTGATTGAGAAAGCGGGGCAAATAAAGCACCCCCAAGACCCGCAAGCGCGCCGCCCGCGGCAAAAACCAGCGTAAAGTACAGGTTAATGTTAATACCCAGCGCGCTTACCATTTCGCCGCTTTGTACCCCCGCCCTAATGGTCATGCCGATTCTGGTTTTGGTAAGCAGCAGGTGCCCGAGAATCGCAATGACTACACCAACGATAATAAGGAACAGTCGGTAATGCGAAATAATCACAGTGCCCACGCCGCCAAGCTGAATATGGGAGACGCCCGCCAAAAACTCCGGCCGAGTAACAATAAGCGGCGTCGGCCCCCAGAAAACACGTATCAACTCTGTAAAAACAATTGAAAGGCCCAAGGTAATCATGATTTGCGCGCCTACATTGCCATATACCCGCGAAACAAATAATTTTTCGAATATAAACCCTATAACAAACCCGGCTACCATAGCGGCCATGATTCCAAAGAAAAAGCTTCCTGTTTGGATAAATACCATGCGGAACACATACGCACCCCACACAAACAAGGCTCCGTGGGCAAAATTTACAACCCCCATAAGCCCCAATATAATGGACAAGCTGGATGCCATCAGGAAATACAGTGCGCCCTCCGATATTCCGTTAAACAAAAGCGTTAAAATATTTGCCATCATGTACCCCCTTATAAGCCAAGATGCTTATGCTGAAGCTCTTTGTCGTTTTCCAAATCCTTCATCAAGCCGTTGTGTACTGTTTTGCCCTCGTCAATAATATAGTACCTGTCTGTTACGATTAGAGCCATGTGGAAGTTTTGCTCTACCAATAATATAGTAGAATTTCTGGCGATTTCTTTTAAGGCAAGTGACATTTTTTCTATTACAACAGGGGCCAGGCCCTTGCTTGGCTCGTCTATTAAAATAAGTGGCGGACTGTTTACAAGGCTGCGCCCTACACTAAGCATTTGCCTTTGTCCGCCGGAAAGGGTACGAGCCGGGCGTTTAAAGGCTTTTTTAAGGTCGGGGAATAAATCAAGCACGTAGGCAATGCGTTCGGCGGTTGCCGCGTCGTTTTTATGCTTTGCCAGAATCAAATTTTCCTCAATGGAAAGCTCGTTAAACACACCGTAGTCCTCGGGGCAGTAGCCTATACCCATTTTTGAAACCTTATGCGGCGGCTTGCCCACAAGGGATTGACCCTTATATTCGATAGTGCCGCTTCGAGTTTTTACAAGCCCCATAACAGTGCGCAAAAACGTGGTTTTGCCCGCGCCGTTGCGCCCTAAAATGGCTACGGCCTCACCGGGCTGAATTTCCATATCAATGCCGTGCAAAATTGTAAAGAGGCCGATGTATGACACCAAACCGGAAACTTTAAGTAGCGACATGGACAACACCTCCTCCTAGGTACGCCGCCATTACAGCAGGGTCGTTTGATACGGTTTCGGGGTCGCCCTCACACAGAAGCTCGCCGTTTGCCAACACCACTATCACATCGCTGAGGGCTTTTACCATGTTCATTTTGTGCTCTATAAGCACTATTGTCGTCTCGCCCGTGTCCTTTATGCTTTTTAACAGGTCAATCATTATTGGTACTTCCTCAATGCTCATGCCGGCTGTGGGTTCGTCCAGCAAAAGCACCTCCGGCTTTTGCGCAAGCACCATACCAAGCTCCAGCTTGCGCTGCTCGCCGTGAGTCAGGTTGCCGGCGCGTACGTCGGCCTTGTCGTGGAGTAATATCCTTTTAAGGATGCGGTCAGTTTCTTCAAAGATATCCGTATAGCGTGTGTAGCTTTTAAACAATTTGGTAAATTTCACCTTTGCGGCGGACTGAACCGACAGGCGCACATTTTCGTGGGCGGAAAGGGCGGGAAAAACATTGGTAAGCTGAAAGCTTCTTCCCATGCCGGCGTGAATGCGCTGCTGGGGCGTATATCCGGTCACGTCCTTGTCCTTAAAAAACACCTTGCCGGCAGACGGCTTGTATAATCCGCTAACCAAGTTGAAAAATGTGGTTTTACCCGCACCGTTGGGGCCCAAAATGGCCGTGAATTTGTCCGCCTTTATGGAAAGGCTGACATTATTAACAGCCTTTAACGCCCCAAACTCAATAGAGAGACCCTCCGTGCGCAGAATAATATTGCCCAAGAAAATCACCGCCAATTTGAATAATGATTCATGTTTCATATTTCGCATAATATATCACAAAGCATTATCCATAATCAACTATAGAAACTAAAAATAATTAACAATGTTAAAGCCGCTATGGCTAGGAAAATTTGTATGTTATGACAAATATGCCTCTCTGCTTGCGAGGAGGCAATTAATACGTTATAGTGACACAATATTGTGAGGTGTTAAAATTGAGCTATGTTAAGCTGCCCAAGACCAAGCGTGGTGAGCTAACCTTAAAGAAAATCTGCGACGCAGCAGAGCATCTCTTTTCCCAAAACGGCTTCTATGAAACTGAAATCAATGATATTACCGCCCGGGCACAGGTTGCGACGGGCACTTTTTACACCTATTTTCCCGACAAAAGCAGCGTTTTTTTATACCTCATGGATGACCTTGGCCGTAAGCTTCGCCACGCCCTGCGCCAGGCAAAAAAAGAAACCGCCTTCGATTCAATGATAGAGCAGGAGCGCATTTCCATACGTGTATTTTTCTCCTTTGTGCGCGAGCACTTCGGCTTGTTTAAAATAATATGGCAATCCCAATTTGTTGACGCGGAAAGCTTTAAAAACTACTATGAGCGGTTTTCCGCAGGATATGTACGCGAAATAAAAAAAGCGCAGCAAAACGGCGAAATACGCGACTTTGACCCTGCGCTGATTTCATATGTCCTTATGGGGGCACACAGCTTTGTCACCCTAAAATGCTTCGTATTTGACAAGACCGAACCCGACGAAGCCACCATAGACCAGCTTGTAGAATTTTTTGCCCGTGGTATGCTGAAATAATTTTCGAGGAGTAGCCGAATCGCGCTGGTGAGGGGGAGGCATGGGTGTGAATAAGCGCGTCTAGCGCAGACACGGGATTAGCGTGACGGACGAGGGCAAGTGCCACCGCCGGGCTTGCGAGCAAGACCGACACAGGCACCGCCCGAGACGGCGCAATCATCCCGGGGCAAGCGTTAGCGCGATTCACACCCCATGCCTCCCCCTCGCCAGCGCGATTCGGCCACTCCTAATTTTCTTGCTATTTCTTTGATTTCGGCACACTTACAAGGCTTTCGCCGGTCATTACGGTTTCTCCGTGTTGGTTGGTGATTACGGATTCCAGCCTTACCCGTCCTTTTTCCAGTTTTTCGGCAACTGTGCAGATTGTCGTGATTGTATCGCCGATACGAACCGGCGCGAGAAAGTTAGCGGTGTTGGAGATGAAAATAGCCCCGGGGCCGGGCAAGTACATACCCAAAACAGTGGATACAAAGCTTGCGGTCAGCATTCCGTGAGCGATTCTTTCCTTAAAGAATGTTCCCTCGGCGTAGGGTGCGTTGATGTGTACCGGGTTGAAATCGCCGATTATTCCTGCGTAAGCGTACACGTCGTATTCGCTGATTGTTTTCGTTACCGACGCGCTTTGTCCGATTTGGATATCGTCGTATGTGTAAATTTGCATTTTGCACTTCCTTCCTACCATCTATTAAAATGCGTGACTTCTTCCACGGGAATCCGCGGCCTTGCCTTGGGCGACTCGTCGGGAACGCCGATGGGCGACATCGCCACAATCTCAACATTTTCCGGTATGCCCAAGAGCTCTTTGATTTTATCGCCCTGCCAGCTGGGGGTTCCCAGCCAGCACGTCCCCAAGCCTTCGGCAACTGCGGCGAGTATTAGGTTTTCCATGGCCGCCGCAATGCTGTGATGCGCCCACGCCGTTGTCCACTGCCCATAGGCCTCGTTTAGATGCTCATTTCTTATGTTTTTGCAAACCAGCACAAAGGCGGGCACATTCGCCATGCGAGCATACATGGAAACGGCTTTTTCAAAACGCTCGCCTTCAAGAATTTTTCTGCCTGCTTTCCCGAAATATTCGATGTGTACGTTTTCCAGTATTTCGCATAGCCGGGCTATACGCTCCGAATCCGTTACGAAAACAAAATCCCATGGCTGGATATTGCTGCCGTTGGGGGCGGCTATCGCGGCTTGTGCCAGCTTCATCAGGGTTTCCTTTTCAACTTTTGTGTCTTGGTACTTTCTTATGCTTCTGCGCCCGTAAATGGCTTCGTAAACCTCCATGTGATTCCCCCCTACAGCCGCATTCCGCCGTTTACGCTTAGCGTATGGCCGGTAATATAGGCGGATTCGTCGCCGGCCAGAAACAGCACGGCCTGCGCGACTTCCTCGGGCTGGCCGAGGCGGCCAAGCATGGTCTGTGCTGCGAATTTGTCCAGAAGCTCTTGGGGAACGGTTTTTAGAATGTCGGTCATTACATACCCGGGGGAGATGGCATTGACCCGCACATTGCCGTTTTTCATGGCGAATTCCTTAGCCCAAGTCTTTGTGAGACCGAAAATGGCGGATTTTGTGGCGGCATAATTGGCCTGGCCGATATTGCCGTACTCACCCACAACGGAGGATATGTTAATAATAGAGCCGCCGCCAGCGGTCTGCATAAACGGCCCAAAATGGCGGGTTACATAGAACAGCGCGTTCAGGTTTACATCTATGACCTGGGCCCACTGCTCGTCGGACATTTTGCGGGTCAAAGCGTCGCGGGTGATGCCGGCATTGTTCACCAGAATGTCAATTTTGGGATGTTTGCCTGTAGCGTATTCAAAGAAACCCTTACACGCCGCCGAATCGGAAACATCCAGCTTGTAAAACTCCACATTCGGGTCGCTGTAGGCAAGCTCGCCCATGTCAACTGCAATTACCTTCGCGCCCTCCGAGGAAAATAACTGCGCCACACACTGGCCAATGCCCTTGGCACCACCGGTTACGATGGCGACTTTGTCTTTTAATCTCATGATAAACCTCCATCTTGATAGGGCCATATGCCCTTATTCCGCTTATTTAGGATTGGATAACTCTGTCAATATAGTCTGCGAACATAGCAATTTGCAAATCCGTCCAATCTTTATAATTCATCACAGGCGGAACGCTAATGCCGGTTTTCCAATCATCATATGCTACCAAGTTTAGCTGGCGTGTTTCCGCATGGGATTTAGGGATTGTAAATAAAAAATTGGCAATCGGATAATTAACAACTTTTTCGTATTCCCTTAATGCCCAATCTTCGCCTGTGCCGCCATGTGAAATAATCCCTGTTGGTATGCCAACGACCTCCGGCTTATAAGAATTATCTTTGAGCCAAGGATTAAAAGTAATGGACTCCATTTTCTCCATAATCATACACAGCTTTGCAGGGATTGGAGCATAATGCGGAGAAACGATAAAAAGAACATCACAATCAAGTATTTTTTCATAAATTTCATTAAACGCATCATCAATAGCACAACGACCACTGCCCAAGCACATCAAGCAGTTGGTGCAAGGGTTGGGCATGTAGTTTTTTAATTCGAGAATGGAACAATCGGCCTGTGCAATTTTCTTTTTGGCTTCGCGAATTACGCGCTGGCATATTATAAAAGATGATGTTTCTTTTATGCCATCTTTGAGATTGTTTGATGCGGATATGCACAATATTTTCATAGTTTAACAAGCGATTTTTTTGATAACAACCGCCGTGCCCATGCCGCCGCCCGCACACAGCGAGGCCAGCCCATAGGAAAGGCCGGTGCGGATTAACCCATGAACCAGCGTAACGATAATCCTGTTACCGCTCGCGCCGATGGGATGCCCAAGGGCAATCGCGCCGCCGCTCACATTGGTTTTGGACATGATTTCTTCCTTGGAAAGGCCGTGTTGGGCGGAAAGCTCATGCACCACGCCTAGGGCCTGTGCGGCAAAAGCCTCGTTAAGCTCCAGCAACTCCATGTCTTTTAGCGTAAGGGAAGCGTTTTCCAAAGCCTTTTTCACAGCGGGGACTGGCCCAAGGCCCATTATTTCCGGTGCAACTCCGGCCTGGGCATAGCTGATGATTTCGGCCAGAGGGGTCAGGTTATATTTTTTCACTGCGTCTTCGCTTGCAATCAAAGTCATGCTGGCCCCGTCATTAATGCCCGAAGCATTGCCTGGCGTCACTGTGCCGTCCTTTTTGAAAGCGGCGCGCAGAGACGCCATTTTTTCCGCCGTTGTGCCGCGGTTCGGATACTCATCCGTATCGAAAACAACTTCCGCCCTGCCGGCCTTTACCGTAATGGGCACGATTTCATTTTTAAAATTCCCCGCATCCACAGCGGCTATGGCTTTTCGCTGGGATTCCAGCGCGTAGGCGTCCTGTTCCTCCCGGGTAATAGAAAACTTCTCAGCCACGTTTTCCGCTGTTATTCCCATGTGATAATTGCCAAAGGCATCGGTTAGGGAGTCATATACCATGTGGTCAACCGCTGTTATGTCACCCAGCTTGTTGCCGCCCCTCACCTTCCCCGGCAAAATAAACGGCGCACTGCTCATGGACTCCACACCGCCGGCCAAAATCAAATCGGCCCGCCCGGCGCGAATCCCGTCTGCCGCATTCATTACTGCCTTCATTCCGCTGCAGCA
>WQSB01000054.1 GCA_009788085.1 Defluviitaleaceae bacterium
CCATAGATTTGCGGCCCGCGGAATATTCTCAGCGTGGATTCGTTAAAAAACGGCGGCGGGTAGAAGCCTTGCCCGAACGCACTGAAATACACCTGCAGCACGACGGTTTCCAGTTCTTTACCCGTGCGGTTTGTAAACGTGATTTGGGATATGCCGTAAACCGTGCGCGCCGCCGGGTCAATCTCCAGAACGACCCTGTAATTGTCATAGGCGGGAATGTCGGGTTGCTCCGTGTCTTCTTCTACGGTTGCCGGCTTGCCACCGCCGTTTTCAGGCGGCTCGTAAAACCCTGTGTCGCCATTTTCACGTTCGCCGCTTCCGCAGGCGGTCAGCACCGCCAGCAGCAAAATCATGATTACTTTTAACATAAGAATCTCCAAAAATTCCGAAATCCGTTTCAGCGTCGGACAGTCAATACTTCCAAGTAAGTTCAAGAATGGGTATAATGTATAAAAGTATCGTGATTATATCAGCAGGCCTTACAAAATGCCACAAAATCACAATTCGGGTGAAAAAATGAAAAAAATTATTCTTACCGGGGGAGGAACCGCCGGTCACGTAATTCCCAATTTGGCACTTTTGCCCTCGCTAAGGGACGCCGACTTCGAAGTACACTATATAGGAAGCCACGACGGTATCGAGCGCGGTCTGGTTGAGGCCGCCGGAATCCCTTACTATGGTATTTCCAGCGGAAAGCTGCGCCGGTATTTTGATATTAAAAATTTAACCGATGTTTTTCGTGTGGCAAAGGGCGTGGGGGATTCCCTTAAAATTATACGCCGCATTAAGCCGGATATTGTCTTTTCGAAGGGCGGCTTTGTTGTTGTGCCGGTAATCGCGGCGGCGAAGCTGTGCCGCGTGAAGGCCGTGATTCACGAATCGGACATCACGCCGGGGCTGGCCAACCGGCTGGTGATGCCCTTTGCGGCAAAGGTGTGCGTGAGCTTTCCGGAGACGCTGGCGTTTGTTCCCAAGGGTAAGGCCGTCCTGACGGGGACGCCCATCCGCCCGAATTTGCTGGAGGGCGACCGTCTGTACGGGTTCCGGCACGCGGGCTTTGAGCCCGGCGGGAAGCCGGTTTTGCTGGTCACAGGCGGCTCGCAGGGCGCGGCGGCCATAAACGCCTGTGTGCGGGAGGCCCTTCCGCAGCTTTTGGAAAAGTTCCGGGTAATCCATCTGTGCGGCCGGGGGCATTTGTCGGGAATTGACTTGCCCGGATATGCGGAATTTGAGTATCTCAGCGATACCATGCCCGACGTAATGGCTGCTGCGGACGTTGTAATTTCCCGCGCCGGGGCCAACACTTTGTTCGAGCTTTTGGCGTTAAAAAAGCCAAACCTGCTGATTCCGCTTCCCAAGGGAATAAGCCGGGGCGACCAGATTCTAAACGCCGCGTCCTTTGGGAGACAGGGTTTCTCCAAGGTTCTGCCCGAGGGAGAAATGACCCCGGAGCGGCTGGTTAAGGATATCCACGACCTTTACGACTCCCGGGGAGCTTTTTTAGACCTGGTATCAGCTCATAAAATAACCGACGGAGTAAAAGGTATCATGGATGTGTTGGCGGCGGTGAATTGACGGCTGAAGGGAGCGAACTCAAGATGAAAAAGCAAAAAATAATATCCATGCTAATTGCGGTACTTCTGGCCCTTGCGCTGCTTACCGCCTGCTTCCCCGCGCCCCCTGACGGCATACTGGAAAGGCCCGTAAGGCAGCCTCCTGAACATAGGGTAACAATGGTAGCCCCTACAGCACCCTATATGCCTGCGGCCGCGCCGGAGGGAGGCGATTGGCCCACGCGCCCGCTTACTATTATCGTACCCTTCCTTCCCGGCGGCGACACCAATATGTACGCCCGGATGTTCGCACCGCACCTGGCGGAAGCGTTGGGGCAGCCGGTTTATATCGTCAACCTTGACGGGGCTTCCGGCACGGTGGGCGCGCAGCAGGTAAAGAGGGCAACCCCCGACGGTTACACCATACTTTTCTATCACACAGGGAATTTATTTGCCAATATACTCACCGGGGAGGCGCAACTGAACCACGGTGATTTTGAAATAGCTGCCGTTGCCATGCACTGCGACGCGAATGTATTGGTCATCCGCTCGGATGCCGGGATATACACGGCACAGGAATTTTTACAGCATATAAGGGCAAATCCCGGCAGCCTTAACGTAGCCACCACTATCACCGGCTTTTCCTTCAAGCTGCTGCGTATGGCGGAGATTGCCGGGGGTTTTGCCACCAACCCCATCCATGTGGGCGGCGGCAGCATGATGCCACCCTCTATACTCGGCGGCCATACGGAAGTGGGCTACAATAATATAGCCCTGTTTATGCCCTATATCGAAAGCGGGGAAATGCTTCCGCTTTGGATAGCCGCCGGCGAGCGCAACGCTCTTTTACCCGATGTCCCCACGATGGCGGAAGCGGGTATTGCCGGGGGTTACATGGGCCGCTCCTATTTCTTTGCGTTTCCGCCCAGCACGGATGAAATAATCTCCCAAAGATTATCCGATGCCTTGCGGCAGATAACCGCCGACCCGGTTTTTCAACAGGAGATATTTGAAACGGTGGGTATGCCTACATTTTTTGTTCCCTTTGATGAGGCAAGCGCGTACTTGGATGATATGTGGGCTAGGGTAAAGGGGCTGGAGGCCTACATGCGATGACAGATATGAAGGTATCAAAAAAACTTACCGTTAGCTTTTTCATAATGATTGCCCTAACCGTCCTTATCGGTGCGGTAGGCATAATCGGCATGATGCAAATAAACGCCGGAAGCCGTGAAATGTACGAAAGCCAATCTCAGCCCTTGTCGAGTTTGGGCATGGCGCGTGAATATTTCCAGCGTCTGCGGGTACAGCTGCGGGACGTGGTTCTTGCAAGCGGAAACATCTCATGGCTGGATATAATCGAAGCAGACCTCTATAATCACGAGCGCGGTTTCATTAACTATATGGAGCGGTACAGCCGTACAATAAAAGACGCCGGAATGATAGAGCTATACAATGAAATTATGACGGCTTTTGATGAATACCAGCCGAGTATGCAGCAGATTTTAGCCAGTGCCAGAGTGGATGCCCCACCCGTCCAGATGCTTGTAATGATGGACGCCTTAATTGAGCCTACGGATTTCATAATGGACGCGCTGTATTACCTGGCGCACAACCGGGTATTACAGGCCTCTTATGTAAATGAAATCAATAGCCTTTGGTTCAACATGCTTTTTATTATGATTATCGCAGCTATTGCTTTGGGGGTAGCCGTTGGGCTTCTTGTCACGAAATATGTATCCGTCCTGTCCAAGCTGGAATTTTCGCGCCTTGCTGATGAAAACGCCGCGTTGGAAAGCCTGTCCCGCATGAAAAGCGAATACTTGGCAAACATTAGCCACGAGACCAAAACGCCGCTTACTATTATATCCGTAAATGTTCAGCTGGCGGCGGATTTATACGAAGAATCTGTAAAGGAGCCGACTGAGGACGGCAAAATAATCGGTGAAGCCCTGCGCCGGGCCCAAGAAGCAATACTGCGGGTGAAGCGTATGACCGAAAACAACCTCTGGCTGGCATCCCGTCGGGAGGTTCGTGAGAAAATGACGGTTATTGAAATTTCAAAGTTCCTTACAAGCAGTGCCGAGATACACCGCAGGGTTATCGAAAAAGGAGGGAGCAGGCTCGTCATCAACATCCCGGACGACCTTAATACTTTTGTATATGGCAGTGCCGACAGCTTGGTTCAAGTGATGGATAACCTTTTGGCCAATGCGTACAACCATACAAAAAACGGGGAAATTTGCGTCAATGCGGAATTAAAAATTGAGAACGGAGAATTTGTCACTGTTTCCGTGGTGGACAACGGCACAGGCATAAGCCGTTTAATGCTGCCCCGTGTTTTTGAACGCGGGGTTACGGGTGATGTCGGGCTTTCCGGCTCCGAGGGCACGGGCCTAGGCCTGGCGATATGCAAAAATATAATTGAATCCCACGGAGGGGATATTTGGGTAGAAAGCGAAGCAGGCAAAGGAACGACAGTTACATTTACAGTACCGATATACAATGAGGGGGTGAGGGCAAATGCGTAACATTCTTCTTGTAGAAGACGAAGCGGACATCCAGTTCGCCAATAAAATTTTCCTGGAACGGCGGGGCGGCTACAATGTGCGCCTTGCCATGAGCCTTGCCGAAGCAAGGCAAAGCATCGCGGAGCTGTTGCCGGATTTAATCGTGCTTGACATTATGTTGCCGGACGGAAACGGGCTGGACTTTCTCAAGGAGCTGAGGCAGGGCATGAATATTAACATGCTCGTACTGCTTTTGACCGCGCTTTCTGAAACCAGCGACGAGTTAAAAGGCCTGGCGGCGGGCGGTGACGATTATATTACCAAGCCCTACGACAACAGGCTGCTGCTTGCACGGATAGAAAGAATGCTGCACCGGGCCGCGCAAATACCCGATATCCTTGCCATAGGGACGGTTAAAATGGATATGCCATCAAAAAGGTCATATGTAAACGACAAGGATATGAACCTTACCTCAAAAGAATTTTCCCTGCTTGAGCAATTCGTACAGCACCCGGAAACGGTAATGAGTGCCGAGCACCTGTATGTAAAGGTTTGGGGGCAAGAAATGATTGGGGACTACGCAACCCTGAAAAAGACAATATCAAAGCTAAGAACCAAGCTGTCCGAGCTTGACGCGGAGTATACCATCATCGCGCAAAAAGGCAGAGGATATTATTTAGAAAAAACGTAAGGTGAAATCTGTGTAACCTTCAACATTTCCCTGTTGGCAAAATGCTATAATTTTTGCGAATCTTGCCCCGACAGGTGCAGGGAAGTTTGGAGGAATGGACATGAAAAGAAATTATAACAGGACAATCGCGCTTATAATGGCGGCGTTGCTGGNGTTTTGGGCTGTGCCCGTGACGGCGGCGGACACGACGGATGCGGAGTTGGTTTTTGGATATGAGAATGCACTTGAGCCCGGCCACACCGGCATATCATTTTATCCCGGACATTTCCCATTTTATTACGAGGCATACGAAGGGCAGAATCTTGTCTTTAGCCAGTATGTTTCGTATGTAAGGGAAATGCCGCCACCGGCTGGATTGCCCGATGAAGAAGATAAAGAACCGGCAGACTCATACGATTATGACGAAGAACCCGGCGAGCATGAGCCGGAATATGAGCCGCCGACAGAAGAGCAGGGCGTTAAGCCCGATGCGGACTCGCCTGAATATGACAAGACGGAAGCGCAGCCAGAAGAAGAATGCGATGAAGAGTACGACAAAGACTACGATGCGGATACTTGCAAAACTTGTGACGATGCACCCGCTGACGAGTGCGGTGAAGCTGATGAGAGCGAAGAGCCCGCCGAACCCAATTCCACGCTGTATTGGTATCTGGACGGCCAGCGGCGCATGAGCGCGGGCCGGGTCACGTACTCCACAAGCCCGGTGCTTGTGGAGCTGCGCTTTGAAGAAGTTGCGGAAGCCGACATGGGTGTGTGGACTTTACGTGCCTATGGCGGCTATTCATATGTAGAAAGCCCCTACGCGCTTTTTCTGATTGTGGGGGAAATTAAGCCACTGGCGGGGATTATGCCGCTGTCAAACAGCGTATCCAACGAGGCGGAGCTTCGTGCGGCGATTGCGGCTGCGGGCACCACACCCACGACTATTGAACTCACCGCAGATATTAATCTCACTTGGACGGGACAACCAAACCCCCTCGACGGGCGCATTAATATTCCCAACGGCGCGGACATTACCCTCATAAGCGGCCCGGGTGGCCCGTTTACCATCCGGCCCAGATACGGCACCAGCCCTGAGACTATTGCCGTGGTTATGAATGTCCAAACAGGCGGCACCTTAACCATCGACGGCGTAAATATCAGCCATCCCGGGCGGGCTGGTTTGAGTACAACCTCCATTGTGCAGGTCATCGCGGGCGGTCATCTTACGCTTGAGAGCGGCGAAATTTTCACCGCGCCGGGCGGAAGCAATATGCGTGGCGTGTGGATTGGAAGCAATGTGGACGACGGCAACGGCGAATTCGTCATGAACGGCGGCGTTATACGCAATAACACCGTGCCATACAACACCGCAAACAACTTTAGCGGAGGCGGCATCCACAACTGGGGCAGTTTTACCATGAACGGCGGCGTGATTCGCGATAACCGCGCACAATGGGGCGGTGGCGTACAGAGCAACGTAGACTTCACGATGAACGGCGGCGAAATTCACAATAATTTCGGCGTGTTTGGCGGAGGTCTGCATAACTCAAACGGCGGAGAGTTCGAAATGAACGGAGGCCAAATCAGAAACAACGATGCCGGCGGAAACGGCGGCGGTGTGTTTAATTGGGATACAACCCGGTTCTATATGTACGGCGGCGAAATTTCATATAATACCGTGCGCTCAACTATCTACAATATACGCAACGGCGGTGGTGTTCTTAATCAGGGTGTCTTCACCATGCGTGGCGGCGTAATCCACAACAACAGAGCCTATGCATATATCACCACAGACCCCCTAGGCCATGACAGAGCGGCCCGAGGCGGCGGTGTGGCCATTATCATGCACGGCGACAACCCTGCCCTGTTCACAATGTACGGCGGCGTGATTCGCGACAATAACGGCGGCACAAGCGGCGGTGGTGTCTACAACTTGCATGGAACCTTTAATCTTAGAGGTGACGGGCAAATTATAGGCAACACAGCAGGCCAGTTCGCCGGCGTGGAAAACGAAGGCGGCACCATCCGTATGACGGGCGGGCTAATTGCCAACAACACTAATTTGGAGCATAACGATGGTGTCCAGGGTAGCATTAACACCATATTTTTCCAAGATAACACTATGGATGGCGGCATTATCTTTGGGCGGGCTGACTATCCTACTTCTCCGGAAGACGGGCTTCACGCCAGAGCCGTTGTTGTTGGTCTGCATTTGTTAGATTTAATAAACGGCACTATTGTCGTTGCTTGGCAGGGCGATGCGGGCCCTCATAACGAACACACAAGTACAAATCTTACTACCTTCCCCGCAGGGCAAGCGCATTGGGCACGCCACAATGACAGCGGAACCATCCGCCACGGCGTCATGGTGGGTAGCACCTTCGTGGAAGTGCCCGGCGTGACGGTCAACGAGGTTATTGTATACACACCGCCTACCATTACCAGCGGAAACACGCACGAGATAGTCCAAAGCGTGGGCGGCACATTCCAAGTCACCGCCGACGGCTCACCGACGATTACCTTTGCCTTGGAAAACGCGCCCAGCGGCGTGGAAATCAACGAAGATACAGGGCTTATCACTTTCTCCGGTACGCTTGACGCGACAGACCACACCTTTACAATACGCGCCTCCAACCCTGCGGCCACAGACGGCACCCAGCTTTTCACCCTCACTGTGGAGGCTTTACCCACCATTAATATTTTGGCTGACCTCCCAACCCATGAGCAGTTTCATCCGGAAGGTGTTGAGCGTACTATTTCCGTGGCTGCCGAGGCACAAGGTGCCGCATTGGCATTCCAATGGTTCAAATATGATTTAAGCGGAACCGGCGGCTACGTGGCTATTCCGGGGCAGACCAGCCATATACTAAGCTCCAATGTTTTCAGCGAATTGCCTGTAGGCCAGTTCCGCATCAGGGTTCGTATTCATGTGGTGGCGCATCCCAGCGTCTATGAGTATTCGGAAAGCTCACTTTTCACAATTGTTCCCATAAGCCACTCAATTTCCCTCAACGCGCAAGGCGGCACCTTTGTAGCTGGCACCAATACGATATTTGCCACCGACCCGGCCAACGGCAGTCGTATTATGGAAACCTTGCCCACGCCAACCCGCATGGGCTTTAACTTCCTTGGCTGGTACACAACGATAGCATCGCCCGAGGGCGTGAGAGTTACCACAGGCGCGACGGGGACACAATTCACCAACAGCACATGGCTCCACGCAAGGTGGACTCCGGTGCCGGCCCTCTTTGATATTTTTCTTAATCTTAACGGCGGCTCCGTTGACCCGGCGGTTGTTTCTTCCCTTGTATTTGTGACCGATATTGGAGGCACATTGCAAAGTCAAACGCTGCCCACGCCGACACGAACAGGTTTCACCTTCGACGGCTGGTACACGGCTCTTACAGGGGGAGTACCCGTAACCCCAAGCCACGTCTTTATAATGAGCGGGCAGATTTTCGCGCGG
Source organism: Defluviitaleaceae bacterium (assembly GCA_009788085.1). Lineage (GTDB taxonomy): Bacteria > Bacillota > Clostridia > Lachnospirales > WQUN01 > WRAH01. Next base: position 8,203 of record WQSB01000054.1, read on the forward strand.
TGGACACCCGAAGACCCGGTTGACCAATCTATTACCTCCGGGGCAATCACGATAACGGCCCCGGTCAGGGGCGCGGCAGTGGCAAGCGCGACGGCTTCCCTTTCCGACACAACGACGGGAACAATCGCTTGGACTCATAACGGAACACCGGCAGACGCGAACTTCGGCGCAAGCAGAGTCTATACGGCGGTGTTCACCTTAACCGCCGACGCAGGGTTTAATTTTAACGGCCTGCAAGCAAACACTTTGACGATTGACGGTGCAACGGTCACACACCCTGAAGTGATTACAGGCAATACTGTTGAGGTAACGGCTGTATTCCCCGCCACGGCAGCGGCGCAAATCACAGACCCCGGCCCCGGCGACGACAATAATATCAGCCAACCACCGCCGACAGTTACCGACCCAGCCGCGCCAGACGTTCCAGCCGAACCCCCCACCGTAAACGTGGAAGTCTACATCAGAGAAGAGGAACTAATCGAACTGGTGGAGCAAAACGAGGATTTTATTGTCGAGGGCGAGGGCGTGACGCTCTATATCCCCAACGAAATTTTGGCGGCACTCTTTGACGCAGAAAACCCCGAAAATATAACCGTGGAGCTGAATGTGTCCCCTGCAACTCACGAAGCCGGGCATTTGCTGACGGTAGAAGTTAGTATCACCGTGGGCGAGGAAGAAATTGAAGAAACCGCCGTACCCTTTACCGTGGCCGTATCTTTGGATGATTTTGACCTGGAAGATGTAAACATCCATCGCATTGTAGCCATTGAAGGGGACGGCACAATTTTGGGCGGCAGGCTTGACGCGGAAACAGGGCTTTTCGTCTTTGAAACCGGCACCACCGGCGAGTTTACAATTGCATATGTAGAGGACTTGGTAAGATTGTCGCTAAACATCAATTCCCCGATTATCTATGATTTGGCGGATAACGCGCCAATTCAGCATATGGACACACTGCCGATACTTCAAGACGGGCGTACTTTGGTCCCAATCCGCTTCATTGCCGAAGCCCTTGGCGCGGAAGTATCCTGGACACCCGCCGCAGACGGCGTGCCCATGACAATCCACATCACAATAAACGGTGAAACCCTATCCTTTGCCATAGGAGAAATCACTCCCGAGCTATACGCCCTTGGCATGGACGTACCCGCACAGCTTATAGACGACAGAACAATGGTCCCCTTGAGGTTTATTAGCGAGTTCTTCGGGGCGGTTGTAACTTGGGATGCGGAAACACAGGGCATAGAGATTGTGATGTAGCATTCGCATCATCGGTTTGGACGTACCCGCACAAATTATCGAAAGCCGCATTTCCCAAAGCATCGGGATTTGCGGCTTTTGTCCGTGAGAAATAAAAATGTAATATATTTTGCGGTTTTTCGGGGTATAATGAATTGGTCTTAGACGAAGCGCGGAGGTTTTATTATGTTGGTATTTTATAGCATCGCTTTTATAATAGTATTTGTGCTGGTGCTGGTGCTTATGCCTCTGACGACCAAGCTGGCCCATAAATTGGATTTTACGGACAAGCCTACCGAACGTAAAAAACACACGACCCCAATACCTCTTTCCGGTGGGGTGGTAATGTTTGTTGCGGTTGCGGTGGGTTTTTTGATATTTGTGCTTGCCGCAAACATTTTCATTGAAGGGATATCCCCGGACATGGTGGCGGTTATTGGCGGCGCGGGGCTGATTGTGGCAATCGGCGCGGCAGATGACTATTTTAAGTCCAAGAGCAAGGAGTTTCCCATATGGCCGAGGCTGCTTGTTCACGTGGGCGCGGCCTCCATCGCCTTTGCCGCCGGAGTGCGCTTCACCGGCTTTATGAACCCGTTTACAGACCAATATGTGTACTTGGCCATGTCGTTGCAGTATATCTTGACCGTGCTTTGGTTCGTGGGGCTTATGACGGCCTTTAATTTTATGGACGGCCTGGACGGCCTGTCGGGCCTGCTGGCTTTGGTTTCCGGGTCTACGTTTTTTATTGTCGCGTTGCATATGGGGCAGCCCGAATCCGCCATTCTTGCCGTGATTTTAGTAGCCGCCGTGGCTGGCTTTCTCCGCTTTAATCTGCCGCCGGCAAAAGTTTACATGGGGGACTCCGGCGCGTACCTGCTGGGCTTTTTGCTGGCCGCGATTTCTCTACACGGCGCATTTAAGCAAGCCACGGTAATTTCCTTGGCTATCCCGATGCTGGCCATGGGTGTGCCCATCTTCGACAGCGTTCTGGTGGTTGTTCGCCGCATTTTGGCACGCAAGCCCGCCCATGTGGCCGACTCCACAAATATAACGCATCTGCATTTCCGTCTGATGCGCAATGGCATGAAGCCCGGCCATGCCGTTATGCTGATTTTCCTTCTCAGCGCGTGCCTGAACCTGGCCTCGATTATTCTGATGCTGGTTTTCTAATTGAGAGCGGTAATTATAAGCGGCGGCACGGTAACAGATTATGAAATATTAAAATCCCAGGTGCGCGGGGGCGACACAATCATCTGCGCGGACAGCGGATACAACCACGCCGTAAAAATGGGACTGGCTGTTGACATTGTCGTCGGGGATTTTGATTCCATAGGCGAAATGCCCCGGGGAGTAAAATGTTTAAAATTTCCCGCCCGGAAAGACTTGACCGATACCGAAATTGCCATAGAGTACGCTCGTGGCCAGGGGTATCGGGATTTTTTATTTTTAGCCGCAACGGGCTGCCGCCTTGACCACACCCTAACGAATATTTTACAACTGAACGGATTCCTTCAGCGTGGTGAGACGGCCGTGCTTGTGGACGAATTTAATAAAATAATGCTTACCGATTCGATGCTGGAGCTATGTGAACCCGCCGGCTCAATCGTGTCCCTTGTGCCCCTGACCCCATGCGGCGGCGTCACTACCACGGGCTTGGAATATCCCCTGCTAAACGCGGAGCTGCAAGTGGGCAAGGGGCTTGGCGTAAGCAATGTCATGGCCGCCGAAAACGCAACCGTAACCGTTAAACGCGGCAGGTTGCTTGTTATTGTGGCGAGGGATTAATACCTTAAAAAGCACCTTCTATTCCAGCAGCACCGGGTGGAGGGTGTTTTTTGTTTTATCCGAAACTTAGGGGCGATTTTCTGTAACTTAGGAAAAATCCCTTGTTAGACGAAAAAGCGGTAAATATAATAAATGTACAGCCGCTTGTTGCTTGCCCCGGGAGGTGAACTTGTGAAAATAAACATTAATATTGATAAAAGCTATGCGGAAATGGAAATTACCATCAATAGTGCCGTTATGAGTGACGAACTGGAAAAGGTGCTTGCCAGCCTTCGCGCTTTGGATTTTAAGCTGACGGGTGTAAGGGATGGTCATACGTTTATATTGGACGCTTCCCAAATCCTGTATATCGACACCGTGGACAAAAAGACATTTATATATACCAAAACTGCGGTGTACGAAACAAGCCTGCGCCTTTATGAGCTGGAGGAAAGTCTTTCTACAAATGACTTCTTCCGGGCGGGAAAGTCCATCATTATAAATTTCAATAAAATAAAGTCTTTAAAGTCTGATATAGACGGCAGAATTATTGTCACAATGGAAAACAACGAAAAGTTGATTGTTTCAAGGCAGTACGCGGCGTTTATCAAAAATAAATTAGGGAGGTCGTAGCAATGGATGAGAAAAAAAGCATAGTCAGTATATTTTTCCAGCATATTACAGCAGCGTTTGCATTGTCCGTTATTGCCTTGTCTGTCACGGGATGGCTCCTTGGTGATTCTCAAATTGAATATGATGGATTATTCCGGTTGGGAAGTGCGGGCCTGTCCTTTGAGAGCCTAGCGCAAATGTTTGCTTTTTCTGTTGTCATCAGCATTTTGGAGACGGTTTTGACATCAGACATTTTTTTTAAAAAAGCAATGCTTTTGTGGCGCATGATATTACTGCTGTTTTTTGGGATTGTAAGCTGTGTTGTGTTTGCGGTTGTATTCCGCTGGTTTCCCTTGGACATATGGGAGGCATGGGCCGCATTTTTAACATTTTTTGTCGTGGGCTTTGGGCTTGGATGCTTCGTGCTGATTGCAAAAACAAAATTGGAGGACAGACGCTACAGCAAATTATTATCAGATTATAAAAGGAGGAATAGTGATGATTAGCATGAACAAAGTAAGAAAGTCTTTCGGGACGCAAACCGTTTTGTCGGACGTGAGCTTTGAAACAAGGGAAAGTGAAATCTTTGGACTGCTGGGGCCATCCGGTGCGGGAAAGACAACGATTATTAGCATTTTGACCAACCAACTTGCCCCGGACAGCGGCAGCCACAAAATTAACGTAAGCTCCTATGAAACGGGACTTATGCTGGATGAGGACGGGCTGTATGACAGGCTTAGCTGCCTTGACAATCTCCACGTTTTTGCCGACATATATGGGATTGCCCGCAAAAAATCCAGAGAAGCATTAAAACAAGTAGGCTTGGGTGATGCCGCAAAAAAAGCTGTTAGCCAGCTTTCTAAAGGAATGCGCCAGCGTCTTTCTCTTGCCCGCGCAATTCTGCACAATCCAAAGGTATTATTCCTTGACGAGCCCACCAGCGGCCTTGACCCCAACACCGCGCAAGGTATTCATAAGCTGATACAGGGTTTGCAAAAACAGGGAACAACCATATTTTTAACTACCCACAATATGGAGGAAGCCGTCAGGCTGTGCAATCGCGTTGTACTTTTGCACAAGGGAAAAATCGTAGAGCAGGGTGTTCCGATGGAAATTTGCCAACGGCATAACGCAATCAAAACAGTACCGGATTTGGAAGCGGTATTTATTAAAATGACAGGGGTGGGTTTATCATGAGAAGCGTAAAAGCTATTTTTATCAAACAAACAAAGGATATGACCAAGAATTTTTCGGTGCTGATAATGTTTATTATCTTTCCGGTTGTAGCGTTTGTAATGACGGAATTTGTGGCAAGGGGTAATGACGATATCCCCGACACCATGTTTACTACCATGATGGCTTCCATTTTTGTGGGCATGGCTTTGATACAATCCGCCTGCGCCGTTATCGCGGAGGACAGGGAAAAGAAAAGCCTGCGGTTTTTAGTAATAGCGGGCGTTAAGCCCTTATCGTATCTGCTGGGGATTGGTGGCGTAATTTTTACTGCCGGCCTGCTGTCATCACTTGCCTTTGGTTTTATCGGCGGCTTTGAACAAAGCGAATTTTTGGCCTTTATGGCTGTTATGCTGTCCGGCGCGATAGCATCTATTCTGCTTGGCGCAACTATCGGGATATTTGCAAAAAACCAGCAGGCCGCAACAGGCCTGAGTATGCCCATAGCCATGGTTTTAGGGTTTGGGCCAATGGTGGCACAGTTTAACGAGCAGGTGGAAAACGTAGTTGGTATCTTTTATACCCAGCAAATAAGCGTTGTTGTAAACGACTTTTCGGCAGGACTAACCCAACCCCTTACGGTTATCTGGATTAACATAGCCGTGCTGGCCGTACTGTTTGTGCTGGCATATGCCAAAAAAGGCCTGAGTTGATTTCTATTGAAGCAGCCAATGGAGGTGAATGTCACAAAGGTACAATGATGGTGGCGTATGAATTACATCGACATGCTATGGAGGTAGCGAAAATTGCCAGCGATATGCGGGAGCGGTAAGTTAAATAGCTCGAAAGGGGCGCACTGTTATACAGTTCAGCAAGCTGATACTGCGGTGCGCCCCTGCGGTGATTCCTTTTAGTGGAATTTCGCTCCTGTAAAATTAGAACCCTCTCAAAATAGAAACCATACTTGCTGAAATGCGTAAATCCTCCTTTCCCAATTTCTCAAAGCCACTGATTGTACCGCAGACAGGGCAGTTGAGAATATTTTAGTGTACGCTTTCTTCAAAAGCACCCTTCATATTACTGGTCGCCGCACTTTTTCCCACGCACGGAATAAAGTGCTTCTTAGCCATTGGTTGCCGGAAAAAACTTGTACCAAATCACCTACACATTTACCGGGCCGCTCCCTTCACTCACTTCCCCTTGGCCTTTGTCAGTCTACATGATACAATTATCGGGAAGAATACGGATAAATCCTGACAAAGGCGGCGAAATGAATGAGTTTTTTTAATAAAGCGGCGGTTTTCAGCGACGAAACTTTGCAGTTTGTGAATCCCTATGACCCGAAGCCAGGGGATTGTGTAAGATTTAGACTGCGTGTGGCAAAGGATACTGAATGCTCCGCCGCATTACATATAATGTCGGCGTGTGATTACCAGGTCGAGTCGTATCCCATGAGGAAAACAGAGCGCGACGATTTGTTTGACTACTTTACCGTTGATGTGCAGGTGTTTTCAGAGCCGTTCAGATACTATTACGGCTTAAAGCTTGAAGAGGAAATTTACTATTATAATAAGCTTGGTTTGCGAAGCGGCGAGATAAACCCGCATTATAATTTCCGGCTTGTGCCGGGGCTTCGCGTACCGGCTTGGGCGCGGGGCGCGGTTATGTATCAAATTTTTGTTGACCGATTTTATAATGGAGACTCCTCCAACGACGTAGTGAGCCATGAGTATTCCTATCTTGGAAAAACCGCCATGGCTCTGGACTGGAGCGCGGACCTTGCCGTGGGGGATTTTTGCAATTTCTATGGCGGCGACTTGCAAGGCATCATGGACAAAATGGGTTATCTAAAGAATTTGGGCGTGGAGGTTATTTATCTTAATCCGATTTTTGTTTCGCCCAGCAGCCACAAATATGATATTCAGGATTATGACTACATCGACCCGCATTTTGGCATAATTAAAAACGACGGCGGCGAGGTTCTCCGCTTTGAAAAAGTCCATAATAAGTACGCCACAAAATACGTGCAACGCACCACGGATAATGAAAACCTCGAAGCCAGCAACGCGCTTTTTGCCGAGCTTGTAAAGCTGGCGCATTCCCATGGAATCAAGGTCATCTTAGACGGCGTGTTTAACCACTGCGGCTGTTTTAATAAATGGATGGATGCGGCGGGGTTTTATAAAAATTCCGGCGAGCCCGTGGGGGCCTACTACTCCGAGTCCAGCCCGTATCACAATTTTTTTCTGTGGCATAAAGGCGGGAAGTGGCCGGAAAATGATTTCTACGACGGCTGGTGGGGCAATAAAAATCACCCGAAATTAAACTTCGAGACTTCGCCGGAGTTGTTTGACTATATTTTGGAAATCGGCAAAAAATGGGTATCTCCGCCCTACAATGCCGACGGATGGCGGCTGGATGTGGCCGCCGATTTGGGCCAGAGCCCCGAAATGAATCACCGCTTCTGGCGGGCGTTTCACGACGCGGTGAAGGAGGCCAACCCCAACGCGATTATTTTGGCGGAGCATTATGGAAATCATGGCGACCCTTCCGCTTGGCTGGACAGCCGGGAATGGGACACCATCATGAATTACGACGCTTTCATGGAGCCCATCACTTGGTTCCTAACCGGGGTGAATAAACACAGCGAGGAAAGCAGGCCTCATCTGCGTGGCGACGCGATGGCTTTTGAGGGGGCGATGCGGCACAACATGGCAATGTTAAACATCCACGCCCTGCAATCGTCGATGAATCAGCTTTCCAACCATGACCATTCCCGGTTTTTGACCCGGACAAACGGCGCGACGGGACGTTTGCATACCGTGGGCCCACGCGCCGCCGAGCGTGATACCAATAAGAATGTAATGATGGCGGCCGTGGTTTTTCAAATGACTTGGCCGGGCTCGCCGACAATATACTATGGTGATGAGGCCGGTCTCCACGGCTGGACAGACCCGGATGAACGCCGACCCTTCCCGTGGGGTAAGGAAGACCCGTTGCTGATGGATTTGCATCGTGCGATAATCCGCCTGCGCCGGGAATATCCCGTTCTGCGACACGGCTCGGTGGAATTCCTTTGGACAAACTTTGACTTCCTCTCCTACGGCCGCTGGGACGGAAAGCAAAAGGTCGTTGTTGCCATCAACAGTAGCTCCCGCCCCATGGAGGTCACTCTTCCCGTGTGGAAAATCGGCATCTCCGGTGGATACCTCACCGAGCGTTTCGCCACCGGCGGTGATGCTTTTCGCGAGACCTCCCGGCGGTACTTTGTAAGCTTAGGTGAGGTTAAGCTGATTGTGCCCATTCACGGCTCGATTGTATTGACCGGGGAATAAATTTTTTTCACATGTAATATTTGAGCCGCGAAAGCGGTTCTTTTTATAAGGAGAGTGGTATTTATGCGCCTAATAATAGGCTTTGTATTGGCGGCGGTATGCGTTTTGGCTGTTGCGGTTCCGGTGTTGGCATCATCACCCCCCCAGGGACGCCGGCTTCGCCAAACCCACATGATTGAACTTGAGGTGGAATGTCTCGAAACCGCGACGGCGGTTATCCGGGATATGAACGGCTATAATTTGGAGTCGTCTGTATTTATGGTGCAGCAGTTTGGGCAAGGGGAATTTGTGCGGCGGGCTAATTTTACCCGGCGGGTGGATGCGTGGGCGTTCCGCCATGTACAGGAGGTCTTGCGCGGGCTGGGTGAAGTGACATTTGAAACAGAAAACGCGCAGCATCTGGGTGCGCAACTCATGAACACAGAAATTCGATTGTTGGCGGCAAATCAGGAAATCGAACGCTTGACCTTGATGATGGCTGCCAGTGATACGCTGAATGTGTTAATCGCCATCGACAGCCGCCTGAGCCAAGTGATGTGGGAGCGCGACCATCTTATCGGAACGCGCAACCTGCTTTTGTCCCAGGCCAACAGCCCCGTTGTGACAATCTGGCTGACGGAAGCCCAGGAAGACCGTCCGGTTCCCGTACCTCCTACCTTTGGCAGCCGTGTTGCGGACAGCTTTTTGGATTCCTGGAACAGCCTGCGCAGTAACGCGGCCGGTCTGCTGGTATTCATCGTGCGTGTGGCACTTCCCGTGGTGATATGGGCCGCTGTGCTGACCGTTGTTGGACTTGTGATTTTTCGTGTGTATAAAAGGAAGCGTGTGTGTAAAATAGCATTGGTGGCTTCGCCCCCAAATTATACCGACCCGGAGGAGGACGAAGAAAATGAAAAATAAACGCAGTATTATATATGTAGGAATTGCTTTTGCTGTTCTTGTGCTTGTGTTGGCGGCTTGCGGCTCAAATCAGGATGCTTCCCCTGCCCAATGGGCTGCGCGTTATTCTGGGCGCGTGGCTGAACCCGCCACAGCCGCCCCAGACGCCGCCCCACCCGGTGCCACGCC
>WQSB01000055.1 GCA_009788085.1 Defluviitaleaceae bacterium
ATATGGCTGGTTAATAAAGTCCGTATTTAAGATAAAGACTGGGTGTTCTGACTAAACAATTATGCTGAAACATGGACAATTTCAAAAGGAGGCGGTCTGGCAATGTCACTGTTCGCAAGGAATAAAAACGAAACTGCCTTTGCAGGCGGGTCGAAAAACTGGACAGATGTAATCAAGAATTCCGGGGAAGGAAATCTCCTTATATGGCGGCAACCAGAGGAAGATTTTAATACAAATTCAACACTCGTTGTTATGCCCGGCGAGGTGGCCATTTTTATCAAAGGCGGTCTCGTGGAAGAAGTGTTTGATAACGGCACATACAAGTTATCAACCGAGAATTACCCATTTATTAGCCGTATACGGAATGCCTTTTCTGGTGGAATAAGCACATTCAGTTGTGTCGTGTATTTTATCCGCATGACCCACAGTCCAGAAATTTTGTGGGGAACGACCTCGCCTGTTCAAGTGCGCGACAAACTCCTTGGTATAGCCACAAAACTTCGTGCAAGGGGTTCATATCGAATTTTGATAGAAAACCCTCAAAAATTCTTGACTAAAATGATAGGAAATAACGTCGTTGCCGTTGACCAACAAGCCCTTTTTGATGGCTACTTTGCGGATGAATTCCAAAGCAAAATCAAGGCAAGCATTACCCGTGCGCTTAATGAAACGGAAACAGAATTGCTTGGAATAGACGCACGAATAGAGGAATTTTCAGAAACAGTCTCGCCTTTTCTTGGAGAAGTGTTCGATGACTATGGATTAAGTTTGGTTAAATTCACAATATCGGCTCTTGATATTGATGATGATATGTTGCGCCGCCGTTATGACGAAATTGGTATGGATGCCCTTGCCAAATTGCGTAACGCACAAGCTGATAAGGGCGTTATGGAAGTATTGGGCGATGATTGGGGACGGCAGCAAGCTAAAGATATTCTCAGAGACCTTGCAAATAATCCGGGTTCGGGAGGTATTGCCGCCGCTGGTGGAGCGATGGGTATGGGCATGGCTGCAGGGAGTGCGTTTGGCAATATGGCGCAACAAATGTTTAATCCTATGCAACAAGTCGCTCCCGCTCCTGTCGCCCCGGCACCATCGGGGAGATTTGCCACAAAATCGGCTGACAGTGCCGCAACTGCCGCAAAGAGTGATGATGACCCTGTTGCCACATTGAAGAAACTAAAAGAAATGTTGGACTTGGGATTAATTGAGCAAGCTGAGTACGATGTTAAAAAAACAGAAATCATGAGTAGAATGTAGGAGGTATCCATCATGAATAACTCAAATTCCCCAAAAAATGAAGAACGGGCTGAAATCAGAGTTAGCGAAATTGGCTTAAGGGAAGCCCCTCCAAAAGTTGGAAAAGTGAGCGTGCTTTGGCTCATTCTTAATTTGATTTTTCTGTTCATCTTCAATGTTTTCTTCTTTTTGCTTGGTGAGCGACCGCATTATATGTCCGTGTGGATGTCTTACGTTTTTATCCACTTTGCATATTTTATGCTGATAGCCACGCCAATTCTTACACGCAAGGGTAAAAACTCCAAGTTGTTTGGGCCTGCACTTTACTCCATTTCTGCGGCTTACTTCTTTGTTGCGTTTGTTGCAGGGGTTGTTTTCGTACTAATTGCCTCTGACAGTTATACGACCGCTTTGTTGGTGCAGCTTAGTATAGCCGGGATTTATGGTGTAATATTGATATTTCACATGATTGCTAATGAACATACCGCTGATGCCGAGGAACAAAGGCAGTATCAAGTAGACTATGTGAAAAACGCCACTTTCCATCTAAAGCGAATACTGGACAAAGTTAAGGATAAGGAAGCTAAGAAGAAGGTTGAAAAGGCTTTCGATGCTGTAAACTCAAGCCCTGTAAAATCTCATCCAAATGTTGGGCAAATTGAACGAAGGATTTTAACTTTGATTGACGAGCTTGATGACGCTGTTTCAGAAAGCGACAAACAAACCCTCATCGCAAAAGCAGATTATCTGCTAACGGCTGTGAATGATAGAAATAGTCATCTTAAAAATTTAGCTAAATAGCGTTTAAGCATCATCAACGACAAGTTTAACGAAAAATGCCGTGACGTTTTTTTATGATTACGGCATTTTACAATTATCGGCAGAATGGGGCGAGAGGTGTGGATATTGTTTTTGCAATCGTTTTTATCATAAATGTGGTTTCGATAATTATAATGGTGTGTGAAATAAAAGAACAACACGCAAAAAATAATGGCTTTTATGACAAAAATGTAAAATATTCAGTCAATGAATTAAAAGCCCATAGAGAAACCATGCGGGTGTTAATTTTTATTGGTGCGGCTGGAGGAATTTTGTTGTGGGGGTGCATTATCGGATTGATACTCAGCCTTTATTCGATGGATTTTCAACGATTGCTGAACAGCTTATATGTTAGTAAAACTTTGGCATTTTTACCAAGTACATTGGGCACGCTGCACATCTATCAAAAACGGAAAACTTCTAACCATGCACGGTAGATAGATAATATCCGAAATGCTTTGCAGATTATTTCGATGATAAAAGCCCGACAAATGGCAGCTTATGAACCGCCATCCGTCGAGGCTTTTATGAAGTGTTATCCTATCCTTATTGCTGAAATATCAGGTAAACCGCGCAAGTTGCGTGTTTTTTTAGTTTGCGTTTACGCCTAATTTACTGTATAGAATTGCATCAGGTGAGTACCAATCTCGTTAAGGCTCGCAAACCCCGATGACGGCAAAAGTATACTGAAGCCCCTTGAAAGAGGATGATACGCCGGTGTTATTTCTTCGACCCAAGGTTGCCAGTTCCGCCTGGAGTCATCAATATGCTCCCATGAAAATGCCCCGCTCCGCCACCACCAATCTTCCCAAAATTCGCCTGCGGCTACTATTGTTTCGCCCAGCTCGTCGAGGGTGTATTGGCGGGGTTGGTTCAGATTGCCGCTTGTACTGCCTTGTTCTCTATTACAGGCGGTAAACCCTATTGTTATCAGCAATAACAGTAACACGCCGCATAACTTGCATGGAATTTTTTCACTTCTATTTCCTCCCCGCCGACGCAGTCGCGGCTTCTGTGTTCATCATGCGTTCCGCTAAAAATATCTCACCCATGTCAACTTCATCATAATCGCCATCTTCCACGCAGCAACAATTCGCCCTGCATGATTCGATGTAAACTAATGTCCGTATATCCTGTTCAGATACATTAAGTTTGGTTGAAATAGTTTTTACAATGCTATCATATTCACCTTCTGCGCCCCAATCCACTTCCTCTAAGATAAATAATGGTATATCAAATACCGGGTCACCTATGACACCTAAGGGGTCGATGGCGTAATAACCGTCTTTGCCCAGCAGAATGTTTTCATGGTGTAAGTCTCCGTGTAAAAGCAACCTACCGGTATATTTCCCCCACAATTGGCGGCATATTTTTTCAGCTTTTACCATTTCATTGTATAGGACAGTATAATCAGAACGGGTTTTTATAAAGGTAGTCATGTCGCTTACCCAATCCATATATGACGGATATTTAGCAATGTCTGTGGGAGTCCTATGCAATTTTTGAAGCAATGCACAAAATTCAGTTAGTCGAATATGTTGGTCAGGTTCGTCACTTAGCTGTGTTCCGGGCCGGATACACTCAATCAATAAAGTGCCATTATTAATGTCGGACTCATACACTTTGCATAATCCATTACCGTCAAAGTCTTTCAGCATATAATATTCTGTCTCCGATATTTCTAAGTGCATCCCAAATTTAAGTACACAAGCACCATATTCTGTTGAATCGCAGGTAAAAAGACAGCTTAAAGAATAATAATCTATCTGCTCCAGGTTGGATAAATTCCATCGCTCGGCGTATTTTGGTAAATTGACAATGACTTTATCATGAAACACCGCTCCAAAATGCTCAATTATTTTATCACTATTCATTTTTTAACCTCTCCGTTTTTCAAGACCGCAAGGCTTCGCCCCGCACCCCCGTTTCATGCAAAGTTTTCGGGTGTGCAGGGCAAAATTTTCTTAAATCCTAAAACCTAAAAATACTTCTTGAAGAAATCGGTATCAATTTCGGGGTAGAGTGGGAATCTGTCCAGAATAGCGCGGACGCGCTTGATGGAAGCTTCCTTGATATTTTCGTCCAGCTTGTAGTTGGCTTTGCTTATGTCGCCCTTTTTAGTCTTGGTGGGGCGGGTGTTTTTCAGCACCGTGGCCATGATGTCCGCGATTTCCACCATTTCGGCTTTGCCCATGCCAAGGGTGGTCATGGCGGGGGTTCCAAGTCTTAAGCCGCTGGTGTACCATGGGCCGTTTTTGTCAAAGGGGACGGTATTGCGGTTTAAGGTCATGCCGCATTCGCGCAGGGCGTTTTCCGCTTGACGGCCCGTCAGTCCGAGGCTTTCCACATTGATGATTACCATGTGGTTGTCCGTGCCGCCGGTGAGAATATCCAGCCCGCCCTCAACCAAGGCTATTCCAAGATTTCTGGCGTTTTCAACAATGTTTTCGGCATATGTTTTGAATTCTGGCGAACGGGCTTCTTCAAATGCGATGGCTTTCGCCGCCATGATATGCGGCAGCGGACCGCCCATAATATGCGGACAGGCTTTGTCAACATATTCGGCGTACTCCATTGTACACAGCACCATTCCGCCACGGGGCCCGCGAAGGGTCTTGTGCGTGGTTGTCGTAACGATATCCGCAAAGGGAATCGGGTTGGCGTTGTCGGTCATGGCACCCCCGGCAACCAGCCCGGCAAAATGCGCCATGTCTACCATCAGCACTGCGCCCACTTCGTCGGCAAGCTGCCGCATCACGGCAAAGTCCACATTGCGGGTGTACGCGCTAAATCCAATCAGGAATATCAGCGGCCTGATTTCGTGAAGCCGCTTACGCAACTCGTCATAGTCCAGGCGGCCGGTTTCCTTGCTTACATTATAGAAATAGGAATCAAACATTTGCGCAGACGCATTGTACCTATATCCGTGGGTCAAGTGCCCGCCGGAGAATAAATCCATGCCAAGCATCTTCTGGTTGCCCATTTGCATCCGGATGTAGTCCCATTCCTCCTTGGAGAGGGCCAGCAAATTTGTCTGTTTTAGCTTTTCCATTATGGGAGCTTGAATCTTCTTGCGAAGAATCGCCCAGAATGCCACCAAGTTCGCGTCCGCGCCGGAATGGGGCTGCACAAAAGCGTGTTCACAGCCGAACAGCTTTTTTGCTTCCTCGATGGCCATGTTTTCCAAGTCGTCCACATTGTCGCAGCCCGCGTAAAATCTGTTCCCCGGATAACCCTCGGCGTATTTGTCCGTCAGCAAATTACCCATCGCGCTCTGCACCGCCAGTGAGCAAAAATTCTCGCTGGCAATCAATTTTAAATTACTGCGCTGGTCGTCCAGCTCTTTGACAATTTTTTTCGCCACTTGGGGGTTCTTTTTCGCCACTGCGTCGATGTTTGCCGTAAAGGTTAGCATTTCCGCGTTCAGCTCTTGACCTTGCGTTTCGGCAAGATAATCTTTTAAAATTTCCATGCGTTTTGCCTCCTAAAATTTTAGTGCATTTCTCTCAAATAAATAAAAACTCCAATGGCTCCTGCGAATGCCGATGCAACGCAGAGTTTCTTCCAATTGTCTTGTAATAAAGCTTGCTTCATCAAAAGCCCCGGAAAAATCGTGAAAGAGAGTACGTATAGCCATCATGACTAGGATTAACACAAAAGTTCCAAAGGATTAAGTAAGTGCCTAATAATGCTTGATTCCTTTAAAACAGCCCTGTGATTACGCCATCTTTGTCCACGTCAATTTTCTCGGCACTGGGAACCTTGGGCAGGCCCGGCATGGTCATTATGTCGCCTACGAGGGCCACGATAAAGCCGGCCCCGGCGGAGACTTTCAGACTGCGCACGTTGATTGTAAAACCCTCGGGGGCGCAACGCAAATTCGCATCCTCGGAGAAACTGTATTGAGTTTTTGCCATACATATAGGAAGGTTTCCGAATCCAAGGTTTGTGAGCTGGCGTGCAATCCGCTTGGCCTCGGGGGAAAGAACGGCTTTCGCGCCGCGATATACATTTTGCACAATGGCATTGAGTTTGCCCTCAATGGTGGCATCGAGGTCGTAGGCATGACTTAATGTGCTCTGTTGCTCGCACAGACGCACGACTTCATGTGCAAGAGCTTCGCCGCCTTTGCCGCCTTTGCCCCAAACTTCGCTTAGGGCCACATTTACATTTAACTCGCGGCATTTGTCCTCGATTAATTGCAGCTCTTCCGGGGTGTCCGTGGGGAAACGATTGATTGCAACAACGGCGGGCAGCCCAAAGACCTTTGTTATATTTTCAACATGGCGCAGAAGATTTGGCATTCCTTTGGCCAGAGCGTCCACATTTGGGGTGTTCAGCTCGTCTTTTTTTACGCCGCCATGATGCTTTAGCGCGCGAACTGTGGCCACGATTACAACTGCGTCGGGTTTTAACCCGGCGGCGCGACATTTGATATCCAGGAATTTTTCCGCGCCCAAATCCGCACCGAAGCCCGCTTCGGTTACGGCGTATTCGCCCAGCTTAAGGGCCATTTTTGTGGCCGTGATGGAATTACAACCGTGGGCGATATTGGCAAAAGGCCCGCCGTGAATCAGCGCGGGGGTGCCCTCCAGCGTTTGCACGAGGTTTGGCTTTAGGGCGTCCTTCAACAAGGCCGCCATTGCGCCGTTGGCCTTTAAATCTGCCGCGGTTACTGGCTTGTCGTCCCGGGTGTAGCCCACTATCATTCTGCCCAAGCGGGCTTTTAAATCTTCGATATCCGAGGACAGGCACAGCACCGCCATTACCTCCGAGGCAACTGTTATGTCAAATCCGTCCTCCCGGGGGACGCCATTGGCCTTGCCGCCCAGCCCGTCCACCACGAAGCGCAATTGACGGTCATTCATGTCTAAAACGCGCTTCCATGTGATTCTCCGGTTGTCGATGTTTAGCTCATTCCCCTGCTGAATATGGTTGTCCAGCAATGCCGCCAGCAGATTATTGGCCGATGTGATTGCATGAAAATCCCCCGTAAAGTGCAGGTTTATGTCCTCCATGGGAATGACTTGGGCGTATCCGCCCCCTGCCGCGCCACCTTTTACGCCAAAAACTGGCCCAAGGGAGGGCTCACGCAAGGCCACGATGGATTTTTTGCCGATTTTGCGCAACCCGTCGGAAAGCCCGACAGTGGTTGTGGTTTTCCCTTCGCCCGCCGGGGTCGGGTTGATGGCCGTTACCAAAACCAGCTTACCAGCCGACTTGGCGGCATTGTCCGTTAAGTAACTGTAGTTGATTTTTGCCTTATAATTCCCGTATTGCTCCAGATATTTCTCGTCTATGCCCGCCTTTTCCGCAATTTTGAGGATGTGGCTCATTTTCGCCTCTTGGGCAATCTGAATGTCTGACTTAAACTCCATAGTCTCTTAATCCTTTCTCCAAATCATCTAATAACTTCTTTCAACCGTAAAATAATTCACTTTGACAGTGCCTGAATTAATGAAGGAAAAGAAATTCGCAGCCAATTCCCCTGCGCTGGCGGAATTCGCCTCAAAGCTTTTAACATCCTCCATTGTTTCAAAAGTTACAAAATCTGCCCAAGTGTCACCGTCGCGCAGTTGCTTCCATGAGATATAGCCTTGTTGTTTTGAGATATGCCCATTGTTTAATTTTTCCGCCGCAAGTAAAAAATCCGGCACGGAGGCGTCGCTCTTCAAATTGAAGGTGCAAAAAAATACTGCATTTGACATAAATGTCCCCTTCCTAGTTGGCCTTATGTGACACAGCGGCCGCCAGTGTATTGCGCATGAGTAATGCCCGGGTCATCGGCCCAACGCCGCCGGGTACGGGTGTGATAAAAGAAGCCTTTTGGCAAACGTCCTCGTAGTTTACGTCGCCGCAGAGGCCGCCGCTTTCCTTGCGATGAATCCCCACGTCTATGACCACCGCGCCGGGTTTAACCATGTCGGCGGTTATCATTTCAATTTTGCCGACAGCACACACAAGAATATCCGCCTGTTGTGTAAACGACGCCAAATCAACGGTGCGACTATGGCAAATTGTAACCGTGGCATGACGGTGCAGAAGCATCATGGCCATGGGCTTTCCAACAATATTGGAACGCCCCACAACGACGCAATGCTTGCCCTTGGGGTCAATATTATAATGGTCAAGAAGCTCCATCACCCCGGCAGGAGTACATGGCAAAAAGGAGTAATCCCCGGTAAGAACCCGCCCTACATTAAGCATATGGAATGCGTCAACGTCTTTTTCGGGGGAAATCGCCTGAATAACCTTTTCTTCACTGTAGCCATCCGGCAGCGGCAATTGCACTAAAATCCCGTGAATGTCCGCCCGTGCGTTAAGCTCGGCAATCAATGTCAACAGCTGTGTTTCCCCCGCATCCGCCGGCAATGCGAATTCCTCGCTTTTTATGCCGCATTCGGCGCAGTCCTTTTTCTTGTTGTTCACGTAAACCCGCGACGCCGCATTATCGCCCACGATAACCACGGCCAATCCGGGGCAAAGCCCCGCACTTTCAACCCGCGATTTTACGTCAACCAATACTTTCTTGGCCAGCCCTTTACCGTCCAAAATTACTGCCATAAACATGTCTCCTTCCAGTTGTTTTGCGTCCGGAATGAGCATAACATATGTCTTAGAAAATGTCATTTGTCTTTTATCGTCAAGCCGTCAGAACACAGAGCATATGGAACGTCAGAAATGACGCTGGGCGAAATAAACGCCATGAAAAAGAGCAGTTATCAGAAAAAGATGACCGCTCTTTTTTGTGTAAAGTTGATTAAGCTGAATTTTGAATCTCGTCCATTAGTGCCTTTACTTCTGAAAGCTTTAGCATCAGGTCAACCATTCGTTGCTCGTGAGGCGGCAGCATGGGTTTAAACATTTGCAGTATGTCAGGCAAATCAGCGTTTTCAGAAATTTCGGGAATTCCGCCGCCCATGCTTTGTACCAATTGCCGCATCAGGTTAGTTTCCATATCATGCATTAAAATACCTCTTTCCACAATGGGTGCTGTAGACGATTTCGCTATAATTCCATTGTATTCAAAGGCCTATGCATGGGTGAATTTTCAGCCGGCTTTAAGCTCCAAGCGCAGTCTGTCCGCGATTAGGGCGATAAATTCGCTGTTGGTGGGCTTGCCCTTGTGATTGGAAATGGTGTAACCAAAAAGGCTGTCGATAACCTCCACTTTGCCGCGGTTCCAAGCGACTTCTATTGCGTGGCGGATTGCACGCTCCACGCGACTGGGGGTCGTGTTGCATTTTCTGGCAATTGTCGGATAAAGCTCCTTTGTGATGTAGTTGAGAATGTCCAAATCATCCACGGCCATCATGATGGCCTCGCGCATATAATGATAACCGCGAATGTGGGCAGGAACGCCGATTTCGTGCAGAATTCCGGTGATTTTTGTCTCAAGGTTTACTTCCTTGTTTTGGCGGCTGCGCGCGCCTACGCCTTTTTGAATCGGGTCTTTTAGCTGCTCCTTTAGCTGGCGGATGCGGGTCACCAGCGATTCAAGGTCAAAGGGCTTGGCTATGTAATACTCAGCCCCCAGCTCGATTGCTTTTTGCGTGATTTTGTCCTGGGTGATTGCGGACAAAATAATACATATCGGCGCGTGCCCTTGGGGCTCGCTTAAATTCAGCTTTTCCAGTACACCCAGCCCGTCCAGCTTTGGCATAACGCCGTCGATTATTGCGATATCCGGCTTAAGTTGCTGGATTTTTTCAAAAGCCTCAAGCCCGTCATAAGCTACGCCGGAAACCTCCATATCAGGCTGCTTTCCCAGATAGTTGACGATTGCGTCGCAGAACTCCTTGTTGTCGTCTGCCATGAGAATGGTAATTTTTTTGTCCTTCATAGTACGCCTCCCAAATAATGTAATTTATTGCCATTTGTTGGCATTATACACTGGCATATTTTGGAAGTCAACAAATTTCAAACGCATTTTTACATTTTTTTCCACAATTTTAGACAAGCTTTACTATCGGCCGCTTCCTGAAAATAAATATTGTTGAAATAGTAAATTTATCCGATATAATGCGGATATCTAAATGTATGCGCGAAGCAGAAAGGGCCGTGATTTAGTATGATGAAAAACATGAAAATTAGAAGCAAGCTGTTTTTAGGCTTTGCTCTGGTTTTGGCAATCACAGTTGCTATTGCGATATTTGGCGGAAACAGGATACTATATGTTGACGGTGAGTATACCTACGCACTGGAGTATCCTATGGAACGATGGGATATTTTAAACAACCTTTCGCTTGAATTGGTGAATTCAAGGCGTCTTTTGAATCGAGCCGCGCTGTATGTTACCAGCCCGGAGGATATAGATTATCAAATAGACAGACGTGTTGTGGCTTTGGCGGGCAGCCGTGCCGCTATTGATGACCTTATCGCGCAGTTTCGCAGCAATCTGTACCGGGATTCAAGGCTGACCACGGCAGAGCGGGACATACGGCTTAACGCAATCGCCGCTTATGAAACGGAGGTTCATCATTATTTTAACTACTATGTAGCAAACTTGTTAAACACAGCCAGAGCCCTTGACGGACGCGGGGCTTTAAGTATTGTAGACGGGGTTTCGGGACAAATTGCACGGGCTACGGCGCATCACACTTTTTTATACGAAACAGCCCGGGAATTTATGCTCAATATCAGCAACGAGCTTTCCGAGGAAACAACGGCCACAATGTTAGTCCTTACTGTGCTGGCAGCTGCAGGTGTGCTTTTGGGCATTATTATCGCGTATATCATAACCACCGCAATTTCCAAACCCATTCAAAAAGCCGCCACTGCCTTGGGTGATGTGTCTATGGGCAGGCTCAGCATCAACATTGACAGGGCCAGCATAGGCAAGGACGAGGTGGGTATGCTTACTGCCGATGTCTGCAATCTCGTTGATATCATAAACGGCATGGTTCAGGACTTGATTCAAATTAATCGCGAGTTTAATACGGTAGGCGACATGGAATACAGAGCAAACACGGACAAATACCACAACTCTTTCAAGGAAATGGTCGAAAGCGTCAATGAAATATTGAACCACCAAGTAAGCGACGTGATGAGTATGCTGGGCACACTTAACAGCATCAGCGACGGCGATTTTAATGTCAATATGGCGGATATGCCCGGAAAGAAAAACTTGATGCCGCAAACCGTCCGCTCAGTTGTTTCAAACATAAAAGAAATTTACGAATCAACGGTATACTTAGCGAAAAACGCTTCCGACGGCAAGTTGGACGTAAATGTTGACCCCGCTAAATTCAAAGGCGACTGGTCTGAGCTTATTGCTACGCTGAACAATCTTTTGGCATCGGTGGCGGAGCCTGTTCGCGCCGTTGAACTGTGCTTAAACGAAATGCAAAAGGGCAACTTTAACTTGGACGATATAAACAGAGCCGTTGCGGGAGCGGGGTTGTCCGGCGAGCTTTCAGACTACAAGGGTGTGTTCTTCAGTATGCTGGGTGCGGTTGACAACACCGTTAACGAAATATCCGCATATATATCCGAAATCACAAAAAATTTGGCGACGATGGCAAACGGTGATTTGACTACACAAATTACACGCGAATTTGCGGGAGATTTTGTCCCCATTAAGGATTCGTTGAACAATATTTCCGTAAAGCTTAATAGCACTATGTCAGAAATTTCTGCGGCATCCGAGCAGGTTCTGTCGGGTGCGAAGCAAATTTCCGCCAGTGCGATGGATTTGGCGAACGGTGCAAGTACACAGGCGAGCTCCGTGCAAGAGCTTAATTCAACGATTGACCTAATCAATCAGCAGACCCAAGCCAACGCCCAAAGTGCCAGCGAAGCCAACGAACTATCCAATACATCAACCGCAAACGCACGCAAAGGTAATGAGGCTATGCAGCAAACACTGGATGCAATGAACCAAATAAAAGACGCATCTAACAATATCTCAAAAATTATACGAACAATCCAAGACATCGCATTCCAAACCAACCTTCTCGCGCTTAACGCCGCCGTTGAAGCGGCGCGGGCGGGTGAACACGGAAAGGGCTTTGCCGTTGTGGCCGAAGAAGTCCGCTCTCTTGCGGCAAGAAGCCAAGAGGCCGCCGGCGAAACAACAGCCCTGATTAACACTTCAACCGGCGCGGTTGATTCCGGTTCGGAAATTGCCCGCTCAACCGCCGAAGTCCTTGGCGCAATTGTGGAAAATGCCAACAAGGTTCTGGAAGTGGTCAGTTCTATTTCCTCCGCGTCACAAGAGCAAGCGGAAGCCATTGCGCAAGTTGTCAGCGGGATTAGCCAAATTTCTCAGGTGGTTCAATCGAACTCTGCCGTTTCCGAAGAGACCGCCGCCGCTTCGGAGGAACTCAACTCCCAAGCCGAATTGCTGCAGCAGTTGGTTGGGTTTTTCAAATTATAGACAATTCCATCGAGAATGGGTTCAGTCATCGCGCAAAGGGGCCGTCTCGCCAACAGCATTGGGCACCGGGGATAGGCCGGGCTCGGAAAGCCCCGTTAATTGCGCAGAATTTGCGAACAGTGCGGCACATGGCGACATTAGAAAAGGCGAGAATTCACGCAGATGTATTAATCTGCAAGCGAATTCCGCCTTTCTTTGTCGCCCCAGCCGACACGTCCGTAAGCAAACGCAGCAATCACGGGGCTTTCCGAGCCCGGCCTATCCCCGGTGCCCAATGCTGTTGGCGAGAGTCTCCCCGGCATCCGGTGGCTTTCGTGAGACGGCCCCTTTTTGTACATGGGAGATGCTATTTTCCGGCTATGACACCAGACATCATGGTTACTTTTACACCATTTTCGCGCCATTTGTCCGCGATGGCATTCATTCCCAGGGAGTCGCTGGACATATGACCGGCTATGATTACATTACCGATATTTTGCTCCTTTAGATCCTTGGCGTCCTTTTCGGGAATGTGCATCATGACAAGGGTTCCCACGCCGCCGTCGAAATACGCCTTTAGAACAGACGCACCCGGGCCGGTTAGGCCGGACATCAGTACATATATTTTGCCCGCATAGCTGTCCTTGCTTCCGACTCTTATCACCGGCTTGCGGGTGGAATTTTTATACTCTCCAATGCCCTCCAGGGCTTTTGTAATGTCCTCAAGCTTTGTTTCGGGCTTTTTTGCGAATTTTTTGTCCAAGAATTTCTGAACAATGGCCTCGCCGATTAAGTCTGCCGGGGTGTGCAGTGAAATATATGGCATTTTCAGCAGCTTCGCCGCGGATTCGCTGCGGCGGGAGTTGGATACATGCTGGTTATAGCAAAGCTCGTCCTTGCGGGCCGCCAGTGCCTTTTGAGCCTTATTGCGCGGCACACCCAGCTTTTCCAGCTTAAAAATATGGTCATCCAGTACGTCCAGCATGTCGGGGTGCGTGTTACGGGGATGATGCGATACGACGCAGTCAAAACCAAGCTGTTTTGCCAGCAAAAGCTCCGCCGTATCCATGTCAACGCCCATAAGCACGTTTTTAATACCCTTGCCTGGCACTACAATGCCGCAGTCGTTGGGCATTTTGTCAAGATTCGCCAGATTTAACGCTGCATCCATCATCTTTGTTGTGTCCATTTTGTAAATCACTCCATTTTATAGACGATTCCGTTGAAAATGGGCCCATCCATCGCTCGGATTCACCTTTTTCAACTGAAATCGCCATAGTTAGTCGGGCAAAGCCGCCTCGTCCAGTATAGTTTTTTTAATTAAAATTTACAAGCGCGTAATATTAATATACCAAGAGACCGCTGTCATTATAACAGCCGCCACAATAATCCATTTTTTGGATAAGATGCGATTAAGCCGCCGTATGGCGTCAGAAAAATTTAACCGGCTTAATAAAATAAAGGCTCTCGTCAAACCGCACCCCGGACAGGGTGTGCTAAAAATCAATAAAAATAAACACGGGATAACAATAGATGTATTTGCGACAATAATAATCGCAGTCGCGGCACGCGCTCGACTTCACCGTTTTCAACTGAAAACGCTATAGCTTGGCATAAGCAACTCCATTGCGTGATGTAAATTTTCTATGGTTATCTGAGCGTATTCCCCGCCAAAATCGCCGTCCAGTGTCCAGGCTATTGCGGTGGAGGCGGTGACGGTTATTTTTTTCGCCTTGCGTATGGTTAATAAGCTTGTCTTTATTTCCTGGGCCAGCAGAGACGAAATAATTTCCTGACGGTCCTTGAGGGTATGAGGCTCTTTAACCAGAATGACCTCAAACAGCCCGTCATCCATACGGACGCCCATTTCGGTATGCAGTTTAATTCCCGCTATGGAATGAGTGTTAGCTATGATTCCGAGGACAAACTCGCCGCTTACCGGTTCGTCGTCCAGCAGAACCTCGCAATGGGCGGGCTTGGCCGAGCCGAAACGCTTTATGCCTTCCAGAAAATATGCCAGCTTGCCCAGCAAATTTTTTGTATTTTGGGGCGTTGAGTATGAAACATCCGTAAATATGCCAAAAGCTGCCACATAGGAAAAGTGCTTGCTCCCAAACCGCCCTATATCCAGCGGGCGAGGCGTCGCCGTTGTGATAATATCCGCAGCCAAAAGCACGTCCCTTGGAATACCCAGAGATACGGCAAAGTCATTCACCGTTCCGGATGGAATGATTCCAAAAGCGGGGCGTTTTTCCAGAGCCAAAAGCGCGGTGATAGCTTGGCTAATTGTGCCGTCCCCGCCGGAGCAAACCAAGTAATCATATTCACCGGCGTGGTGTGCTATCATCTCGCCCGCTTCGCCCGGGGACTGAGTCGGATACGTCGTAACAAGAAATCCTGCTGCCGTAAACTTGTCAACCACCTCAAAAAAATATTGCGAAAACTTCTGCACACCGGACTTAGGGTTGAAGATAAGAAGCAGCTTTTTTTTCATATTCATGCCCCCTTCGTGCCTATTTTAAGGTAAATCTATCCAAACCGCAAATGCACCCGCAGCACTCACAGTTTTATTGAAACAATTGCTAAAAATTGTTAAAATTGAATTTGCGGGAGCTTCATTACATATAATGGAGAACACCCTATCGCTTGGGGTCAGAGACCCCATTAAGATGAAGGAGGCTGCTGTGAATAACAAAAAATTCTTTTTGCTGGGGCTTGGGATAGGAATTCTAATAATGCTGACAGGGCTTGTAGGTTTTAGAATATACGAGCGCGAGGTTCGCTGGGGAGGAATTGACCCGAACAGTAAGGTGCGGGAGATATACGCGCTGCTCGACCGCTTCTCTATTTTGCCCTTCGACAGGGCCGAAATGCTGGAGAGTATGTATCGCGGTTTGTTGTACGGGGTAGGCGACCCGTACACGCAGTATTTTGACTCGGCGGCTTTGGCGGCTTTCCATGTGCGAATGGAAGGCGCGTACGTGGGCATCGGCGTGCTGGTGTCGGTAGACCCGGAGGACCGGATGGTAACGGTGGGGGTGGCCTATCGGGGCGCGCCGGCCGCGCTGGCGGGGATTCTGCCCGGTGACAAAATTATCGGCGTAGACGGCGTGGACGTTGTGGGGCGTTCGTTGGAAGAGGTAATAGGGCTGGTGCGCGGCCCGGAAAACTCGGCGGTTACGCTGACAATTTTCCGCCCATATGAAAACAGCCGCTTCGATGTAGACGTAATCCGCCGCCGGGTAGAAATTCCCACGGTGTTCCACGAAATGATACACACAGAAGCGGAAGCCATAGGCTATATCCGGATAGAAGGCTTTGACCGCGTAACTTTGACGCAGTTTACCGAAGCCCTAAGCGAGCTGTACGCCGCCGGTATGAACGGCCTGATAATAGACGTGCGCAACAATCCGGGCGGCTCGCTGGACGTAGTAAATCGTATTACCAACATGCTGATTCCAGAAGGGATAATCACCTACACCGAGGACGTAAACGGCCACAGAATCTACCATAACTCCACCGCCGATTACCTTGGCCTGCCTCTGGTTGTGCTTATAAACGAACGCAGCGCGAGTGCGTCTGAAGTCCTAAGCGGCGCAATCCGCGACACGGGCACGGGCACTTTAGTAGGCACCCAAACCTTCGGCAAGGGCATCGTGCAAAATCTGTTCTATCTCTCCGACGGCACGGCTATAAAAATGACGGTGGCAAAATACTTCACCCCCGCCGGCGAATCCATCCACGGCATAGGCATAGCCCCCCATGTCCTGGTAGAAATGGAAGAAAGCTTAAGCCGTCAAATCGGTAATCTCCACATGGACGAGGATATTCAGCTGCAAGCCGCGATGAAAGTAATATTATTAAAGCTATAGATAAAGATAAAAGGGCCGTCTCGCAAGCGTAACCGGGTACAGGGGGTGCGCTCGTGAGGCGGCCCTTTTTTTATTAGAGCTGAAACAGTGACATGCCTAAATACTAGGCATAAAATAATGGCAGATGGTAAGATGAAAAGAACTTTTGTATATCTCCCAAACTTCGATAAAATTTGGAAAGCCCTAAACCTGTCAGATGATAACATTGTCAAGTTGGAAAACATGATTTTAGAGCAACCGGACAGAGGCGAGCTAATCCAAGGGACAGGTGGGTTACGTAAAATTCGAGTAAGTAAAGACCAGAAAGGCAAAAGCGGTTCGTGTTCTATACGTTGATTTTGAACACTCCTACCGTTTCTCATTGAATCCACGAAAATAATCGCCCAAATAAAAAGGGCCATCTCTCAGAGAATAGCCCTTTTTTTCGGGCTTTACAGCCCTATTATCTATAGTATTTATTTACCTGCCATTTGACGCTCTTGGGCTTCAATCATTTTTTTGACCATATAGCCGCCTACAGAGCCGTTTTGGTAGGATGTCAAGTTGCCATTATATCCCTTTGTAAGAGGTACGCCTATTTCATTAGCCACTTCATATTTGAAAGCGTCCAACGCGGCTCTTGCCTCGGGAACGGCTGTTCTGTTCCTAGACACAACTGTTCAACTCCCCTCATATTAGGTAGGAGCACTGCCCCTACAACCCCGCTGCTCAGAAGTTCCGCTTCGCGAAACCGGCTCTGCGAGCCGCCGGACTTCTTTCCGGTTCATTTCCGGTTGGAATGAATCCAACCTACGCTTCGTTGCGGGCATCGCTTGCGCGACGATGATGTTATCGTACTCGATTTATATCGGTACAATGATATTATTGACGGGAGAGAAATTAATATGCTGGAAATAATACGTCAGAGCAAAAAACCTTGTACTAAATCATCTAGGGCCTGTTGCCACTACCTCAAATGCCTATCTCTTGGCCGCTTTACCGCCACTTTTCGTCGGGTTTTCCTAACGCACCTTCGGGTGCGCGTCGTCAAAACCTCCTCAATTGGCGAAAAATCGCCTCAAAATCTG